>DVFM01000090.1 GCA_018713245.1 Candidatus Merdivicinus intestinavium
GGAACCTCAAGCCGCGGCGGCATGGCCGCCCGGGCACCGGTTATGTTAGCAGAACGGGACCCCATCCCCCAGAGACGCGGCTCGTCCGCGCCAGCCAAATCCCAGCGCGAGAATCTCAAGCCGCGGCGGCATGGCCGCCCGGGCACCGGTTCTGCCGCCAGAACGGGATTCTATCTCCCAGAGGCGCGGCCTGTCCGCGCCAGCCAAAACCCGGCGCGAGGAACCTCAAGCCGCGGCGGCATGGCCGCCCGGGCACCGGGCCTTATTAGTCGTCGTAGCGAAGGCCCACCTGTTTGATGGCTTTTTCGCTGTTGCGCCAGTCATCCCGGACCTTGACCCAGCACTTCAGATTGACTTTGGTGTCCAGAAAGGCTTCCAGATCCGCCCGGGCGTCGGAACCGATTTTTTTCAGCATAGCGCCGCCCTTGCCGATAATCATGCCCTTGTGGCTTTCCTTTTCGCAGTAGATGGTGGCTTCGATGTCCAAAATGCCGCCGCTTTCCCGCTCCCGCATCTTTTCAATGTCCACGGCGGTGCCGTGAGGAATCTCGTCCCGCATGCTGCGCAGGATTTTTTCCCGGATAATCTCGGCGGCAATGGCGCGCTCCGGCTGGTCGGTCAGAGTGTCGTCGGGGAAGAAGTGGGGGCCTTCCTCGGTGTGGGCGCGCAGTTCGTCCATGAGGGTGGAAATCCCCTCGTTTTCGGTGATGCTCACCGGCACCACCGCTTCAAATTCATAGAGGGCGCTGATTTCCGCAATCCGGGCCAGCAGCTGCTCCTTGTCGATCAGGTCGATTTTGTTAATGACCAGAATCACCGGCAGCCGGCGGGATTTGAACTGCTCGATGAGGGACAGCTCCTCCGGGACCAGCTTGCCCATGGGTTCTGCCACAAATAACACCAGGTCCACGTCGGCGATGCTGTCAGTCACCACCTTGTTCATGTGGCCGCTCAGCTTGGTTTTGGGCTTGTGGAAGCCGGGGGTGTCCAGGAATACCCACTGATAAATGTCCTCGGTGAGGACGCCGGTGATCCGGGTGCGGGTGGTCTGGGGCTTGCTGGACACAATGGCGATTTTTTCGCCCAGAAGGGTGTTCAGCAGAGAGGATTTGCCTACGTTGGGCTTTCCAACGATGGCGACAAATGCGGATTTTGTATTCATATACGCTCCTTATTCATTTTCTTTGCTTTGATTTTGGGATACAAGGCGATGATAACCCAGGCAGCTGCCAGCAAGGCAGGATAAATCAGGCCAAAAAGCATGCCCTGCAACCCATAATTATGGTAAGTGCCGTGAGGATAAAAAATCAGAAACCAAAGCAGGCTGCAAAGAAGTTCGCAGGAAAGCATGGCAATCCCGATCCTTTTCAGCCCTTTATGAGTCCGGTTCCGGCGGAGTGAAGTGGACAGGATAGAAAACGCGCCCATGCATAAAACGCATCCGGTTAGAACAATTTCGATCCCCTCGATTCCGTTCCAGTTGAACAGGCAGAACAGCATGAGAATCACTTCCTTATTATTGGCATGAAATGGATTGCTGTTTGCGCGGGCGATTTGCAGGGGCAGGCATTGCCCGCCCGATATTTTTACACGCTCCGGCTTCGTACCGCGGGCCGATGTGGGCGTTGGCCCCTTTTAATCTTTGAACAATTTGTTCCCGTAAAAGATAAACCAGATCCCGCCTGCCAGAAGTCCTCCGAACAGCGCCGCCAGCAGGGGAGTGGTCAGGATTTGCAGAACCGTTTCCCACAAATGCCCCCATTCGCCAAACAGGCAGACCCCCGCCGCGATTGCCGCCAGCGCCGCAATAAACACCGCTCCGGCCGCCACATCCTTTGCAATGCGGGCCAGATTGTGATAAGCAGGGCTCGCCAGGTTGACCAGCGCTTCCAGCGCCGTGTTCACCGCCTCAAAGGAGATTACCGCTCCCATGGCCAGGAACAGCACGGCGTATCCCAGCGGTTCCAGCCGGTAGGCAAGGGAAAAAGCGGTGACGAAAACCGCCGCCGCCAGATGGATCCTCATGTTCCGTTCGTTTTTGATGCAGAAGCGGATGCCCCGGAAGGCATACAGAAAACTCCTGCCTAAAGCGCGGGTCTGATTTTCCAGATCGCTTCTCATTCTCCCATTACATAGCTGGCTCCGCGCGGGATGCCGAGCATGGTGAGAACCGTTTCTTCCTTTTCCCGCATCCGGACCGCGGCAATGCCGCCTTCCTCGTGGTCATAGCCCAGCAGGTGGAACATGGAATGGACGGTGAGGAACCCAATCTCCCGCTGGAGGGAGTGGCCGAAGGTGTTGGCCTGCTCCACCGCTTTGGGCATGGAGATGACGATGTCGCCCAGCAGCAGGGCGCCGGTGGTTTCGTTGCGGTCGTACTGGCCGTTTTCGCCCAGGGGGAAGCTCAGCACGTCGGTGACGGCGTCTTTGCCCCGGTGCTTGGCGTTCAGTTCCCGGATTTCTTCATTGTTGACAAAAGAAACGGAGATTTCCGCGTCCTCGGTGAAGTTTTCTTCCCGGAGGGACGCATTGCAGCAGCGGCGGACCAAAAGCCGGATGCCGGTTGGGATTTTCACATCGTTCTGTCTGTTGGAAATCACTACTTTTACCTTATTCATGTCTTGATTTGCCCTCCTCGTAGTATTTATCATAAGCTTTTATGATATCCTGAACCAGTTTGTGCCGCACAACGTCTTTGTCGCTGAACCGCACGATTGCGATGTCGTCGATATTCCGCAGGACCTTCATGGCTTCCACCAGGCCGGACTTTTTGTTGTCCGGCAGGTCAATCTGGGTAATATCGCCGGTGATGATGATTTTGGAGCCGAAGCCCATCCGGGTCAGGAACATTTTCATCTGCTCCCGGGTGGTATTCTGGGCTTCGTCCAGGATGATAAAGGATTCATCCAGCGTCCGCCCGCGCATATAGGCAAGCGGCGCCACCTCAATGCTGCCCCGCTCCTGATATTTTAAGAAGTTTTCCGCCCCCAGAAAGTCCAGCAGCGCGTCAAAAAGCGGCCGCAGATAAGGGTCCACCTTGTTCTGCAGGTCGCCGGGCAGGAAGCCCAGCTTTTCCCCGGCTTCCACGGCGGGGCGGGTGAGGATGATGCGGTTCACCTCTCCGGCCCGGAAGGCGTTGACCGCCATGGCCACCGCCAGATAGGTTTTGCCCGTTCCGGCGGGCCCGATGCCCAGGGTGATGGTGTTTTGCTGAATCATTTTAATGTAGCGCTTCTGCCCTACGGTTTTGGGATGCACCGGCTTGCCCTTCTGGGTGATGCAGATGGCCTTTTCGCCAAGGGACTGGAGCTCCTGTTCATGCCCTTCGCTTACAAGGGAAATGGCGTAGCGCACATTCAGCTCGTCGATTTCCTTGCCCTGTGCAGCCAGGGGGAGCAGCGCCTCCACCGCCCGGGCGCAGGCGGCCGCCTTATCTTCTTCTCCGATGATTTTCAGGTCGCATCCGCGAAGGATCAGCTCCACCTGGTACTCCTTGCGCAGGATGTCCAGGTTCCGGTCGTAACTTCCGCAGAGGGCGGCGCCTTCCGCAGTGCTGTTTACAGTAATGAGCTGTTCTGCCAAGTGGCTTGAACCCACCTTTCTGAATGATAGATTAAATTACTAGTATTATACCATAGAAATTGCCATTTGTATCTATACGGATTCAACAAATTTTTTGTCAAATTTCGAGCGATTCCCTGTTCACCTGTCAACGGTTTCACAAATATGGGCATAAATGTGAATAAAACCCGAATAAATTGTGGCAAACGGCGGGGCGGCAGAGCGGACAGGGGGCGCGGGCATGTAAAATCTGCATAAAAAATCCCGCGCAGGGGCGGGATTTCGGAATGTAAAGCTGCCGTTATCTGGCGCGGGACAGGTTCCGTGCCATGACGGCGGCGATTTCGTCCGCCTTCTGCTGCATGAAGGGGAGGTCCTGTCCTTCGATCATAATGCGGATCATGGCTTCGGTGCCGGAAGGGCGGATGAGCACCCGGCCGCTGTCCTCGAAAAGGCGCTCCGCGCGGCGGATGGTGTCCATAATTTCCGCGTCGTCGATGTAGTCGTATTTGCGCTCATTTTCAATGGGGACATTGACGATGACCTGGGGCAGCATGGTCATGACCTGCGCCAGTTCCGAGAGCTTCTTGCCGGTGTGGCGCATGACGGAAAGGAGCTGGAGGGCGGTGATGAGGCCGTCGCCGGTGGTGTTGTGTTCCAGAAAGATCACATGCCCCGACTGTTCGCCGCCCAGGCTGTCGCCCTCCTCCAGCATTTTTTCCAGGACGTACCGGTCGCCCACCTTGGTTTTGGGGATGCGGATGCCCTCCCGGTCCGCCATCTGGAACAGGCCCAGGTTGCTCATGATGGTGGCGACGATGGTGTCGTTTTTGAGCTTGCCGCGGCTTTTCAGGTAATTGCCGCAGATTGCCAGAATCTGGTCGCCGTTGACGATGTTCCCCAGTTCGTCCACCGCCAGGAGCCGGTCGGCGTCGCCGTCAAAGGCCAGGCCGATGTCCGCGCCGGTCTCCAGGGTCAGCCGCCGGATATCCTCCATGTGGGTGGAGCCGCAGGCGGCGTTGATATTGGTCCCGTCCGGCTCGCTGTGGACAACGGTCAGCGAGACCCCCAGCTTTTTCAGGGCGGGCGGCGCGGTCAGGGAGGCGGCGCCGTTTGCGCAGTCAACGACAGCCCGGATGCCGTCCAGGCGGGTATCGATGGTGGTGAGGATGTAGCTGATGTAATCGTCCGCCGCGGTGGAAATCCGTTCCACCGTTCCGACGTCCGCGCCGCTGGGAAGGTCCCCCAGATGCACCGCGCCCCGGACCATGGCCTCAATGCGGTCCTCCAGCGCGTCGTCCAGTTTGTAGCCGTCTTGATTGAAGAACTTGATGCCGTTGTACTCCATGGGGTTGTGGGAGGCGGAGATCATGGCGGCGGCGTCCGCCTGGTATTCCCGGGTGAGCCAGGCCAGGGCCGGGGTGGGGATTACGCCGACCTGAATGGCGACGGCGCCGGCGGCGCAGAATCCCGCCGTCAGGGCCGCTTCCAGCATGTCGCCGGAAATGCGGGTGTCCCGCCCCAGCAGGATGCGCGGCTTGCCGGGGCGGCTCCCCGTCAGCACCATGGCGGCGGCGCGGCCGATTTCAAAGCAGGTTTGGGCGGTCAGTTCTGTGCCCGCGACGCCGCGGACTCCGTCGGTACCAAATAATCTGGGCATACAATCATCCTTTCTGAATGGCCGCCGGAGCGGCCGGTAGCTGAAAAAGCAAAAGATAAGAATACTATAGCACAGCCGGCGAAAAAAATCAAATGAAATTTGACGAACGGGATATAATAATTGAAGAAAAAATATTGACAAAACAGAATTTTTTGCTATTGCCCGGCGGATTCCTGGGGATGGGCCGGGTCAGAAGATATTTTTCAGCGTGGGCATTTCCTGGCGGGCGAGGTCCCGGACCAGGTAAGCCGCAGTCCGGACAGCGGCCCGGAATTCCGTTTCCTCCCCGAGGCGCAGCCATTCGGCGGAGGCTGCGATGGCTTCCCCGATTCTGCGCAGAGGGGATTCGTGGACGAAGAGGCCGATTTTCCGTTCGGCGCGGCTCCAGTCCTCCTCAATGGCCGCCAGCTGCTCCAGCGCCTGCGCAGGGTCGGTTTCCGCGGTCCCGGCGGCGGCTTCCAGGTCCCCGGCGAGCCGGTTTGTGTAGGATTGGAGCCAGCAGAGGGAGAAAATTCCCGCTGCCAGAATCAGGGCCAGCAGCGTTCCGATTACGGCGAGCCTTCTCATTGAATGACCTCCTTTTTTGCCGCGGCGGGCACAATATAGTATTGATGATTCCGGTCGGCGGTCATGAGGAAAATTTCCTCTTCCTTTAAACCTTTTTCCCGCAGGACGCTTTCCAGCCAGCGGTCTGAAAGGGAATAGGCCTCCATCGCCGCCCCGATCCGCCTGCCGTCGCTGATGACAACGGCGGGCGGGTCGGCGTCGCTGCCTTTGATGTCCAGCATTTTCGCCGTAACGGTCTGGGCATCGTGCTTTTGAAAGACGCTGACCTTGCCGGTTGTCTCCACGATGGCGTACTGGACGTCGCGGATATCGAAAATCGACTGACCGCGGAGGGATTCCATCAGGTCGTCCACCGAGAAGCGGACCTCCCGCATGGCCTTCTGGTCAATTTTTCCGCCGCGGATAATGACAACGGGTTTTCCGGACACCAGGTTCCGGAACCGCTTGCTTTTCAGCGAGATGCTGGAGGTGATAAGCTCGAAGCCGGAAAGGACGATGATGGGGACAATCCCCATGACCATGGGGATGGAATTGTCCTCAATGGGGAGGGAGGCAATGTTGGAGATGAGGATGGTAATCACCAGTTCGGAGGGCTGGAGCTCCCCCAGCTGCCGCTTCCCCATCAGCCGCATGCAGAAGATAATCAGCAGATAAAGCAGTATGGCCCGGATAAAAACGATCATGGCGCCGGCTCCTTTCGCAGTCGTATAATTTTTCCCCCGCCGCGCATACTGAAAACATGCGCCCGGCGGGAGCCTGCTGTTAGTATCGCTGCCGGCGGGGGATTTTATACCCGAATGTTTGGAAAGGAAGGGTCTGCCATGAAAAAAACGCCGCCGAAAACGCCGCTCCCGTCCCAGTCCCCCCAGCCGGGTCCGTCCGACGGAAGCCGGCTGACCGGGGATTTAAACCGGGATCTGGTCGTCATCCGGGAAAAGACCTTCAACACCTCCGACCTGATTACCCGGCCCATCACCGTCTGCGGC
Organism: Candidatus Merdivicinus intestinavium; assembly: GCA_018713245.1. Lineage (GTDB taxonomy): Bacteria > Bacillota > Clostridia > Oscillospirales > Ruminococcaceae > Merdivicinus > Merdivicinus intestinavium. The sequence continues at coordinate 6,775 of DVFM01000090.1, forward strand.
ATCCGCCTGTGCCTTGTGATGATCGAGGGGATGGTGGATCTGAACAAGCTGGACGAAGCCCTCATCCGCCCGCTGCTCAGCCGGCAGTTTCCGGACGCGGACGCGGTGTTCAACTGGGTGGAGCAGACCGCCGTGGTGGGGGACGTGAAGGATATTTACGAATACGATCAGCTCATCTCCCTGGTGATGACGGGGTTCATGGCGGTGCTGGTGGAGGGGGTTGCCAAATCCGTCGTGATGGGGGTGCAGGGGTATCCCTACCGCTCCATTTCGGAGCCCACCGCCGAGGTCAACGAAAAAGGCTCCCGGGAGAGCTTTACCGAACCCATCAAAATCAACCTCACCATGATCCGCCGCCGGATGCGGTCGGGGGGCGTCAAGTTCGAGATGTTCGAGGTGGGCACTGTCAGCCGCACCAGCGCCTGCCTGGTTTACGACCCGGGAGCCGTCAGCCCGGAGCTTTTGGGCGAGGTGCGCAAGCGGCTAGGCCGCATCCGCATGGAGACGGTGCTGGATGTGGGATATCTCCAGCCCTACCTGGAGGGGAAGCCCCTTTCCCTTTTCAGCGAAGTGGGGACGACGGAGCGCCCGGACACCGTCTGCGCCAAGGTGCAGGAGGGGAGGGTGGCCGTCCTGCTGGACGGGACGCCCTACGCGCTCATCGTTCCCTACCTGTTTGCGGAGAATTTTCAGAGCTTCGACGACTACGCCCGCCGGCCTTATTTCGCCGCGCTGATCCGGCTGCTCAAATACGCCTCCTTCCTCATCAGCATGCTGCTGCCGGGGCTTTATGTGGCCATTGTCACCTATCATCCCGCCGTTCTGCCCCACGCGCTGCTCTTCAACATCGCTTCCGCCGAGGAGGTGATCCCCTTCCCGCTGATGCTGGAGGCGCTGATTATCCACTTTCTTTATGAAATCATGCGGGAGGCGGGGCTCCGGCTTCCGCGGCCGGTGGGCCACGCGGTCAGCATCGTGGGGGCGCTGGTCATCGGGGACGCCGCCGTCACCGCCGGCATTATCGGCGCGCCCATGGTGATGGTGGTGGCCATGACGGCCATCAGCTCCTTTGTGGTGCCGTCCCTTTATGAGCCGGTGGCGGTGCTGCGGTTTGCCTTCATTATTCTGGGCGGGACAACGGGGCTTTACGGGATGGCGCTGGTGATGGCGGCGCTTCTGGTCAATATCTGCCGGAGCAACAGCCTGGGGGTGCCTTACACCGCGCCCATCAGCCCGCTGACGCCGCGGGCCATGCGGGATGTGTTCATCCGGGCGGGCTGGAAACAGCTGGGGCTCCGGGTGATGCGGCTTCAAAATATGCGCGGAAGCGACCTGTAAGGGGGATTCGCATGAAAAACCACCAGATTTCTGCGGCGCAGCTTGTGCTGATGCTGTTTCTCTACCATTCCTACAATATGTTTACCTCCTCCACCCACAATGTTACCGGCCATTACGGCCTTCCGCACCTGCTGGCCATCCCGGTGGCCCTGGCAATCCAGGTGGTGATTACGCTGCCGGCCTGGCTCCTGGTGCGGAAGTGCCGCCGCGGGCCGGCGGAAGCCGCGGTCTGGACGCTGGGGAAGGCCGGCGCCGTCTACCCGCTGATCAGCAGCATGTACCTTCTGCTGATTATGGCCTTTACCGTCTACTCCATGGCGGATTTTATGGTCAACGCCATTTATCCGGGCTCCTCCTCCGCCTTTTTTATTGTGAGCATGGTGCTCTGCGCACTGTATGCCGCCTATCTGGGCCTGGAGGGGATCGCCCGGTCGGCGCTGATTGTGTTTGTGCTGTTCGCCGTCTCCCTGCTGCTGACCTTTGGGGGCGTAACCGGGCGGGCAGCCCTTATCAATATCCCGCCGCTGCCCGACGGCGTTGTTTCCCTGGTCCTGGAGGGCGCCTGGCGGATTGTGGGGCATTCCTCCACCATTGTGATGTATCTGCTGCTCCTTCCCTACGTCCGCTCCCATGCGGGAAGGGGGTTCGGCATCCTGCTGGCCGCCATTGCGGTGCTCATGGAAACCGTTACCTTCTTTGTCTCCTCGGTGCTGGGGGAACTGGGCCGGATGGAAGCCTATCCCTTTTTCCTTCTGACGACCATCGCCGAGGTGTCCATTCTCCAGCGGATGGACGCCCTCCATGTGGCGGTCTGGGTGATGGTGAGCTTTCTGCGGGTTGCGCTCTGCCTTTGGGTGGCAAGCCGCCAGCTGTCCCTCTGCCTGCCGGTCAGGCAGCAGGCCTCCCGCGCCAAATGGCTGCTTCCTGCGCTGGCCGCCGCTGCCGCCGGAATTGCGGGCTGCATGAATCAGATCCCCCGCTTCTCCGACGGGGCGCGGGCGGTTTTTTCCACCGGGATTCCCATCCTGCTGCTGTGCGCAGTCCTGCCCGCCGTCTGCCTCATCGCGGGGGCGGTGCGTCACAGATTATTCCCGGCAAAAGCAAAGGAGGGCGGTTCGGAATGAAGAAGCTGATTGCGGCGCTGACGGCGGTGCTCCTGCCGTTTCTTCTGACGGGCTGCGAACTGGTTCGCACCGTCAACCTGCAAAACCGCGCCATTGTCCAGGGGGTTGGGATCGATTGGGAAAATGGGGAATATGTGGTAACCATGCAGATTTTCAGCCCCGAGGGGAGCGGCGGACAGACGATTGTGGACCCTTCCAAGGAAAACGCTCAGGTTATCACCTGCCGGGGAGCTTCCGTCGCGGAGGCGGTGGAGAAATCCGCCCTGAGCCAGGGGAAGGAGTTCTATCTGGGTCACAATCGCATTCTGGTACTGGGGCAGAGCGTGACAGACCAGCCTCTTCAGGGTCTGCTGTCCTACTTTATAAACAGCCTGGATTCCAGACCGGACATAGGGATGCTCGCCACGCCCGGGAAGGCGGCTGACATCCTGAATGCCGGCATTTCCCAGGCCATCCTGCCCGCGATGGGGATCGAGAATACCATTCGGAACGCGGAACAGAGCGGGCTGTCCCAGGAAGTGTTTCTTATCGACGTGCTGGAGGAGCTGGCGCAGCCCCACCGCTCTACCGTCATCCCCTATATCGCGCTTTCCCAGGTGGAGGACGACAAAAAAAGCCTGCACGCCATCCAGCTGGAAGGATTTGGAATATTCGGGAGCGACGGATATCGGGGCAGGCTCCAGGGCGACCCGGTCCGCGGCCTGCTGTTTCTCCGGGACAGTATGCACAACGCGGTTTACACCCTGCAAAACGAGGAATATGCGCGCGCCGCGCTCCAGCTTTACCAGAGCGGGACCCGGATTGTCCCGGAATATACGGACGGAAAGCTGGTGTTTACGGCGGAAATCGAAAGCCATTGGACGCTGGTGGAAAAGGCCATGAACCCGGACCGGGCGTTTACCGCCGACACGCTCACCCGGCTGGAGACGCTTCTGGAGGAGACGGTTGCTGCGGAATGCCGCGAGGCGTTCCGGATCCTGGTGACAGACTATGCCAGCGACGCCTTTTATCTGGGGGATTTGGTTTGGAAGGAGCAGCCGGAGCTGTGGGAGCAGCTGCGCGTGGACTGGCCCGCCGGCATTCAGAACTCGGAGCTTGTCTGCCGGGTGGAGGCCCGGATTGACCGGACTGGATTGGAAAACGTGGGATGAACGAAAATGGTTACAATTTGGTGTCAATCTGCCGCCAAAATCTTCCGGAAACGGCGGTTTGTGCCGAAAAGGCGCCGGATCCCGGGCAAACGTACAGATTCCCGGAAAAATTATTTCCGCTGAACATTCCGCTGCGATAGGACAAATGCGCATTGTGATGCGATTCTTGAATTGATTTGATTTTATAGATTATATAATGTGATAAATATATAAAATGATTACGGGAAATCCGGCAAAATACTGCTGTTTGCACGCTGCGCGCCTGCCTTTTTTCCGGAGTGACGATTTGGCGAATCTTCCAAAAGAAAACGGGCAATCCATTCAAACATTCATTTTTATACAAACTGAAATCAGGAAAACTTGAGGGATTTCCGGAATTTCTGTCGGAAGAAACAGCGAAGTGCACAAAAACGGCCGATCCAATTGCCTTGACAAACCCCATCTTGATGCATACAATGGAAACAAATCGGTAACAATGATTACATCAACCGTTATCATTGTAAACGGCATGTGCAGATGGCAGGCGCCTGCCGCCGCCGGTTCTCCAGGGTCCGCCGGCCGCTTCAGTCGGAGCACCCCGGAAATTTCATTGTGAAGGAGCAGTTTATGAAATCCAAATGGATCAAACTGGTGACTGTCACGTTTACCGCCATTTTAGCAGCTCCCACCCTGATGGGTGCGGTAACCTTCCACAACATCGTCCGGATTTACGACGACAGCGAGGATTCCGAGATGGTTCTCTCCCAGTCCAGCGATCCGCTGGTAATTCTGGAAGAGGCGGGGATTACCCTTGGGGAGCACGACGTTTATGAATTCACCCAAACTCGTGACAGGACCTACACGCTGGAAATCGAGCGCGCGTTCGACGTGGCCTTTGTGTGCGGGGGCGTCCGGCAGACGGTGCCCATGCTGGAAGGCCAGACTGTAGCGGACCTGCTGGCGAAAGCCGGTGCGGTCGTGGGGGAAGAGGATATTCTGAATCTCCCGCTGGACACGGTGGTAACGCCGGAAACGCAGGTTCAGCTCCAGCGCGTCACCTATGAGACCGAGGTCGTTTCCGAGACGATTCCCTACGAGACCATTGAACAGCATACGCCGCTGCTCAAAAACGGCCGCACCCGCCAGATGTCTGCGGGCAGCGACGGGTCTAAGACCACAACGACGGTGAAAAAATATATCGATGGGGTTTATCAGGAAACTGTTTCGGAAGAAGTGGTTGTGACCAAGGAGCCGGTCAGCGAGGTTGTGCTTTACGGCGACAGCGCGGCGACTGTTTCCACCCTGGAAGCGCCGGCCGGCCTTCAGCTGGACGCCAACGGCAACCCGGTCAATTATGTGAAAAAGATCACCGGCAAAGGGACGGCTTACAGCGCCCGGGACGGCGCGAAAACCGCCAGCGGCCGGTATGCGATTCCCGGCCATGTCGCGGTGAACCCCAACGTGATTCCCTACGGAAGCAAGCTGTATATCAAATCAGCCGACGGCAGCTTCGTGTATGGGTATGCGGTGGCGGCGGACACCGGCATCGCCCTGATGGACGGCCGCGTAACGGTGGACCTGTTCTTCGACACCTATCTGGAAAGCGTCCTCTTCGGCGCAAAGACCATGGAAATTTACGTTTTGGAATAAACGGAAAAGAAGCCCGCCCTGCCGCAGAATGGCAGGGCGGGCTCTTTGCCGCTTTCTTTACCGTTATTCACCGAAATAGGCGCTGATTTTCCGCATCCTGCCCGACTGATCCACATGGAAGGGGCAGCGGGAATCGCAGTGGCCGCATCCCACACAGTCCCCGGCCTTTTTCTCCAGGGAGGCGTAATGGCTCCGGGCCAGCGCATCCCCGGCCAGCGAGAGGTCGTAGTATTTGTTGATGAGCCCCACGTCCAGCCCGGCGGGACAGGGCTGGCAGTGGTTGCAGTATACGCAGACCCCTTCGGCTTCCTGGGGTGCGAAGGTCCCCAGGACCGAATAGTCCTTTTCCTCCGGGGAGGCTGTGAGGAAGCCCAGGATGCGGGTCAAATCCTCCCGGTTCCGGACGCCGGGGAGGACAGTGACGACGCCGGGCTTGTCCAGCGCATACTGCATGCACTGATATTCGGTCAGCGCCCGGTGGAAGGGCGAGGTTTTCGCGTTGAGCAGCTGCCCGCCGGAAAACGCCTTCATCACCGAAATCGCCACCCCTTCGGCTTCGTAGCACCGGTAAAGATTGAGGCGTTCGTCCACGCTGCCGATGGCGTAATCGCCGTGGCGGTAGTCATAAGCCGGGTTGATGCTGAACATCAGCATATCCAGCAGGCCGGTGTCCAGCATCTTCTGGGCGATTTCCGGCGTGTGGGAGGAAAGGCCGATGTGCCGCACGACGCCTTCTTCCTTCAGCCGGCGGATGTGGTCCAGCACCCCGTTGGCCATCACCTTTTCCAGGTCCGCCTCCTCGTCGATGCAGTGCAGGAATCCGAAATCGATGTAATCGGTTTTCAGCGCGTCCAGCTGCCAGGCGACCGAACGCTTCATGTCCTCCAGCTCGGTGGTCCAGCCGTACTTCCCGCTTTGGTAGTCGGCGCCGAAATGAATCTGGAAATAGACCTTCTCCCGCTGCCCGGAAATCGCCTTTCCGAAGGCGGGGAAGGGCGCGGCGTCGGCGGACGCCATGTCAAAATAGTTGATCCCGTTTTCCATGGCCATGGTCATGACGGCTTCGATTTCCTTTTCTCCGGCCATGCCGATGGAGCTGGTCCCCAGCCCGATGACGCTGATCTGTTCCGTTCCGTGGGGCAGTTTGCGGTATTCCATAACTCTTGTCCTCCTGTGTTCTTCCGGCCGCCCCGCTGTGCGCTTTGCGGGGCGGCGTTTTTGCTTTTATTATAGCGCAGGATGCCCTCTGTGTCGAATACCTGATGAAAATGGCTGTGCATGCCTTTTGAGCATGCAATTCAGCGCCGTTTTTTCATCAGCAGGACGCCGGCGGTCATAACCGCGTACAGCGCGCCCAGGTAGACCGGAAAAAGCGCGGCCGTGACATATTGGGCGAGGAGTCCGAAAACCAGCGGCGCCAGCATGATTCCCGCATAGGAGGAAGCCATTTCCACCCCCATGGCGGACTGGGAAAGCTCCCGGCCGAAGTGCTGGGGGGTGAGATGGATCATGTTGGGGAACACCGGCCCGTTCCCCAGCCCGATGAGAAACAGCGCGGCGCCGGATACCGCGGGGGACAGCGCCAGCGACCCGAGCAGCAGCGCAATGGCCGCCAGCGTCACCCACTGCCCCGCCCGGACCAGCTGCCAGCTGGTGAGCTTTCCCGCCAGCAGCCCGGACAGAAAGCGCCCCAGCGCCATGCCGGCGTAATAAAAGGTGATAATCCGCGCCGCCGCGTCCGCTTCCAGCCCTCCGGCGCGGACCAGAAAGGTGCTGCCCCAGCTTCCGCAGGTGTATTCGATGGCGCAGGAGCCTATGAAAATCAGGCAGGCGGCGCGCATCCGCGGCATTTTCAGCATGGCGAGGACGCTTCGGGTCTGCGGGGACCCCTCCTCCCCGGAGACGCCGGCATGCCCCGCCTTTTTCCAGAGGGGAAGGGTGCAGACCGTCAAAGCCGCGATTCCCAGCTGAATCCAGAACATCGTCCGGTAGCCGCCGCGCCATCCGCCGCCGGCGGAAAGGGCCAGCGACATGAGATACGGGCTCAGCGAAACGCCGATTCCGTAAAAGCAGTGCAGGAAATTCATATGCACCGCCTTATAGTGCAGCGCCACATAGTTGTTCAGCGCGGAATCGATGGCGCCGGCTCCGATTCCCAGCGGCACCGCGAACAGGCACAGCCACAGCATGCCGCCGGAGCAGGAAAATCCCAGCAGCGCCGCAGCGGTCATCGAAGTGCTGACGGCGGTGATTTTAGCGGTCCCGAAGCGGTTGATGAGCCTGGCCGACATCAGGCTGGTGCAGATGGTGCAGCCGGAGATGATGAGGGTGACGAAATTTGCCCAGGATACGGGCAGATGGAATTCGGCGTAGATTGCCGGCCAGGCTGTGCCGAATAAAGAGTCCGGTATTCCCAGACCGATAAAGGCGATATAAATGACGAGCAATAAAACGGTTGCCATGCGGATTCCTCCAGATTCCAGAATATCGCCTAATAGTTTAGCATAACCGGCCTCTTGTTTCTAGAAGAAAAATGACCTATAATAGAAGAAAAAGGCCAAAATTCTGCGGAACAAGGGGGATAATGCTTGAAAATTTATGATAATCACGCCAGAAAAGAGATGGGGCAGTCGATCCGGGAAAACCGGCGGGAATCCGTTCAGCACGGGACCGCGTGGTTCCCCTGCGCGGGATATCTGGACCTGTACCGCGGCGATTCCTATCCCTGGCACTGGCACGACGAAATGGAGGTGGCTTATGCCGCCTCCGGGAGCATCACCGTGTCGGTCAACGGCTCTGCCTGCGTGCTGGAGGAGGGGGAGGGCATTTTTATCAACGCCCGGGTGCCGCACGCCTATTCCGCGGGGGAAGGGGAGGCGGCGCTGCCCAACATCCTGTTCCTTCCTTCGCTGCTTTACGGCGCAAAGGACAGCGTCTTTTGGAGCAAATATATGCAGAAGGCGGAATCGGCGGGGCTCTCCTATATTCATTTCCGCCTGGCGGTTCCGTGGCAGCATTCCGCCCTGAAGGCTGCCGAGGAGGCGTTCCGCTGCCTTTCCGAGGAAGCCTACGGGTACGAGTGGCGGGTGCGGGCGGCTCTTTCCGAGCTGATGCTGCAAATCTGCCAAAACAGCGCGGAGCAGCCCCGGGAAAATGGCCGGAACCGGACGGACATCGACCGGCTTCGGAAAATGCTCGCCTACATCCAGGCGCATTACGCGGAGCCCATCCGGCTGGAGCAGATTGCCGCCAGCGCCGCGGTCAGCCGGCGGGAGTGCCTGCGGATTTTTCAGAGGGTGGCGGGCGTTTCTCCGAAGCAGCATGTCATCGGCCTGCGCCTGCGGCGGGCGAAGCAGCTGCTTGCCGATACGGACCTGCCTCTTTCGGAGGTCTGCGGACTGTGCGGCTTTCAGGACCAGAGCTATTTTACCAGGGTTTTCCGGGAAAAAAACGGGGTCCCGCCGGCAAAATACCGCAGGACCTGACGTTTCGGAATTACAGTTTTTTGACAAACAGCGCCCGGATGGCGTTGAGGACGGCGATAATCATCACGCCTACGTCGGCGAAGATGGCAAGCCACATGTTTGCGATGCCCAGCGCCCCCAGCGCCAGACAGATGAGCTTCACGCCGATGGCAAAGACGATGTTTTCATATACAATGCGCAGGCATTTCCGGGAGATTCTGATGGCCTTCGCGATTTTCATGGGGTCGTCGTCCATCAGGACCACATCCGCCGCTTCGATGGCTGCGTCGGACCCCATTGCGCCCATAGCGATGCCGATGTCCGCCCGGCTTAAAACGGGCGCGTCGTTGATGCCGTCTCCCACGAAAGCGAGCTTCGCTTTTTCGGGCTTCCGTTCCAGCAGCTCCTCCACCTTTTCCACCTTTCCGGCCGGGAGCAGTTCGCTGTACACCTGGTCAATCCCCAGTTCGCTTCCCACCTTGTCGGCCACCTTTTTGGCGTCGCCGGTGAGCATGACGGTTTGCTGGATGCCCGCTGCCCGCAGCGCCCGGACAGCTTCCTTGGCGTGGGGCTTGACGATGTCGGAAATAACGATGTGGCCGGCGTATTTCCCGCCGATTGCCATGTGGATGATGGTGCCGGCGCTGCGGCAGGGGATATAGGGGACGCCCAGCTTTTCCATGAGCTTATCGTTGCCGGCGGCGACTTCAACACCGTCCACCCTGGCGGTCACGCCGTTCCCGCTGATTTCCCGGATATCGCTGACGCGGCTGCGGTCCGGCTCCTTGCCGTAAGCCCGGAGGATGCTTTTGCTGATGGGGTGGGAGGAGGCGCTTTCCGCCAGCGCCGCGTATTCCAGCAGCCTTTTGTTGTCAAGCTCGCTGTGGTGGATGCCGTTGACCTCAAAGACGCCCTGGGTCAGGGTGCCGGTCTTGTCGAATACGACAATACGGGTTTGGGAGAGGGTTTCCAGATAGTTGGAGCCTTTGACCAGAACGCCCGCGCTGCTGGCGCCGCCGATGCCGGCGAAAAAGGAGAGGGGGATGCTGATGACCAGCGCGCAGGGGCAGCTGATGACCAGGAAGGTCAGGGCGCGGTAAATCCACACGTCCCATTCGGCGGAAAGCCCCAGCCCCAGCATCCGCACCAGGGGAGGCAGGACGGCCAGCGCCAGCGCGGCGATGCAGACCGCCGGGGTATAAACCCGGGAGAATTTGGAAATGAAGTTTTCGGATTTGGACTTGCGGGAGCTGGCGTTTTCCACCAGGTCCAGAATTTTCGACACGGTGGATTCCCCGAATTCCCGGGTGGTCCGGATTTTCAAAACGCCCGTCATGTTGATGCATCCGCTGACGATTTCATCCCCGGCCTTGACGTCCCGGGGCAGGCTTTCGCCGGTAAGGGCGCTGGTGTTCAGGCTGGAGCTCCCCTCTGCGACAACGCCGTCGATGGGGACCTTCTCGCCGGGCTGCACCACAATGATGCTGCCGGGTTCCACTTCATCCGGGTCCGCCTTTTCCAGCTTGCCGTCCCGTTCCACATTGGCGTAATCGGGGCGGATGTCCATCAGCTCGCCGATGCTGCGGCGGCTTTTCCCCACCGCGTAGCTCTGGAACCACTCGCCGATCTGGTAAAAGAGCATTACCGCCACGGCTTCCAGATAATCGCCGCTCTGCTCGTATAAAGCCAGGGCGAAAGCACCGATGGTGGCAATGGCCATCAGGAAGCTCTCGTCGAATATCTGCCGGTTTTTGATCCCCTTGGCGGCTTTGATTAGGATGTCATATCCGATCACCAGGTAGGGAACCAGGTACAGCGCAAACCGCACCCAGCCTTCCGCCGGCACGAATTGCAGGGCAGCCGTCAAGACCGCGGCGGCAGCGATGCGGGCCAGCATGACCTTTTGTTTTTTGCTCATAGCGCTCTCTCCCGATACCGGCCGCCTTCCCGGGGAAGGAAAAACGGCCTGAATTTAATGAATGTTTATTTGTTTATTTGTTTTTCTGTGAAAAAGCGCCCCCGAAATATGCGCAGGCCGCATTCAGGGGCGCATGGCTTCCGCCGCGGCGGATCAAAGATAGATCTCGCAGTCGTCCTCAACCTTCTTGCAGTTTTTCCGGACCTCTGCCATGACGGCCTTGGGGTCCCGGCCTTCCTCAAATTCCACATTCATTTTGAGGGTCATAAAGTTTACCGTCGCCGCAGCAACCCCGGGGGTCCTGCAGGCGGCCTCTTCCATTTTATTGGCGCAGTTGGCGCAGTCCACTTCGATTTTGTAGGTCTTTTTCATGGCAAAAGCCCCTTTCTGTAAAAATGCTCTTTCAATTAAACTTATGTTTAATCGTTTATTCTAATATATCTGTTTTCCCGCAAAAAGTCAACGGTTCCCGCGCAACCTCTGCCGAATGGGCGAAAAGCATTTCCATTCGGGCGAACTTTCCGCCGCGGCGAAAATCAAATTGTGTTTTGGGGCCTTTCGTGCTATAATAAGGAAACAAGGGGGTAGTTTCATGCCAGATATACAGCTTCCGCACGACCACAGCCAGCAAATGGAAAAGCAGTTCGGCCATATGCCTGCGGCCGAAGAGTTTCAGGCAATTTCCGATATTTTCAAGCTCCTCAGCGACAGCAGCCGCTCCCGCATTTTCTGGCTGCTCTGCCATTGCGAGGAATGCGTCATCAATATTTCCGCCATGGTGAACATGAGCAGCCCCGCCGTCTCCCATCACTTAAAGCAGCTCAAGGCGAGCGGGCTGATTGTGAGCCGGCGGGAAGGCAAAGAGGTGTACTATAAGGCGGCGGATACGGAACAGGCCCAGCTTCTGCACGTGACAATCGAGATGCTGGCCAAAATCGCCTGTCCGTCCTGAGCGGGGGAGGGGATTGTTTGAAGAAGGATTGGCCGGAAAACATCGAGAAGGAACTGGACGGGGCGCCGGAAGGGCGGATGCTCCTGCGGCGGCACCCCGGCTGCCGGGGTGAGGAGGAGCCGGGCTTCGCCCTCCCGGCGGACGGAAGGGGGAAAGCGGAGCTTTTTTCCCTGTTTCCGGGAGTAGAGCTCGCCTTTATCCGGTGCTGCTCCGGCAGGATTCTCTGCTGCCACGAAGCCGCGGGGAACGTTCTGGAGATCAATCACTGCCGGAACGGACGGGCGGGCTGGAGCATGAAGGGGGGGAACGCCGTTTATCTCGGCGCGGGGGACCTTGCCGTGCATTCGCGCGGCTGCTGCGCGGATTCTGAAATGAATCTTCCCCTGGGATATTACGAGGGGCTTTCCCTGTCGGTGGAGCTGCCCGTCCTTTCCCGGGACGGCCCGGCGCTGCTGCGGGAAGCCGGCGTCAGCGGCGAAAGCCTTTTCCGGAAATTCTGCGGCAGCGGCCCGGTTTCCCTGCCCGCCAGCCGGGAGCTGGACGCCGTTTTTGAGATGCTCTACCATGCGCCCGAGGCGGTCCGGCTCCCGTATTACCGGGTAAAGGCGCAGGAAATTCTGCTGTATCTTTTTGCCGCCGCGGTGCCGGAGCCGGCGGCCTCCGGCTCGTACAGCGCCCAGCAGGCGGAGCTTGTCAAGGAAATCCACGACCTTTTGACGCAGAATCTGGAAAAACGCTTCACCATCGAGGAGCTGTCCCGGCGGTTCCCCATCAATGCGTCGTCGCTGAAAGCGGCCTTTAAGAATGTATACGGGATGCCCATCGCCACTTATATGCAGGAATACCGGATCCGGCAGGCGATGAAGCTCCTGCGGTCCACCGACGACAGCATCGCCGAAATCGCCGCGGCGGTGGGATATGAATCCCAGAGCCGCTTTACCGGGATTTTCAAAAAGGCGGTCCATCTGCTTCCTTCCGATTACCGGAAGCTGTACCGCGGCGTTTAGCGATTCATCAAAGGGGGAAATGAAAATGCAGGATCATTGTCATCAGAAGCACGAAGCGGACGTTGCCGTAATCGGGGGCGGGCTAAGCGGCATGCTGGCCGCCATCGCTGCGGCGCGGCACGGCGCTCGGGTGGTGCTTATGCAGGACCGCCCCGTTCTGGGCGGCAACTGTTCGTCGGAAATCCGGATGTGGTCCCTGGGCTGCCATGGCCGGAACAATGAGGAAACGGGGATTCTGGAGGAGATTTTCCTGGAAAACATGTACCGGAACCCCACCAGGAATTTCTCCGTCTGGGACAGCGTCTTATATGAAAAGGTAAAGGCGGAGCCGAATATTACGCTTCTGTTAAATTGCAGCTGCTGCCGGCTCGCCATGGACGGGGACCGCATCCGTTCCGTCACCGGCTGGCAGACGACCACTTATACCTGGCACACGGTGGAGGCGAAAATTTTTGCCGACTGCTCCGGAGACAGCGTGCTGGCCCCCATGTGCGGCGCGGAATACCGGATGGGGCGGGAGGCCCGCGGCGAATACGGCGAGGATATCGCCCCGGAAACCGCCGACCGCAAAACCATGGGCATGACCTGCATGATCCAGGCGCGGGAAACCGGGCGTCCGTCGGCGTTTATCCCGCCCGAGTGGGCCTATGTCTATCCGGACGACAGCTGCTTCCCCCACCGTCCCCACGATCTTTCCGATCCCACCATGAACTACTGGTGGATGGAGCTGGGCGGGGAGCAGGACTGCATCCGGGATGCGGAGGAGATTCGGGACGAGCTTTTGAAGGTCGCGTTCGGCGTGTGGGACCACATTAAGAACCGCGGGGACCACCATGCGGAAAACTGGGAGCTGGAATGGGTCGGCTTCCTCCCCGGCAAGCGGGAGAGCATCCGTTATATCGGCGATTATGTCATGACTCAGAACGACGTGCAGGCCGGGGGGCATTTTGAGGACCTGGCGGCTTACGGCGGCTGGACCATGGACGACCACAACCCCGCCGGCTTCCGCTGGCCGGGGGAACCCACCATCCACCATCCGGCGCCCGCGCCCTTCGGAATCCCGTACCGGAGCATGTACTCCCGCAATATCGGAAACCTGATGTTCGCCGGGCGGAATATCAGCGTGACCCACACGGCGATGAGCGCCAGCAGGGTGATGTCCACCTGCGCCGTTATCGGCCAGGCGGTGGGGACGGCGGCGGCTTTGGCCGTGAGCCGGGGCTGGACGCCGCGGGACGTCTGGAAATACGGGATCGGGGAGCTTCAGCAGATGCTGATGGACGACGACTGCTACCTTCCGGGGCACACCCGGCAGGTTTCGGAGCTGAGCCGCAGCGCAGCCCTTTCGGGGACCGGCAGCAGCCTCGAAGCCCTCCGTTCCGGCGCAGACCGCCCCATCGGGGAGGAGGACAACGGCTGCCATATCCCGCTGGGCGGCTGCGCGGAATACCGGTTCGGCGGAATGCGGCAGGTCAGGGGCGTCCGCATTACCTTTGACAGCGACCTGGAGCGGGAAACCTGTACCGGCCACAAGGTCCTGCGCAAATACCCGATGCTCTGCAACCGATTTCTGGATATGGAGCCTTTCGGCTTCCCCACCGTCATGGTTCGGCAGTTCCGCGTGGAATATCAGGACGAGGCGGGGAACTGGCGCACGGCATACCGCTGTGCGGACAACCGTCAAAGGCTGGTCCGGGCGGAGATCAACGCCGCCGCCCAGGCGGTGCGGCTGATTCCGGAAGAAACCTGGGGCAGCCCCGATGCCCACCTGTTCGCCTTTGAAGTAAATTGACCAAAAGCCGCCCCCGGAGCGTTTCCCGCAAACCGCTCCGGGGGCGGTTTTTTTGTGCCGATTTGCCGCAGCACCCCGGTTCTGAGCAGGGGAGGATTCCGTTTTTGAAAAAAATGTGAATTCCTCCCGGAAGGCTTGACAACGGCGGAAAAAGCAGTATAATAGATTTTTAGAAAACAGTTTTAAAAAGAACTGTTCTTTAAGAAACAAATTGACGGGAGGTCGATTGCAATCGAACAGGTGACGGATTTTCTGGTCACGGTCCGGCGGATTGTCCGGATGTATGAGGGGACGCTGAGATATGTCTGCGAAAAATACGGCCTGACGCAGACGGAGGCGGATGTTATCAGCTTTCTGCACAATAACTCCGGCCTGGATACGGCGGCGGATATTGTGGAACTCCGGGGGCTGTCGAAGGGGAACGTTTCTCAGTCCGTGGAGAGCCTGATTCAGAAATCGCTGCTCCGGCGCAGCCAGGATACGCGGGACCGCCGGCGCATCCATCTTTCCATTCTGCCGGAGGCGGCCCCGATTACTGCGGAAATCGAACGCTTCCGCACAATGTTCAAGGAGCAGCTGCTGGCCGGCTTTACCGATGAGGAGCGCCGGCAGTATTCCCAGATGAACGCCCGTGTTTTAAAAAACAGTGCGGCGATGACAGAGAAGGGGGAGCTAAAATGAGCGAGGAAAAGGATTTTTTGGGGAAGGAGCCCATCGGAAGGCTTCTGCTGAAGCTGGCCCTTCCCACGGTTACTGCGCAGATCATCAACATGCTTTACCTTTCAGTTTAAAAAAGCACTCCGGCAGATTTCCGAAACCGGGGAGCAGGAAAAACCAAAAGCCCAGTAAAGGAGGAATTTTACAGTGCATGAAGAAATTGAAAACGGCAGAACCCCACCAAAAAAACCGTTTATCTTTTATGCGATTGTCGCCATGATTGTCATTATGCTGCTCAACGCCCTGCTTTTCCCGTCCATGATGGAGCGGAGCGTCGTGGAAGTGGGATACGATCAGTTTCTGGAAATGATCGACAACGATGAGGTCAAAGAGGTTTCGTACGACGAATATTCCGGCGAATATGTTTTTATTGCCGAGAATGAAAACGGCGCCGGAATCTACAAGACCGGAATCTGGCCGGAGGACGGGGAGCGGCTGCTGCAGCAGCTGCTGGAACATTCGGATGTGAAATTCTCCGCCACAATCCCCACCCAGACAAATCCGCTCCTCAGCTTTGTCCTGACCTGGATTCTGCCGATGCTGTTCTTCTTCCTGATTGGGGAGATTTTTTACCGGTGGATGCGCAAACGGATGAACAGCCAGATGCCGGGGGGGATGGGGAACGCCATGTCCTTCGGAAAATCGGGCGCAAAAATTTATGTGGCGGACGCCAAAACCGGCGTGCGGTTTGAGGATGTTGCCGGACAGGAGGAAGCCAAGGACGCCCTCAAGGAAGTGGTGGACTTCCTCCACCAGCCGAAAAAATACGCCGCAATCGGCGCAAAGCTGCCGAAGGGCGTGCTGCTGGTGGGACCTCCCGGGACCGGCAAAACGCTGCTGGCGAAAGCGGTAGCCGGAGAAGCCGGCGTCCCCTTCTTCTCCATTTCCGGCAGCGAGTTTGTGGAAATGTTTGTCGGCATGGGCGCGGCGAAGGTCCGCGACCTGTTCAAGCAGGCCAATGAAAAGGCCCCCTGCATCGTATTTATCGACGAGATTGACGCCATCGGACAGAAGCGGAACACCGGCGGAGGTTTGGGCGGCAACGACGAGCGGGAACAGACCCTCAATCAGCTCCTGGCGGAGATGGACGGCTTTGACGGACAAAAAGGCGTCGTCATGCTGGCCGCCACCAACCGCCCCGAGAGCCTGGACCCCGCCCTGCTGCGGCCCGGCCGCTTTGACCGCCGCGTGCCGGTAGAGCTTCCGGACCTCCAGGGCCGCGAAGCCATTCTGAAGGTTCACGCCAGGGAAGTCAAAACCGAAGCCGATATCGACTGGAACGCCATTGCGCGGGCGACGGCGGGCGCTTCGGGGGCGGAGCTTGCCAACATGGTGAACGAAGCGGCGCTGCGGGCTGTCCGGATGGGGCGTTCCGCCATCAGCCAGGAGGACCTGGAGGAAAGCGTGGAAACCGTCATTGCCGGCGCACAGCGGAAGAACGCAGTCGTTTCCGACAGGGAGAAAAAAATTGTGGCGTACCACGAAATCGGTCACGCCCTGGTCGCGGCAAAGCAGTCCCATTCCGCTCCTGTAACCAAGATCACCATTGTGCCCCGCACCTCCGGCGCGCTGGGGTATACCATGCAGGTGGATGAAGGCGAGCGCATGCTCATGAGCCGGACCGAAATCCTCAATAAAATTGCCACCCTCACCGGCGGCCGCAGCGCGGAAGAGCTGATTTTCGGGAAAGACAATATGACGACCGGCGCGTCCAACGACATTGAGCAGGCCACCAAACTGGCCCGCGCCATGATTACCCGCTACGGGATGACCGACGAGTTTGACATGGTGGCGCTGGAGACGGTGCAGAACCAGTACCTGGGAGGGGACGCCTCTCTGGCCTGTGCGGCGGAGACTGCTTCCCGGATTGACGGGCAGGTAGTGGAAACGGTCAAAGAAGCCCACGAAAAAGCGCGCCGCATTCTGGAAGAAAACGAATCGGCGCTTCACCGGCTGGCGGATTATCTCCTTGAAAAAGAGACGATCACCGGCGAAGAGTTTATGAATCTGCTGGAAGCGGTTCCCGCCGGCGGCAGATAAGGAAAATACCGGAAGGCTGCTGCGCCCTCCGGTATTTTTGTGCCCGCGGTTCTGGGACAGACAGAATCGCCGCCGCCCGCGCATATTCTCCTATAAAGCCTGCAAATAAAAAGTCAAGCCCCCAAAAGGACTTGACAGAAGAAAATTTGCAGGGAGAGGGTGAGTAAAAATGAGCAACACAAAAAGGCCGCCGCCGAGCGCCGGCCAGAGAAGTCAGGAAGAGATT
>DVFM01000091.1 GCA_018713245.1 Candidatus Merdivicinus intestinavium
GAAGCAGAGACTCAATATGAAGTTGCGCATGGGCGCATCCAGCAGTGGGAAAAAATATACCTTATGGAAGGCCCGGAAGGACTTGCAATCGAACGACGCGGTCGTAGCGGCAAGGGACGTCCTGCCAAGTTTCCTACGCCAGAGCATGAGCCGCAAGGGAAACTGCTATGACAACTCGGTGATGGAGAATTTTTTCGGGCATCTCAAGAGCGAGCTGCTCTATCTGCAAGAATTCGAATCCATGGAACACTTCAAAGCTGAGTTGATTGCGTACATTGACTACTACAATAACAGGCGTATTAAGGCAAGACTAAAGGGCTTGCCCCCTGCAATTCACAGACAGCAAGCCCTTTTAGAGGCTTGAACAATTTCAGTTGGAGATATTTGTCTAACTTTTTGGGGTCACTTCAAATCCTGCGGATAAGTCTCGCTATTTCAAGCAAAGCCAGAAAAAATCAGTATGTTGACTTTGCTGCGCCGAAGCGCCAGCTACTCCCTTATTCCATCCCCCATTATAAAAGATAGGGGCGCAGTTGGTCAAGAGAAACTTATGCCCTTTGGGAATATACGGATTATACGCAGATCATGCATATTTATCAAGCCGGTTCCCCGGCTGAAACGCCGGGAAAGGCGCGGGCCGGTCCGGGGAAAAGGGGAGAGGAGCCGCCGGAAATGTGGAATAATCCGGGGGAAAGCCCCAGTTTCTTTGCAGGAATGCGTCTGATCCTGTGCGAAGCGCCAAAAATCCCGGTTTTTGCAAAAAAGACTTGATTTTTCTGAATATTGGTGTATAATATGAAACATAAGCAAAATATTTATACAAGAAAATTCGGGTTCTTGTGAGAGAAAGGATGTTATGCATGGCAAAATACAACAAAGTGGTTCTGGCTTATTCCGGCGGCCTGGACACCTCCATCATTATCCCCTGGCTGAAAGAGAATTACGGCTGTGAAGTAATCTGCGTGGCGGGCAACGTCGGGCAGGATGCGGAGCTGGAGGGCCTGGAAGAGCGGGCCAAAAAGACCGGCGCTTCCAAGCTGTACATCGCCGATATCCAGGATGAATTTGTGTACGACTACGTGTTCCCCACCCTGAAGGCGGGCGCGGTTTACGAAAACAAGTACCTGCTGGGCACCTCTTTCGCCCGGCCCCCCATCGCCAAACGGATTGTGGAAATCGCCAAAGCCGAGGGCGCCGACGCCATCTGCCACGGCTGCACCGGCAAGGGCAACGATCAGGTGCGCTTTGAACTGGCCATCAAGCATTTCGCCCCCCATATGCCCATCATCGCCCCCTGGCGGATCTGGGACATCAAATCCAGAGAAGAAGAAATCGAGTACGCCGAGGCCCACAATGTGCCCATCAAAATCAGCCGGGAGACCAACTACTCCAAGGATATGAACCTGTGGCACCTGTCCCACGAGGGCCTGGACCTGGAGGATCCGGCCAACGAGCCCCAGTACAACAAGCCCGGCTTCCTGGAAATGGGCGTTTCCCCCGAAATGGCCCCCGATAAGCCCACTTATATCACCCTTTCCTTTGAAAAGGGCATCCCTGTGGCGCTGAACGGCGAGAAGATGGACGGCGTGACCCTGATTAAGACGCTGAACAAAATCGGCGGCGAAAACGGCGTGGGCCTGGCCGACCTGGTGGAAAACCGGCTGGTGGGCATGAAGTCCCGGGGCGTTTACGAGACTCCCGGCGGCGCCATCCTCTACCACGCCCACGATGTGCTGGAAACCATCTGCCTGGACAAGGAAACCCAGCACTACAAGCAGCAGATCGCCCTGAAATTCGCCGACCTGGTTTACAACGGCCAGTGGTACACCCCCCTGCGGGAGGCCCTCTCCGCTTTCGTCGACAAGACCCAGGAAACCGTCACCGGCGAAGTGAAGCTGAAGCTCTACAAGGGCAACATCATCAACGCCGGCGTCACCTCCCCCTACACCCTCTACGACGAGGAAGTGGCCACCTTCAGCGAGGACCACGTCTACAATCAGGCGGACGCCACCGGCTTCATCAACCTCTTCGGCCTGCCCATCCAGGTGAAGGCCATGCTGGACGAAAAGCGGGGACAGAACCAGTAATTCCCAGTTTGACGGAATAAACCATCGGGAGCGGCGGCTTAGCCGCTCCTGCTCTTCATTCTATGCGGAAAGGGTTGGAAAATATGGCAAAAATGTGGGCCGGGCGGTTTAAAAAAGAGGTGGACAGCAAAGTCAACGACTTCAATTCCTCCATCTCCTTTGACGGGCGGATGTACCGTCACGACATTCTGGGCAGCATCGCCCACGCCACCATGCTGGGCAAAACCGGCATCATCGACCCCGCCGAGTCGGAAAAGATCATCGCCGGCCTTACGGGCATTCTTCAGGACCTGGAGAGCGGCGCGCTGGCCATGGACATGGAAGCGGAGGACATCCACATGTTCATCGAGGCGGAGCTGACCCGCCGTCTGGGGGACACCGGCAAGCGCCTTCACACCGCCCGCAGCCGCAACGACCAGGTGGCGCTGGACGTCCGTCTTTACCTCCGGGACGAGGTGAAGGAGATTTCCGCTCTGGTCAAAACCCTCGCCGAAACCCTCTGCGGCATGGCGGCGGAGCACACCGAGACCATCATGCCGGGCTACACCCACCTGCAAAGGGCCCAGCCCATCACCTTCGGCCACCATCTGATGGCCTACGCCAACATGCTGCTGCGGGACCTGGGGCGGCTTTCCGACGCCGCCGGGCGGATGAACGAAAACCCCCTGGGCAGCGGCGCCCTGGCGGGGACGACCTACCCCATCGACCGGGAGCTGACCACCTCCCTGCTTTCCTTCGACCGTCCCACCCAGAACAGCCTGGATGGCGTTTCCGACCGGGATTTCTGCATTGAGCTTGCTTCGGCCATCTCCATTATCATGATGCACCTGTCCCGTTTTTCGGAAGAGATCATTCTCTGGAGCTCCTGGGAATTCAAATTCATCGAGCTGGACGACGCCTACGCCACCGGCTCCAGCATCATGCCTCAGAAAAAGAACCCCGACGTGGCGGAGCTCTGCCGGGGCAAGGCGGGCCGGGTGCTCGGCGACCTTGTAACCCTGGTTTCCATGATGAAATCCCTGCCCCTTGCCTACAATAAGGACATGCAGGAGGACAAGGAGGCCATTTTTGACGCGGTGGACACCGTGAAGCTCTGCCTTTCCACCTTCATCCCCATGCTGAAAACCGCCCGGGTTCTCAAGGAAAACATGCGGGCCGCGGCGGCGAAAGGCTTCATCAACGCCACCGACTGCGCCGATTACCTGGTGAAAAAGGGAATGCCCTTCCGGGACGCCTACAAAATCACCGGCGCGCTGGTGGGACTCTGCGTGGACACCGGCAAAACCCTGGAAACGCTGCCCCTTTCCGAGTATCAGAAATTGAGCGGGCTTTTTGACGGTGACGTTTACGACGCCATCAAACTGGAAACCTGCGCCATGACGCGCAGCTCCCTGGGCGGACCCGCCAAGGAGAGCGTGGAGCGCCAGATTTCCTGGATGCGGGAGCAGCTGAAGGCGTATTGAGAGGAGACCGCGGATGAAACAGCTTGAAATCCGCCGGATCGGCCGGGAACGCAGCGCGGACATCCGGATTCCCAACGAGCCGTTTTCCCTTTTCGGCCGGATGGTCCCGCTGTACGACGGCGAAAAGTGGGCGTACAGGGTGGAAAAATCGGAAGCCGTGTCGGAAATGTGCTTCCCGGACGAAAATTACGACTATGAGCGGATGGCGGGAAACAGCGTTTTCATCGGCGCTTACGACGGGGACGCCTGCGTCGGGCTGGCGATCCTGCAGCAGGCGATGTTCGGGTACATGTACCTTTACGATTTGAAGGTCAGCCGCGCTTACCGCCGGATGGGGGCGGCGAAAGCCCTCCTTCAAAAGGCGGGGGAGATTGCCGCGGAGAACGGATACCGCGGCATTTACACCCAGGGGCAGGACAACAACCTGGGGGCCTGCCTGTTCTACCTGAGCGCGGGATTTGTCATCGGCGGGCTGGACACCAAGGTGTATGAGGGCACGCCCCAGGAGGGCAAGAAGGACATTTATTTTTACCTGGACCTGTAAACAGAGGGGGAAACGCCGTGCGCTGTGCGTCCATCGACCGCGGGAGGGCCTTTGACTGGGGAAAACCTCCCAAAGCTACGCCAAGTACCGGGATATTTACCCGGAGGAATTTTATGAACATGTGCGCGCGGCCGGTATCGGCCTGCCGGGACAGGAAATTCTGGACATCGGGACGGGCACGGGGGTGCTGCCCCGGCATATGGCCCGGTACGGCGCTCATTTTACCGGCGCCGACCTTTCGGAAAACCAGATCGCCGAGGCGAGACGGCTGACCGCCGAAGCCGGACTCTCCATTGACTATTTCGTCTGCCCGGCGGAAGAAATCGATTTCCCGGACGGGAGCTTCGACGCCGCGACCGCCTGCCAGTGCTTCTGGTATTTTGACAAGGCAGTCCTGCTTCCTCGGATTGCCCGTATGTTGAAGCCGGGAGGGAGGCTCTGTGTCCTTACGATGAACTGGCTGCCGGAGGAGGACCCCCTCGCGAAGGCCAGCGAGGAGCTTGTCCTCCGCTATAACCCCGACTGGACGGGGGCGGGTTACCGGCGGGAAGCCGCCGTTTTGCCGGAATGGGGGCGGGAGTGGTTTGAAGCCGAGCGCGCCGAAGCCTTTGACCTGCGGGTCCCCTTTACCCGGGAGAGCTGGAACGGCCGGATGCGCGCCTGCCGCGGGGTGGAGGCGTCGCTGCCGCCGGAGCAGGTGGCGGCTTTTGAAAAAGAGCACCTCGCCCTGCTGGAAAAAACGGCTCCGGAACAGTTTTCCGTTCTGCACCAGGCGACCATGCTGGTGCTGCGCAAAAAATAGCATCTGATAATCAGGAGGGATTTCTGTTGAAAACCAAAATTTTTATCGACGGCAGGGAAGGCACCACCGGCCTTCAGATTGAGGAGCGCCTGAGCTGCCGGGAGGACGTCGAGCTGCTCCGAATCGATGAGGACAAGCGCAAGGATGCCGAGGAACGACGGAAATTCCTGAATGCCGCCGACCTGGTCTTTCTCTGCCTGCCGGACGCGGCGGCGAAGGAGGCGGTTTCTCTGGTGGATAACCCCAAAACGCGGATCATCGACGCTTCCACCGCCCACCGGGTTGCCCCCGGCTGGGTTTACGGCTTCCCGGAACTGGAAAAAGGCCAGCGGGAAAAAATCGCCGCAGCCGGGCGGGTCGCCAACCCCGGCTGCTACGCCACCGGCTTCCTCGCCCTGGCAAAGCCCCTGGTGGCGGGGGGATTTCTCTCCCCGGAGAGCCTCGTCAGCGTCCACGCCCTTTCCGGCTACACCGGCGCAGGCAAAAAGGCCATCGCCCAGTACGGCGCGCCGGACCGCGACCCGGAGCTGGATTCCCCCCGCCTGTACGGCCTGGGGCTTTCCCACAAGCATCTCCCGGAAATGGCCGCCTACGCCGGGCTCACCCACAAGCCCCTTTTCAATCCCATGATCTGCGATTTCCCCCAGGGAATGACCGTTTCCATCCCGCTTTTTGTCTCGCAGATGGCGAAGCAGGCCGGGCCGGACGCGCTCGGGGCCTATTATGAGGAGTATTACGCCGGGGAACCCTTCATCCGGGTCCAGCCGGCGGGCGCGCCGGAAAGCGGCTTCCTGGGGGCCAACAACCTGGCCGGGCGGGATTCCCTGGAAATCTTTGTCTGCGGCAGCGGGGAGCAGCTGACGCTGGTCAGCCGCCTGGACAACCTGGGCAAGGGCGCGTCCGGCGCCGCCGTTCAAAACCTGAATATCATGCTGGGCTGCCCCGAAACGACCGGGCTCACCCTTTGAGGAAAGTGGAGGAAACAAGCTATGAAACTGGTAAAATTTGACGGGTTCCCCTTTGTGGAAGGCGGCATCACCGCGGCAAAGGGCTTTTCCGCTTCCGGCGTCCACTGCGGCATCCGCGCCAACAAGTCCAAGAAGGACCTGGGACTGCTGCTGGCGGACCACGACTGCGCCGCCGCCGGGGTTTATACCCTCAATAAGGTGAAGGGCGCGCCCATCGCCGTGACCAAGGACCACATCGCGGACGGGACCTGCCGGGGAATCATCGTCAATTCCGGCATCGCCAACACCTGCAACGCCGACGGCATTGAAAAAGCCGAGACCATGTGCGCCATCGCCGGGAAGGCGGCAAACCTTCCGGCGGAAGCCTTCGCCGTGGCTTCCACCGGCGTCATCGGCCAGCCCCTGCCGCTGGAGCCGGTGGAAGGGAGCATCGACGCCCTGGTAAAAGCGCTCTCCCCTGCGGGCCACACCGATTTTGCCTCCGCCATCATGACCACCGACACCGTCTGCAAGGAAACGGCGGTGGAGTTCACCCTGGGCGGCAAAACCTGCCATATCGGCGGATGCGCCAAGGGCTCCGGCATGATTATGCCCAATATGGCCACCATGCTCTGCTTCCTGACCACCGACGCCGCCGTGGCGCCCGCCATGCTCCAGACCGCCCTCAAGCGGGTCGTGGACGAGACTTTCAACATGGTCAGCGTGGACGGGGACACCTCCACCAACGACACCGTCCTCCTTCTGGCCTCCGGCGACGCCGGCAACCCGGAGATTGTCTCCCAGGAAGGGGACTTCCGGACCTTCGCCGACGCGCTTTATGTGGTGCTGATGAACCTTTCCCGGATGATTGCCGCCGACGGCGAGGGCGCCACCAAGCTGCTGGAATGCGTGGTGGATGGGGCCTGCTCCAAGGAGCAGGCGAGAATCGTGGCCAAATCGGTCATCAATTCCTCCCTTTTGAAGGCCGCCATGTTCGGGGCCGACGCCAACTGGGGCCGGGTCCTCTGCGCCATCGGCTACGCCGAAACCGACGTGGAAATCAGCCTGGTGGACGTGGCCTTTGCCTCCGAAAACGGGGCGATCGCCGTCTGCAAGGGCGGCGCGGGCGTTGATTTCTCCGAGGAAACCGCCAAAAAGGTCCTCTCGGCCGATGAAATCAAGATTCTGGTGGATTTGAACGACGGCGAGGAGAAAGCCACCGCCTGGGGCTGCGACCTCACCTATGATTACGTCCGCATCAACGGCGATTACCGGTCTTAAGGGGGGGTATGGGGCCATGGAGAACATTTCCAATGTAGTCAAGGCGCAGGTTCTGAACGACGCCCTGCCCTATATCCGCAAATATCACGACAAGGTTGTCGTCATCAAATACGGCGGCAACGCCATGACCAGCGAGGAGCTGAAAAACGCCGTCATGAGCGACATCGTCCTGCTCTCCCTGGTGGGCATCAAGACGGTGCTGGTCCACGGCGGCGGCCCGGAAATCAGCGAGATGCTGAAGAAGGTGGGCATCGCCAGCCGGTTTGTGGGCGGCCTGCGGTACACCGACAGCGAAACCGCCGAAATCGTCCGGATGGTGCTGGCGGGCAAGATCAACAAGTCCCTGGTCTCCCTGCTGGAGCAGCACGGCGGGCAGGCGCTGGGCCTGTGCGGGTCCGACGGCGGGATGATTCAGGTGAAGAAGCTGGAAGCCGGGGAGGACCTGGGCTTTGTGGGCGAAATCACCGGCGTCAACGTCCAGCCCATCACCGACGCTTTGGAGCGGGGGTATATCCCGGTCATCGCCACCGTGGCCACGGACAGAGACGGCCAGGTTTACAACATCAACGCCGACACCGCCGCCGCCCGCATCGCGGCAGCCCTGAAAGCGGAAAGCCTGCTGCTCATGACCGATATCCGCGGCCTTCTGCGGGACAAGGACGACGAATCCACCCTGATCCCCGAGGTGCAGGTCAGCGAGGTGCCCTCCCTGGTCCGTCAGGGCATTATTTCCGGCGGGATGATCCCCAAAATCGAATGCTGTGTGGAGGCGGTGCGCCGGGGCGTGTCCAAGACCTTCATTATTGACGGGCGGATCAAGCATTCCATCCTCATCGAGATTTTGTCCAACGAGGGCATCGGCACCCTCTTCCGCTGACGCCCGCCGGATAATCCCGGCGGATTGGCGGCTGGAGCGGAAAACAAGCGCTTTTTTCGGCAAGGAGGCAGCGGCATGAATTTTCAGAAAATCAAGGAACAGGACAAAAAGAACATTCTGGGCACCTACAACCGGTTTGATGTCTGCATTGAAAGCGGCAAAGGGGCGACCTGCAGGGACGTCAACGGCAAGAAATACATCGATTTCACCTCCGGCATCGGGGTCAACTCCCTGGGCTTCGCCCATCCCGAATGGGTGAAGGCGGTGTCGGAGCAGGCGGGCAGGCTGGCCCACATCTCCAACCTTTATTACACCATTCCCGACAACGAGCTGGCCAAGGCCCTCTGCGAACAGACGGGCTACGCCGCGGTTTTCTTCGGCAATTCCGGTGCGGAGGCCAACGAAGGCGCCATCAAGACCGCCCGGAAATACAGCTTTGACAAGTACGGCAAGGGCCGGGACCAGATCATCACGCTGAACAATTCCTTCCACGGGCGGACGGTGACCACCCTGGCCGCCACCGGGCAGGATGTGTTCCACCAGTATTTCGGGCCCTTTACCGCGGGATTCCGCTACGCCGAGCTCAACATGGAAGCGGTGACGGCGGCTGCGGACGGCAGCGTCTGCGCCGTGATGCTGGAGTTTATCCAGGGCGAGGGCGGGGTTATCCCGCTGGACGAGAAATTTGTGCAGGATCTGTTCGCCTTCTGCAAGGAGCGGGACATCCTGATTATTGCCGACGAGGTTCAGACCGGCGTGGGACGGACCGGGAAATTCCTGGCCTCCGAGCATTACGGCGTCCGGCCGGACATCACCACCCTGGCCAAGGGCCTGGGCGGCGGGCTTCCCATCGGGGCGTTCCTGGTGGAGGAGCGGCTGCGGGGCGTTATGGGCTATTCGAGCCATGGCTCCACCTTCGGCGGCAATCCCATCGCCTGCGCCGGGGCCAACGTGGTGCTGCGCACCGTCTGCAACGAGAAATTCCTGCGGGAAGTGGCGGCGAAGGGCGGAAAGCTCCGGGCCTGCCTGTCCCTCTGCGGGGATGTGGCGGAGGTTACCGGCCAGGGAATGATGCTGGGAATCCGGCTCAAAAAACAGAAGGCGGGCGACGTGGCCCAGAAATGCCTGGAAAAGGGGCTTCTGGTGCTCACCGCCAAGGACCGGGTCCGGCTGCTGCCGCCCCTGACCATCACCGACGCCGAAATCAAACAGGGCCTGCAGATCCTCTGGGATGTGCTGGCGTAAATAGGAGGCTGTTCTTATGAAGCATTTACTGAAACTGAGCGACTGGTCCAAGGCCGACATTCTGGACACCTTAAACCTTGCCGACCAGCTTAAATATGAGCAGAAGCACGGCATTGCCCACCACCGCCTGGCGGGGCAGACCCTGGGGATGATTTTCCAGAAATCCTCCACCCGCACCCGGGTTTCCTTTGAAACCGGCATGTATCAGCTGGGCGGCCAGGCGCTTTTCTTAAGCAGCCGCGACCTCCAGATCGGCCGGGGCGAGCCGGTGCAGGACACCGCCCGGGTCCTCTCCCGCTATCTGGACGGCATCATGATCCGCACCTTTGCCCAGCAGGAGGTGGAGGACCTGGCGAAATACGGCTCCATTCCCATTATCAACGGGCTCACCGATTACTGCCACCCCTGCCAGATTCTGGCGGACCTGATGACCATCCGGGAGCACAAGGGCAGCCTGGAGGGCTTAAAGCTCTGCTACATCGGCGACGGCAACAATATGGCCAACTCCTACATCGTCGGCGGCCTGACCGTCGGGATGAAGGTGTCCATTGCCTGCCCGGACGGCTATCGGCCCGACCCCTTTGTGCTGGATTTTGCCAAAGCCTACGGGGAGAATTTCGCCATCTCCGACAACATCCCGGAAATGGCTGCCGGCGCGGACGTAATCTGCACCGACGTCTGGGCTTCCATGGGCCAGGAAGGGGAAGCGGAGCAGCGGAAAGCGGCCTTTGCGGGCTTCCAAGTCAACGATTCGGTTATGGCGGCCGCCAATCCCGGGGCTATGGTGCAGCACTGCCTGCCTGCCCACCGGGAGGAGGAGATCACCGCCAAGGTCTTTGAGGAGCACGCGGACGAAATCTTCGACGAGGCGGAAAACCGCCTTCATGCGCAGAAAGCCGTCATGGTGCAGCTGATGGAGCGCTGAACTGCAAAAGCGAAAAAATCCGGGGAGCATTTTGCTCCCCGGATTTCAGAGTGTCGAAAAACCTCTTTTAAAAGTAAAACTGTACCAAAAAGAGAACGGAAAGTTTTCGCCCGCCTTTTTCAAAAGGCGGCGGATTCCAAAGGCAGAGCCTTTGGCCGCCCATCGCAATGGGCGGAACCTTACTTTTCGCGCCCCGGGCG
>DVFM01000092.1 GCA_018713245.1 Candidatus Merdivicinus intestinavium
AGGGAGGGCGAGCTCGGAGAAAACAGGGAGGGATGGAGCCGGGTTCCATCCCGGCGCTCAGCCCGACTATGTTTTCGACTGGGGTGTCGTCAGTTCGAGCCTGACAGGAGCAGCCAAAAAGAAAGAACCGCATTTTTAACGCGGTTCTTTCTTTTTCGTTCCTTCCGTGATGCTCTGTCTGAAGCTACTGTGTTTCGGCAGGCGAATGGCTGTTAACTGGAGCGAGCCCGACCCCCGCCAGTGGCGGAAAATCAGAGAAAAGTCGTCAGTTCGAGACTGGCAGGAGCTGCCATAAAAAGAAGCTGCATCCAGCTTCCAGCTTCTTTTTTCTGCCCCGCCGGTTCTTCGGGTGTTGATTTCCTGTTTCGACAGTCGGATGGGAGGTTAAGAGTTATTTTTTTCTTTCATCCTGCGGATCAATTCCTGAAAATACAATTTGGCTCGGGGATCCTTCTTTTCAAAATGTTCCAATAAGTTCCATTGGGTAAGTCGCTCGCCGAGTTCCTCTTCAACGAAATGCCGATAGTCCGCGCTGCGGGAATACGAATGCACGATGAGAGCGCCGCTGCTTTTTTCTGTCATCAGCCGGGAATATAAGTCCGCAACGCGGGTTTCTTCCAGAACGGGAACGATACTCTCGCTGACCCATTCGGGCGCCCATCCGGTGAGGCCGCGCGAAAACCCTTCTTCCGACACCGTGTAAACGGAGCACGCTTTCCCTTTATCAATGCGTTCCAGGGCATTGGGATAACATTCCCATACAACCGCTTTTCCGAGCTCATCCGCATCCATCAGAATGTCGAAATCGTCTTTCGGCGCGCCGAACAGCAATGCCGCCGCCAGATTGTCAATCGCATAAACATAGGGCTTTTCGTGGCCGGATACGGCAGGCTTCAGCTCCCGAAGCCCGGGAATAGGCGATACATGGTAAAGCATAGGGCCCTCCTTCCCTCTCAGGCGGCTCTTAATCAAGCTCTTTGGATAGGTACAGTACCAGATCGTCGTCGTTGCAGCAGGATGTGTACGGCTCCAGCGGCCGGTTTTGATACCAGACGCCGCTGCCGTCGGGGAGATAGCCCCGCTTGACATACATCCGCTGGGCTGTACCGTAGCCGCTGTGAAGCCCGACGCCGATGGTGACAACCGGGCTGAACTGGGCTGCTGCCTGTTCCGCCGCATCCATCAGCCGCCCGCCCACGCCGCAGCGCTGATATTTTTGAAGCACATTAAAATCGGTGATCTCCGGCCAGCCTTTTCCCGCGAATGGGCCATGGGCGGCTTCCGGCAGAAGGGTGAGATACCCCGCCGCTTCTCTGTCGATTTCCGCCACAAACACCTTGCGCAGGCCCCGGTTTTGCTCTTCCAGATACATTTTATGAATTTCCGGCTTGGGATTCCAGCCCTGCTCCCGAAATCCCCGTTCAAACGCTTCAATATCTTCCAAAACCATAAGGCGGATTGTGAGTTCTTTCATGAAAATCCCTCCAGTTTTTTTCATTATAGCAAAATTGCGCCGTAAACACAAGAAAATATTGCAGAAGCGTCCGGTTTGCCGTATAATGGAAGCAGCGAAAGGGAGGATGCACGATGACGGCAGAACTGATCCCGGTGGGGAAAGGGGAAAAAGAAATTCTCCGGAACCTGCTGGAAAAATATTTATATGAGTTTTCTCAGTACGACGGCGGGAAGGTCAACAGCCTGGGACTTTTCGGCTACGACTATCTGGACAATTACTGGACCGAGGAAAACCGGTGGGCGTTCTTTATCCGGGCGGACGGGGAGCTGGCGGGATTTGTCATGGTCAGTAATTTCCCGGAAGCCCCGGGGACAAAGCCGGATTATTCTTTGGGGGAATTTTTTGTGATGTACCCCTACCGCCGTCAGGGAGTGGGGAAGGCGGCGGCTTTCGCAGCCTTTAACCGGTTCCGGGGGAAATGGCAGCTCAAGCGCCATCCGGGAAATACCGGCTCGGTTGCCTTCTGGGACCGGGTCGTGGCGGAATATACCGGCGGAAATTTTACGCTCCGCAAAGGATTGCCCGGCACCGAATACGGGGACGGGACGCCGGGGGATGTCTTTTTCTTTGACAACGGAAACGGAGGCGGCAGATGCGAAGCGACGACATAAGCGCCGCGGTGGAACGCGCCCTGACGGAGCGTTTCCGGCTGAATGCCCCGGCTGCTGCGGAGACAAAGGGCGGCTGGTCGGCCCGGGCGTTCCGGGTGGAGAGCCCGGAGGGAAAATTTTTTCTGAAAGTCTACGACAAGG
The DNA here is from genome assembly GCA_018713245.1 of Candidatus Merdivicinus intestinavium. GTDB lineage: Bacteria > Bacillota > Clostridia > Oscillospirales > Ruminococcaceae > Merdivicinus > Merdivicinus intestinavium. The sequence continues at coordinate 2,269 of DVFM01000092.1, forward strand.
AGGAGCATTCCACTGCCCAGTGGACGGCGAACATGGAAGCCTACCTTCCCTTTGTGAACAGGCTGGCGGCGGAGGGGCTCAGGGGCCGGGTCCCGGAAGCGGTTCCGGCGGAGGACGGGCGGCTCTGGGCGGAAGATGGACGGCATTTGTACCTGCTGACCGGGTTTCTGGCCGGGGAAATGCCGGGGTCCCGTCCCCTGACCGGGCAGGAAGCGGGGGAGCTGGGGGAAATTGTCGGGCGGCTGCATCGGACGAAGGCGGCGCCGGACGACCTGATTTCCGGTGTGCGGGAGGATTTTTCCGTCCCCTTTGCCGGAAAGCTGGCGGCTATGGCCCGCGGGGAGACGGACCTTCCGCCGGAAGCGGAAGAAATCATCGGCCTTCATCGCGGCGCGGTGGCGGAGCTCTGCCAAAGACTCGGGCGGCTGTCGGAGACAATGGCGGGGAAGGCGCTTCCCTTTGTCCCCTGCCACACCGACATCCACGGCTGGAACCTGTTAAGCGGGGAGCGGCTTGTGCTCCTGGACTGGGAAGGGCTTCGGATGGCGCCCATGGAGGCGGATTTCTTCGCCCTGGCAGGAATGCGGGCCTTCCCCGCTTTGTGGGAAGCCTACCGCTGGGTGCGGCCCGGTGCGGAAATCCGGGAGGACGCGCTGGAATTTTACCGCGCCCGGCGCCGGTGCGAGGATATCTGGGAATTTGCCGCCCGGGCGGTTTATGACAGGCTGGATGAGAAAACCCGCCGGGAGACTCTGGCGGGGCTGCAAAGCGAATGCGAAGCACTGGAACGGGAGGGAATCTGATGCGGACTGACGCGGAAATGATGGCGCTGTTTTTGGACTTTGCCCGGGAAAGCCCGGCTGTCCGGGCGGTGGGGATGGAGGGTTCCCGGCTGAACCCCAATGTCCCCGCCGACCCGTTCCGGGATTTCGATTTGACCTACTTTGTCACGGAAATGGAGGCTTTCACCCGGGACGACGGCTGGCTGGACCGGTTCGGCGAGCGTCTGATTCTCCAAAAGCCGGAGGGGATGGAGCTTTTCCCGCCTGAGGAACCGGGGTTTTCCTATCTGATGCTCTTTGCCGACTTCACCAAGGCGGACCTGACCCTGCTTCCGGTTTCCGGCCTGCCGGAGTATCTGGCGCAGGACAGCCTGCGGGCTATCCTGCTGGACAAGGACGGCCGGGTCCCGGAGAAACCGGTCCCTTCCGACCGGGATTACCGCCTGAAAAGGCCCACCCCCCGCAGCTTTGACGACTGCTGCAACGAGTTTTGGAACCTCTCCCATTATGTGGCCCGGGGAATCTGCCGGGAGGCGCTGTTCTATGCCGCCAGGCATCTGGACCTGATGCGGGAGGAGCTTTTCCGGATGCTGGGGTGGGAAGCGGGCTTCCGGGAGGGGTTTTCCTTCAGCCTGGGCAAGCAGTACCGGTTTTTGGACCGGCACATGGACCCGGCGCGCTGGGACGCTCTGGCCGGGACCTACAACCTGGGGTCCCTTTCCCGGGTCCGGGCAGCGCTGGGAACCTGCCGGGAATTGTTTTCCGAATCCTCCCGCCGGGTGGCGGCGGCGCTTGGCTGCCCGTATCCCGACTATGAGGAGAAGGTTTCCCGCTATCTTGATTATTATTTGAAAGGATGATAGAGATGATTCTTCTGAAAAACGGGCATGTAAAAACCATGGAAGGCCCGGACATCCCCTGCGGGGACGTCCTCATTGGAGACGACGGGAAAATTGCCGCCGTGGGCGCGGGGCTGGAAGCGCCCGCCGGGACGGAAATTTATGACGCTGCGGGCTGCCTGGTGACGCCGGGCTTTGTGGAGGCCCACTGCCACATCGGCCTGGAGGAAGAGATTGTGGGCCGGATGGGCAACGATGTCAACGAGGCCACCAACCCCATTACCCCCCAGATGCGGGGCATTGACGCCGTCAACCCCATGGACGAGGGCCTTTCCGAGGCGCTGAAAGCCGGCGTTACCTGCGCCGTCACCGGCCCCGGCAGCGCCAATGTGGTGGGCGGCACCTTCTGCGCCATCAAGCTCTGCGGCAAGCGGGTGGATAAAATGGTGGTCAAGGACCCGGCGGCGATGAAAATAGCCTTCGGCGAAAATCCCAAGCGGGTTTACGGCGGCAAGCAGCAGGTCCCGTCCACCCGGATGGGCACCGCCGCCCTGCTCCGGGGGCTGCTCTTCAAAGCCCGGGAATATGAGGAGAAATGGGAAGCCTATGAAAAGGGCGAGGCGGAGAAAAAACCGGATTTTGACATGCAGCTGGACGCCATGCGGCCGGTAATGCGCCGGGAAATCCCCCTGAAGGCCCACGCCCACCGCGCCGACGACATTTTTACCGCCCTGCGCATCGCCAAGGAGTTCGATCTGAAGATTACCCTGGACCACTGCACCGACGGCGCCCTCATTGTGGATGAACTGGCGGAGGAAGGCCGCCCCGTGCTGGTGGGGCCCACTTTGGGCAGCAAATCCAAGGTGGAGCTGGCCCACAAGAGCTTTGAAACCCCCGGCATTATGGCAAAAGCGGGGCTTTTGACCGCCATTATCACCGACGCGCCGGTAATCCCGCTTCAGTATCTCCCCCTCTGCGCCGGGCTGGCGGTGAAGAGCGGCATGGAGCCGGAGGAAGCCTGGAAGGCCGTCACCATCAACCCCGCCAAAATCGCGGGCATTGAGGACCGGGTCGGCAGCCTGGCCCCCGGCAAAGATGCGGATATCGCCGTGTTCCGCGGGAATCCCCTCACCGATATTGCCTGCCGCACCGAAATGGTCTTTGTCAATGGGCGTTTGGCGGCCGGAGAAATCTGCCGCTGAGCGGAAGGATAAAATTTCCCGCCCATATTGAAAAAACCGTCCCACCGTTTTCAAACGATGGGCCGGTTTTTTGCAGTTCATCCCGCCGGAGCCAAATTTGTCGCGTGGCAGCCAGCCGCGGCGGATTGTCAGCGGCGACACGCCGCGCCGCTATTTTACTTTGGCGGCAGTGTTGTCCTTGAGGACGACATCGTGGGCGCCGCCCTCGATGATGCTGGTGGCGGAAACCAGGGTGAGCTTTGCTTTTTCCTGAAGTTCGGGGATGGTGATGGCGCCGCAGTTGCACATGGTGGAGCGGACCTTGCTCAGAGAAAGGTTCACATTGTCGTGCAGGCTGCCGGCGTAGGGAACATAGGAGTCCACGCCTTCCTCAAAGGAGAGCTTGGCCGCCCCGCCCAGGTCGTAGCGCTGCCAGTTGCGGGCGCGGGAGGAACCTTCGCCCCAGTATTCCTTCATGTAGCTGCCGTTGATGTTCACAATGTTGGTGGGGCTTTCGTCAAAGCGGGCAAAGTAGCGGCCCAGCATCAGGAAGTCCGCGCCCATGGCCAGAGCCAGGGTGATGTGGTGGTCGTAAACCATACCGCCGTCGGAGCAGATGGGGACATAGATGCCGGTTTCCTCGAAGTATTCCTTGCGGGCTTCCGCCACTTCAATGAGCGCGGTGGCCTGTCCGCGGCCGATGCCCTTCTGTTCCCGGGTGATGCAGATGGAGCCGCCGCCGATGCCGACCTTTACAAAGTCCGCGCCGCATTCGGCCAGGAACCGGAAGCCTTCCCGGTCCACGACGTTGCCCGCGCCGATTTTGACGCTGTCGCCGTATTTTTCCCGGACAAAAGCCAGGGTGCGCTTCTGCCATTCGGTGAAGCCTTCGGAGGAGTCGATGCACAGCACGTCCGCGCCCGCTTCCACCAGAGCGGGGATGCGCTCCTCATAGTCCCGGGTGTTGACGCCTGCGCCCACTACATACCGCTTGTGGGAGTCCAGCAGTTCCAGGGGGTTTTCCTTGTGGGAGGAATAGTCCTTTCGGAAAACCATGTACATCAGATGGCCGCTGTCGTCCACGATGGGCAGGGAGTTCAGCTTATGCTCCCAGATGATGTCGTTGGCTTCCTTCAGGGTGGTGCCCTTGGGGGCGTAGATGAGCTTATCGAAAGGGGTCATGAAGTCCTTGACTTTTTCGTCGGTGGACATGCGGCTTACACGGTAATCGCGGCTGGTGACGATGCCCAGCAGCTTGCCGGTGGCGGTGCCGTCGTCGGTGACAGCCACGGTGGAGTGGCCGGTTTTTTCTTTCAGGGCCAGGATGTCGGCCAGGGTCTTGTCCGGGGTGATGTTGGAATCGCTCACCACAAAGCCCGCTTTGTAGGCTTTGGCGCGGGCGACCATGGCGGCTTCGCTTTCAATGGACTGGGAGCCGTAAATGAAGGAGATGCCGCCTTCACGGGCCAGGGCAACCGCCATTTTGTCATCCGATACCGACTGCATGATGGCGGAAGTCAGGGGAATATTCATGTAAATTGCAGATTCTTCCCCTTTTTTGAACTTGACCAACGGCGTGCGGAGGGAAACGTTGCTGGGGATGCACTCCGCGGAGGAGTAGCCGGGCACCAGCAGATACTCGCTGAAGGTATGGGAGGGTTCACTGAAATAAAAAGCCATGATACAATTACCCCTTTCTGAATTGAGTGGAACAGCCGAAAGTTTTTGCCCGAATACCACAAAACACCGCATCATCGGAGCGACAGCGGCGTTTTGGTGTTAATGGAATATCTTCTAGTGTACTATAACTTTTGGCCGATGTCAAGGCGGCGGGAAACATTTTCGCAGTTGGATAAAAACCCCTATTTCCCTGCGCTTTTTTTATCGAAAATAGTCGCGGCGTGTCATTTCGCTCCGCCGGCGCGGACCAGCTCGATGGCTTCCTTGCCGGTCATGCGGTCCATGGTAATTTCCACCATGCAAAGCTGACGGTATTCCCGTTCGATCTCCCTGCGGCGGCCTTCCGGATCGGCGGGGCAGTATTTTTCCGCCAGCAGCTCGATGGCCGCCCGCTTTTCGGCGTCATCTTCCAGGATACGGGCTTTCCCAAAGACGATGGCGCTGCGGAAATAGGTGGTGTATTCCTCCGGCTTCACCTCGTCCCGGTCCACGACGCAGAAAGAGACTTTTTCGCAGCGCCGGATGGCGTCCAGCTTGTGCCCCGTTTTGGCGCAGTGGAAGAAGATCCGCCCCTTTGCGTACACATAGCTCAGCGGCACGGCGTAAGGGTACCCGCCGTCCCCGGACACCGCCAAAACCCCCGCCGTCCCACGCCGGAGGATGGCCTCGGTTTCTTCCGGAGACAGAAGCTGCCTTTTCCGGCGCATTTCCCGGAAGGGGAGCGGTTTTTCTTCCGGACGCTTCGGCATAACGGGCAGCCAGAATTCAACGTCCGCAGAGCCGTCCGCCGGGTATGCCTCCAGTTCCGGCGCAGGGGCTCGGCAATACGGCGAGGACGGGAGCCATTCCAGCAGAGCGTACCGCTTCGCGTCCGCCAGAGCTCCCGGCAGTTCCCCGCTGTTCCGAAAGACCGCCCAGGACCCTTCCGGAACCGTGTAAGGCTCCAGTCCGGGGGGACAGTCCCCCTCCCCCAGCTCCGCCGCGATGAAAAACCAGAAGGACCGGTCCTCCGGGTCTTTTTCGGCACAGGAAACGCCCAGGACATCGCTGCCGGTCACTTTGCGCTCCGTTTTGTCCGCCAGCGCCTTCAGCTGCCCGACCAGGCCGTTCCGGCGGGATTCCGCCCAAAACGCGCCGGAAGTCCCGCTGTCCTGCCCGGATATCCGGATTCTGCGCCCGGCTACGCGAAACGGCGGCTTTTTTTCAATGCGTACCAGCATGACGCGCCCTCCTTCCAAAGTGTTCCTGCCATTTATGGTACCGCATTCCGCCGGCTTTGTCAATCGGGGAAAAAAGCTGCGGGCGGGGCGTCATATTTTCCCGCAGAAGCTGTCTATATAAGTGAAGGGAGGCGAAGGCATGGAGGACCGCGATATTGTGGAGCTGTTCTGGAATCGGGACCCGGCGGCGATCCGCGCCGTTTCCGAAAAATACGGCAAATTGTGCGGAACCCTGGCCCGGAACATCCTGGGAAGCCGGGAGGACGCCGAGGAATGCGTCAACGACGCCTTTTTAAACGCCTGGAACGCCATCCCGCCGGCGCGCCCGGCGGAACTGGCGGCGTTCCTTTCCAAAATCGTCCGGAGCCTGTCGTTTAACCGGTACCGCAAAAACCGCGCGGAAAAGCGCGGCGGCGGGGAGCTGCCCGGGGTGCTGGAGGAACTGGGGGAATGTGTGCCCGGGCCGGAGAATGTGGAGCGGGAGACGGACCGGCGGGAGCTGCTGCGCGCCGTTCAGGAATTTCTGGACGGGCTGCCCGCGGACAAAAGGCGGCTGTTCGTCTGCCGGTACTGGTATGCGGACAGCGTCACCGGCCTTGCAAAGCGGTCCGGCATGACGGCCAATGCCGCGGCTGCGTCGCTCAGCCGTCTGCGCCGGAAGCTGCGGAAACACTTGGAAGAGAGGGGATTGGGATGACGGGAAAAGAGGAGCTGTTTGAGGTCCTGGGCGATATCCGGGACCGCGATATTCTGGAAGCCCGGGAGGAACGCAAGGGCAGAAAGCGCCGCTGGCGCGCGGCTGCGGCCTGTTTCCTGCTGGCGGCCGCCGTGGGAGCCGGCGGGCTGTGGTGGGGGCAGTACGGCGTCCGGACGGCTGAGCTGGAAGGCGGCGGGGAGCTGCGGTTTTACCGGTCGGATTCCGCCGGTGCGGAGCAGCTGGCGCTGGATTTGGACGCAGACCTCCGGGAACTGACTGCGGAGGAAATTGAAACGCTGTTCGGCGGGCTTCCGGTGGAAGCCGTCGGTTATTTCGACGCGGCGGGGCGGCTGTTCGGGCTGGAGGGAACGCTCGGGCAGGTCAGGCTCGTCCTGGGCGGGTGCGACGCCGCCGTCGAAGGGGAGGAACGGGCTTCGGAGGTGAACGGCGTGGCTGTGACGGCGGGATACTTCCTGACGGACGCCGACAGCCGGGGGGAGCGGACCGCCATTTATTACGCCGCCTTTTCCCTTGGGGAGACAGACGCTTATCTGGAATGCGCCGGGCCGGAGGGGAACAGCGGCGAGACGCGGGCGGAGCTGGCTGCGGCGGTACAGGCCCTGACCGGCCGCGGCGCGCTCCCGCTAGACAAAATCAGGCAATAGCGGAAAACGCTGTCCCTTACGGGGCGGCGTTTTTGCTTCTTTTCTCCCGGGGCGGCGCCGAGGGTCAAGATTTTGTAAGAATGTAAGGATTCTCTCCCGATTTGATTGACTTTTGATAGGAAAAACGGTAAAATGGAGGCAGGTTCCTGATACAATTGATGAGGGAGGGTTTTGGTATGGAATTTTACGCGGAATGGCGGCTGCGGGGCGACGCTTTCGGCAGCGGATTCAGCGCGGGGCTGTCCATGACCGGCGGCGAGTCGGTTCAGACGATGCGGGAAATCTCCCGGGACGGGGAAAAGACGGTGTTTGAGGGAGCCGGGGGCCACCGGCTCGTCTGCCGCCATATCCCCCGGGACGGCGTCGTGGAGTGCAGCACGGTATTTGAAAACCCGACGGGCCGTCCGGCGGTGCTGGAAATGCTCTCGAGCTTCGCGGTCCGGGGACTTACGGCCCACCGCCTCCACCGGGCTCTGTCCTTCTGGAGCGCCGAGGGCCGGCTGCTGAGCCAGGACCTTGTCGACCTCGATATGGAGAAATCCTGGAGCGGCGGGGGGCTGCGCACCGAGAAATTCGGGCAGACGGGCTCCATGCCGGTGCGGAAATGGTTCCCCTTCCTGGCGCTGGAAAACACGGAGACGGGGAAATTCTTCGCCGTCCAGCTTTACTGCGCGTCCAGCTGGCAGCTGGAGGTGTTCCGCATGCAGGACCCTCTGTGCGTCTGCGGCGGACTGGCGGACCGGGATTTCGGCCACTGGTTTAAGGAAATCGCCCCCGGGGAGTCCTTTGAAACGCCCAAGGCGGTCATTGCGGAGGGGGATTCCCTGGAGGAAGTCTGCGATAAGCTGGTCAAGGCCCAGCATCCCCGGATTGCGGAGATTGACCGGGACATGCCGGTGATTTTCAACGAGTTCTGCACCACCTGGGGGAACCCCACCCTGGAAAACCTCCGGAAAACCGCTGAAAAGCTGGAAGGCTCCGGCGTGCGCTACCTGGTCATCGACGCGGGATGGTACAAAAAGAACGCCGACTGGAGCGGCGACGTGGGCGACTGGGTTCCCAATGCGGAGCTGTTCCCCAACGGCATCGGGGAAGCGGCGGAAATGATCCGCTCCCACGGCCTGATTCCGGGGCTCTGGTTTGAAATGGAGAACACGGCGGTGAATTCCGACGCTTTTCAGATGACGGACCACCTGCTCAGGCGGGACGGCTTCCCCATTACCGCCGGCGCCCGCCGGTTCTGGGATATGGCCGACCCCTGGGTGCGGGATTACCTGTCTAAACGGGTGATCGGCCTTCTGCGGGACAACGGGTTCGGCTACCTCAAGGTGGATTACAACGACAACATCGGCGTCGGCTGCGACGGCGCGGAGAGCCCCGGCGAGGGCCTGCGGCAGCGGGTCTGCGCAAGCCAGGACTTTTTCCGGGAAATCGCCCGGCAGCTGCCGGAACTGGTCATAGAAAACTGCTCCAGCGGCGGCCACCGGCTGGAGCCCTCCATGATGGAGCTGGTCTCCCAGGCGAGCTTTTCCGACGCCCACGAGTGCCGGAGCATCCCCATCATCGCCGCCAACCTCCACCGCCTCATCCGGCCGGAACAGAGCCAGATCTGGGCGGTGCTCCACCAGAAGGACGATCCGGACCGCATCCGCTATCTGCTGACGGCGGGCTTTTTGGGGCGGCTCTGCCTGAGCGGGGAGATTTTTGAGCTGGACTGCGAAAAATGGGGCGAGGCGCTGGAAGCCGTGCGGTTTTACGGCCGGGTGCGCCGCATCATCCGGGACGGCTTCACCGGCGTTATCCGCTGCACGGCCCGGGCCTACAATTCCCCCGAAGGCTACCAGGCGGTGCTGCGCACTCTGGGGGACGAGGCGCTCCTTGTGGTCCACACCTTTGCCGGCGGCGCCAACCCGCCCATTGCGGACCTGCTGGAAGGCTATGAAACGGCGGAGAAATTCGGCGGGGAGCTGGACGGCGATTTTCAGGGGGCCGTGTTTCACCTGCGCCGGAGACAGGGAGGCGCCTTATGAGGAATCTCCATTGGATTCAGGGAGACTGCCGCTGCGAATCGCCGCTGTTCCGGCGGGAATTCCGGGCGGGGCCGCTGTCGTCGGCGAAACTCGAAATCTGCGGCCTGGGCTTTTTCCGGCTTTATGTCAACGGCCGGCGGGTCGGGGACGAGGAGCTGGTCCCCGTCTGGTCCAACTACAGCTCCCTGCTGGGCTGCCGGGCCGGATACCCCGTCTGGGAGGAGCGGGCGCATTACCGTGCCTATTACCTTTCCTACGACCTGCGCCCCTATCTGCGGGAGGGGGAGAATGTGCTGGGCGTCCAGCTGGGCAACGGCTGGTACCACCAGACCCGGCGCACGGCGGAAGGGGATTTCATTTACGGGTTCCCGAAGCTGCGGTATGAGCTGACCCTGACGGCGCTGGACGGGACGAAAACCTTGATCGAAAGCGACCCCCGCACCCTTTGGAAGGAAAGCGAAATCCTCGAAAATAATATCTATTACGGGGAGGTCCACGACCTGCGAAAACGGGACCCCCTCTGGTGCGAGCCGGGGCAGGCCGGGGCGGGATGGAAGCCCTCCCGGCCCGTCCATGCGCCGGAAACCGAGCTGGTCCGGCAGAACTGCCCCGCCGACCGGATTATCCGCCGGCTCACCCCCATGCCGGCGGGGGAAAAGGACGGGAAACGGATTTACGACTGCGGGGAGAATATCACCGGCTGGGTGAACATGCGCTGCCGGGGAAAGGCCGGCGAGCCGGTCACGGTGCGGCACAGCGAGGAGCTTGCCCCGGACGGCGGGCTGGATTTCGTCTCCTGCGGCGGGGAGGGGCAGATTCAGGAGGACCGGTATCTCTGCGGGGAGGAGCCGGCGTCGGCGCACCCCAAGTTCTGCTGGCACGGGTTCCGGTACTTTTCGGTGGAAGGCCCCGGCGAGCCGGAGGATGTTTCGGTGGTCCACACCGACATTGCGCTGACGTCCGGGTTCCGCTGCTCCAATCCGGTGCTCAACTGGCTGTATGAGGCGTATGTCCGCTCGCAGCTGGGGAATATCCACGGCTCCGTCCCCTCCGACTGCCCCCACCGGGAGCGGCTGGGCTACACCGGCGACGGGCAGATTACCGCCCGCAGCGCCATGCTGACCCTGGGGGTCAAGCGGATGTACGGCAAGTGGATGGAGGACATCCTGGACAGCGCCGGCGCCGATACCGGCCATATCCCCCACACCGCCCCGTTTTTCGGAGGGGGCGGCGGGCCCGGCGGCTGGGGCGGCGCGGTCTTTCTCATCCCCATGATTTACTACGAGGAGTACGGCGACCTTTCCCTCCTGAAACGGGCCTACCCCGCCATCCTCCGCTGGCTGGACTACATGGAAAGCCGGTCGGAAAACGGGCTGGTGGTCCGGGAGGAGGAAGGCGGCTGGTGCCTGGGGGACTGGTGCGCTCCCGGGGAGCCGCGGCCCTCTCTGCCGGAGCCTTTTGTCAACACCTATTACTACATCCGGGGGCTGCGGGCGGCCCTCCGGGCGGCGGAGCTGCTGGGGGAGACGGAGCCTCCCTTCGCGGCGGAACGGCTGCTCGCCAGCGAGGCGGCCTTCAAGGAGGCGTACTACGACCCGGAAACCGGCAGCTTCTGCGGCGGCGTCAACGGGGCGGACGCTTTCGCCATCGACATTTCCCTGGGCACCGACCGCACATGGCGCAGCCTGGTGGCCAAATACTGCGAGTGCAGCAAGCTGGACACCGGCATTTTCGGGACGGATGTTCTTCTGGACGTCCTGTTCCGAAACGGCGAGGCGGGGCTGGCCTACAACCTGATGGTCCGGCGGACGGAGGCTTCCTACGCCCGGATGATGGCGGCCGGGGCCACCACCCTGTGGGAAACCTGGGACGGCGGCGCTTCCCACAATCATCCCATGTTCGGCGGCCCGGTCCGGCTGCTGTTCACCGAGGTGCTGGGCATCCGCCAGCGTCCGGGGACGGCGGGCTACGCCGATTACTGGGTGAAGCCGGCCAACATCCCCGCCCTCTCCTGGGCGGAAGGCTGGATCACAACCCCCAGAGGGCGGGTTTTTGTCCGCTGGGAGCGGGACGCCCAGGGGAAGCTCCGGATCTGCTCCGGTTAATCCTGTCCCGGGCGGCGCGGATTTCCGCGTCTTAACAGAAAAAATTCCCAAACAGAAAGGAACAAGATTATGAAAAAGAAAGTCAAAAAAATAGCGGCGGCCCTCTGCGCGGCGGCCGCCGTCCTCTCCCTCGGCGGCTGCGGGGGCCTTTCCAGCCTGATGGCGCAGGGCTTTGACGCCAGCGGCTATGTGCAGGGGATCCTGGACAGCACCTATAAGGGAATTTATGATAAATATATGGAAACCACCGGCGCTACCGAGACGGAAGCGGCCGAAGGCTATGAAGCCGGCCTGGAGACGGAAGCCAACTACCTGGCGGCCTACCTGGGGTTCCAGGAGTATTTTGAATCCGACGCCATGGACCAGACCCTCAAGCAGGAGATGATTGATTATTACCGGGAGCTCTACTCCCACTCCCGCTATGAGGTGGCGGAAGCGGTGGAAACCGACAGCGGCTACAACGTTCAGGTGACCATTGAGCCCATCAACATTATGAACGACGCCATGTCCGACCTGGAAACCTACATCGACGACTTCAGCACCCGGAACATGAACGGCGAATTCGCCGACTACTCCGACGAGGAATTCTACAAAACCTTCGCCGAGGGGGCCATGGATGTCCTGGAAGGCTATATGGACAGCTTTACCTACGCCGAAGCGACCAACATCGTGGTGCTGGTGTACGAGGATACGGACGGGCTGTACACCATCAGCGACAACGACTTTACCAATCTGGACACCAACATGGTTCTGTATCCGTAATCAGCTGTTGACGATTTCCAGGAACACCTCTTTGGCAAGGTCGGGGTTCTGGGTATTGGAAATGAGAAAGACGCCGTACTCCTGCCCCATCATGGCGGCATCCAGCGTTTCGTTTCCGGAGATGCGCACACCGCAGACGGCGGTCTGTTCGCCGGTGGCGTTGCCGTCCTCATCCACCATGTCAAAGGAGAGAAGGTCCTCCTCGGGAATCTGGGCCAGCTCCTCCGCCGTAAAGGTTTCCTCCAGATTGGAGAAATAATCGCTGCGGGCGCTGCGGGCCGCCTCATCCACCGTGCAGATCATAATGTCCATTTCGTTTGCGGCAATCATGGCGTCGACTTTCATGATGCTGGCGCCGTAAAGGCTGGGGTCGGATTCATCGCCGACGCTGAGGGAGGAAAATTCGGCGGTCTCGCCCGCCGCAGAGAGGGCGGCGCTGTCTGCGGAGAAACTCTCTCCGTAGCTGGTCAGCTGTTCATCGTCTACGTAAGGCCCGACGGCTGTAATCTGCAAAGCGCTGCTTCCGCTGTCACCGCAGGAGGCGAGGGCGGCGGGGCAGAGCATCACCGCACAGAGGGTTATTGCGGCAATTGATTTTCTTTTCATGGAAAAGCTCCTTCTTTCTGCGATTTGTTATCGGATGATGATATTATTATAACGCAGCCGCGGCGGAGCTTCTATTGGTTTTGCTGAATCTTTTGTGAAATATAGATGAAACAAAATCAGTTTATTCGGTCATAATTTTGAAATTGTTTGGTTACAATTGCACCCGGATCAGTACGGTTTGGAAATATTCCACATTTTCAACCGCGGGTTGTGGAAAACTCAGTCGAGAAACAGGCGGACCATCCACCCGGCGCTGAGGATAACCGCCAAATCCCCCAGCAGGGAGCAGGGGAGGGCGTAGCGGGTCCGGGATACCTTGACCGAGCCGAAGTAAAGGGCGGTGGTGTAGAAGGTGGTTTCGGAGGCGCTCTGGATGACGCTGGCCACCCGGCCCGGGAAGCTGTCCGGGCCGCAGCTTTGGAGGATTCCCTGAAAAACGGCCAGGGAGCCGCTCCCCGAAAGGGGGCGCAGCAGCGCCAGGGGCGTGACCTCCGGGGGGACGCCCAGCGCCTCCGCCGCGGGCCGCACCGCCCAGCAGAGGGCGTCCAGACCGCCGGAGGCTTCCAGCATCCCCAGCACCGTCAGAAACAGGATGAGGGGCGGCGCCATTCCGGCGGCGGTGCGCAGGCCCTGTTTGGCGCCGGCGCAGAAGGCCTCCAGCAGGTTGACCCTGCGAAACAGGCCGTACCCCAGGACGCCGGCGATTGCAGCGGGGATCGCCAGCCCCGCCAGAAGGGCGCTCATGGCTCCCTCCTGTCCGGGAACAGCCGGGCGCAGAGCGCAACGGCCCCCAGCGATACCGCCAGCGACAGGGCGGAGGCCGCCAGCATGGGCGGCAGGATTTCCATGGGCGCGGCGCTGCCCGCCGCAAGCCGGAGGGCGGACACGGTGGCGGGGATGAGCTGGATGGAGCAGGTGTTGAGCACCACCAGCGTAATCATTTCCCGCGTCGCGGGGCGGCCGGGGGGACAGTGCTCCGCCATGCGCCCCATGGCGGCCAGTCCCAGGGGCGTGGCTGCGTTGCCCAGGCCCAGAAGGTTGGCCGTGACGTTCATGGCGATCAGCCCTAGCGTTTCCCCGTCCTCCCGAAGGCCGGGAAAGAGCCGGGCTGCGGCGGGGCGGAAGAGCGCGGCGAGCTTTTCGGTGAGCCCCGCCCGGCGGGCGACCTCCATCAGACCGCTCCAAAGGCAGAGCGCCCCGGTCAGGGAGAGGATCAGGGACACCGCTTCCCCGCAGCGGCTGAGCGCGGCTTCTCCCACCGCTTCAATCCGGCCGGAAACAAGCCCGCCCGCCACGGCTGCCGCCGCCATCAAAGTGAGAATCCAGTTCATATGCGCCATCCTTTCCAATTTCGGAATGGTATATTCTATCGGAAAAAACGGAATAATATCCCTGCTCTGTCCCGCAATCCGGGAAAAGAAGCAGCGGAAAATCATCAATGGAGGTTTTTTTATATGGATTTGCAGTCTTTCTTCAAAATGAACTATGGCCTTTACATCGTCACCAGCCAGGCTGACGGCCAGCGCGCCGGCTGCGTGGTCAACACCCTTTCCCAGGTGACCGCCGAGCCCCCCAAGCTGACCGTGGCGGTGAGCAAGCAGAACGTCACCACCGACGTCATCCGGAAAGCCGGGCGTTTTGTGGGCGCTGTTCTGGGCAAGGAAGCCGACATGCCGCTCATCGGGCGGTTCGGGTTCCGCTCCAGCCGGGATTTGGACAAATTTGACGGCATTTCCTATGCCGAGGACGAAGCGGGCATTCCTTATCCCACCGACCACATTGTGGCGCGGTACAGCTGCCGGGTGGTGGACGAAGTGGACCTGGGGACCCATGTGCTGTTTGTGGCCGAAGTGGAGGAAGCGGTGACGCTCTCCGAGGAGGAGCCCATGACCTACGCCTACTACCACGCGGTTAAAAAGGGCAAGACCCCCAAAAATGCGCCTTCCTACAAGCCCGAGGAGAAGAAGGGCGGCTGGCGCTGCACCGTCTGCGGCTACCAGAAGGAGGGGAGCCTCCCCGCCGGATTCAAATGCCCCCTCTGCGGAGCCGGCGTGGACAAATTCGAGCGCGTGCAGGGATAACCGGGTCCCGGCCGCAAAAAAATCCCGTCCCCCTGAAAAGGGGGGCGGGATTTCTGCTGTCTTGGGGGCATTTACAGCCGCCGGAGATGGAAGCCGCCGTCGGCGTTTAAGACGGTGCCGGTGCCGAAGTCCAAAAGCCCCGAGCAGGCGGCGGAAACGCAGTCGGCCACATCCTCCGGCCGGCCGAACCGGCGGATGGGGGTGACGCCCTCCGCGATGAGCTTTTCGTACTTTTCGTGGACGGAGGCCGTCATGTCGGTGGCGATGATGCCGGGCCGTACCTCAAAGACCGGGATGCCGCGGGAGGCAAGCTCGTCGGCGAAGAGCTTGGTCACCATGGAAATCCCCGCCTTGGAAATGCAGTATTCCCCCCGGGAGGTGGAGGAGGTGTAGGCCGAGATGGAGGAGATGTTGACAATGCGGGGGGAATACTCCGGCAGCCCCTTTTCCCGGCAGGCGATCATCCGGTTGGCGGCCCCCTGGCACATGAAGAAGGTTCCTTCGCAGTTGATGCGCATCAGCCGCTCGAAGCTCTCCGGCGTGGTTTCCAGAATGTTCAGCCGCACCTTGCAGGCGACCCCCGCGTTGTTGACCAGCACGTCGATGCGGCCGAACCGCTCCATTACGCTGTCCAGCAGGGCTTCCCGGTCGGCGGGGACCGAAATGTCGCACCGGTAATAATAAGCCTCCCCCTTTTGGTTCAGCTCTTCCATCAGCTCCTTTACATCCTGCGGTTCTGCTGTGGCGCAGAGGACGGCGGTGTAGCCGTCGGCCATGAGCTTCTTGGCGACAGCCAGGCCGATCCCCCGGCGGGAACCGGTGACAATGGCGATTTTTTTCATCACAAACACTCCTTTGCTGGCAGACTGGGGCTTATTTCCCGGCCTTTTGGGCCGCTTCCTGGTAAAGGGCGGTGTAGATTTTATCCCGGACGACACACCCGGCCTTGGAGCCGAAGCGCATCAGCTGGCTGCATTTGCCGCAGGAGATGCAGCACTGCTTGGGGTCCAGTCCCTTTCCGGAGAGGATGTCCTTTGCGAATTCCGGGTAGGCGAAGGCCATCCGCCCGAAGCCCGCTATTTTGTAATCCCCTTCCTCAATCGCCCCCGCCGCCATCCGGTCCGAAAACTGGCGCAGGTAGGAAATCCCCGAGCCGATGAGGGCCAGGTCCGGGTAGGCTTTTTGGATTTCCCGGGTGCAGTTTAACATCCGGGCCACCCCGACAAGCGGGCTTTCCGGCAGTTCGTAGGGCTGGAAATCCGCGGGGCGGTTGACGTGGGGGTTGACATAGGGGTTGCCGATGGTGATGTCCAAAAGGCTGACGCCGAGCTCTTGATGGAGGATGCCCACCAGTTTTTTCGGCTCGGTCAGGTCCGGTGTGAGCCCGTCTTTTTCGTTGACGCCGAAGCCGTAGGGGTAGGGGAAGCCGTCGTAAATATTGAGCCGGGAGGTGACGAGGAAGCCGCTCCCCACCGCCGCCCTGGCCGCGGCGATGCTCTCCCGTAGGAAGCGGGTGCGGTTTTCAAAGCTGCCGCCGAACCGGCCGGGGCGGGTGTAGGCGGACAGCAGCTCGCTGCCCAGATAGCGGTGGCAGGACTTGATGTCCACCCCGTCGAAGCCCGCTTTCTCCGCCAGGCGCGCCGCCTCGCCCATCCGCTCGATGAGGCGCTTTAAATAGTCGTCGGTGACGATGCGTTCCGGCGGGATGGGGGAGTCCTTTTCAAAAAGGGGATTGCTGTAAGCGATGAGCGGCGCGGGGACCCCCTGGGGCTTGCTGTACCGCCCGGAATGGGTGGCCTGCATGATGATGACCGGCGCGAAGCCGTTTTCCTTCATGGAAATTTCCCGGATGCGGTCGTTCATGGCCCGGAAGGCGTCCACATTTTCTTCCTTAATCCAGAGCTGGCGGGGATTGGCCCGGCCTTCCTCCAGAACGGCGGTGGCTTCCTCCCAGATGAGGCCGGCGCCGCTGCGGGCGAATTTGTCGTACCGGCGGAGGGTCAGCTCGTCGGGTTTCCCGTCCGCCGTGCCGTCGCAGCCTTCCATGGGCTGGATGGCGATGCGGTTTCGGATTTCCCAGCCGTCTGCGCGGAGCGGTTCTCCCAGCGCCGCGGCATCCTTTGAAAAAGGCAAAGCAATATCATATTTTTTTGCTTCTTCCCGAATTTCGTCCGGGTTTTTATAATGGAACATTTTTCCGCCTCCCGATTGTCATTGTGAATCATACGGACCGATTCTCAACATTTGCACTGTTCTTTCCGATACTTCCATGATAAAATAAAGGAGGCGGGATTTGTAGGCTTCATTTTGCTTTTTTTATGTAAAATTTGCTTTTCTTCTCTTTGGAAAAATCCGGAAAAACCAAATTTTACATAAAACGCCGCAAAAAATGCCGACAAATCCGGCCGGGCAGGGATTATCATGGAACCAAACCGCATGGAATGGGAGGAATGAATATGGAACGAATGAAAACCGGGCTCACCTCGGTGACTTTCCGCCAAAAAGCGCCGGAAGAGATTATCCGCTTGGCCGCGGAAGCGGGCCTGGACGGAATCGAGTGGGGCGGGGATGTCCACGTCCCCGCCGGGGACGCCGGGACCGCCGCCGAAATCGGCCGCAGAACCCGGGAAGCAGGGCTTTCGGTGCTGTCCTACGGGTCATATTTCCGGGCGGACGAGGGGGAGGATTTCGCTCCCGTCCTCGCTTCGGCCAAAGCGCTGGGCGCGCCGCTCATCCGCATCTGGGCCGGCCGCAAAACCTATGAGCAGAGCGGGCCGGAGGAATTTTCCGCCCTGGCCTCCCGCATCCGGGAAGCGGCTGAGGCCGCCGGGCGGGAGGGCGTCCGCATCGCCTTCGAGTACCACCGGGGGACCGCCACCCAGACCGCCGCCGGGGCGCTGGCCCTGCTCAAAGCCGCCGGCAGCGGGAACGCCGGCTGCTACTGGCAGCCGAACCCCGATATTTCCAAAGAGGAGCAGCTTTCCGAGATCGACGCCCTGCTGCCGTATCTCGCCAACATCCACGTTTTTGCCTGGACCGGCGCCAACGTCCGCCACCCGCTGGAGGAGGGGCGGGATGTCTGGGAGGAATACCTCTCCCGCATCCGCCGGGCCCCCGGCAGCCGCGCCCTCATCCTGGAATTCGTGAAGGACGACAGCGAGGACGCTTTCCGCGCCGACGCCGCCGCATTAAAAGAATGGACCGCCCGCCTGGGGCTGTAAGAAAGGAGAACACGCGCCATGAAAACCGCCGCCGCTTTTATCAATGAAAACGCCCAAAACCGCATGTCCGACGCCTTTGACGCAAAAACCCGCGCCGCCCTGCGGGAAACGCTGGACCTCCCCGACGAGGTTGTCCTTTCCGCCGACCTGGAGGAAAACCGGGAACGCCTGGCCAAAACCGTCTATCTCTTTTCCACCTGGGGGATGCCCCCCCTCACCGAAGCGCAGATTCGGGAATATTTCCCCAGCCTGAAAGCCGTCTTTTACGCCGCCGGTTCGGTGCAGCATTTCGCCCGGCCTTTCTTAAACTGCGGCGTCAAGGTGTTCAGCGCCTGGGCCGCCAACGGGGTCCCGGTGGCGGAGTACACCGTCGCTCAGATTGTGCTGGCCGGGAAGGGCTTCTTCCAGGGCCTGCGCATCCAGGAAAAGGAGGGCCGCGCCGCCTTCAAGGCCTACAGCGATTCCTTCCCCTGCAACTACAACACCAAAGTGGGCATCCTGGGCGCCGGGATGATCGGCTCGCTGGTGCTCAAAATGCTGGGCGGCTACGCCTTTGAAAAGCTGGTTTACGACCCCTTCGCCAGCGACGAGAAGCTGGCTGCGCTGGGGGTCCGGCGGGCCTCTCTGGAGGAAATTTTCTCGGAATGCCAGACCGTTTCCAACCACATTGCGAACCTTCCCGCCACCCAGCGGATGCTCCGGTATGAGCATTTCTCCCGCATGGGCAGGAACGCCACTTTTATCAACACCGGCCGCGGCGCGCAGGTGGTGGAGGAGGACCTCATCCGCGCTTTGCGGGAGGAGCCGGGCCGCACCGCCCTGCTGGACGTCACCTGGCCGGAGCCTCCGAAGGCGGACAGCCCCCTCTGGACCATGCCCAACGTCATCCTCACCCCCCATATCGCCGGGAGCATGAACAATGAAATCGCCCGGATGGGGTCCTATATGGCGGAGGAATATGCGGCGCTTCGGGAAGGCCGCCCCTGCCGGTACGAGGTCACCGAGAAGATGCTGGAGACCATGGCCTGATGAAATCCGCACTTCTTTCCCAGCTGCGCTACAGCGAGGCGGGCCAGCCGCCGCACAGCCATTTTCACCTTTCCTGCGAGATGATTTTTGTCTGCGAGGGGGAGGCGGAATTCCTCATCGACGGGCGGCGCTGCCCCGCCCGGGAAAACTCCATCGTCTTTATCAGCAGCTATGAGCAGCACGAAGTCCGCATCGTCCGCCCGCCCTACCGCCGGTATTTCGCCATGGTCCAGGCGGGGGAGCTGGAGCGGGCGCTTTCCTCGCCGGTGCTGCCGGGGATATTCAAAAACCGGCCGGAGGGGTTTTCCCACTGCGTTTCCCTTTCCCGGTTCGGGGAGGAGCCGGAGCGGCTGTTCCGGCGGCTGCTGGAGGAATCGGAAAGCGGCGCGCCCTACGCGGAGCAGATGGTCAAAAATCTGCTGGAACAGATTCTCGTCCTGGTATTCCGGGCCTGCCCGCAGAATTTCGCGGTGGAGGAGCACGGCTCCGGCGGCCGGATCCGGGAGGTGCAGCAGTACATTGAGGAACACTTCTCCGAGGACCTGCGCATCGCCGACCTGGCCCGGAATTTTTACATGAACCACTGCTACCTCACCCATCTGTTTAAAAAGCAGGTGGGCTACAGCCCCAAGCAGTATATCCAGCTCAACCGCCTGTCCTACGCCAAGGAGCTTTTGGAAACCACCTCCCTCCAGGTTTCCCAGATTGCCGTTCAGTGCGGCTTTGGGGACGTCAACAACTTTATCCGCGCCTTCCGGGAATGGTTCGGCATGCCGCCCAACCATTTCCGGCAGCAGGCCCAGGGCTGAGCCGCCGGCGGGAGAAGCGTTATCTCGGCAGATTTGTCCAAAATTCAGTTCCGCCCCGGAACCGCTTGACGGCAGTGTTCCGCTGTGTTAGATTGGACATAACAGCCGCGGAGCCGGTCCGGCTCCGGAAAGGAAGGACGCATATGCCGCAGGCAAACTGGAAACGCACCTTTTTCACCGTCTGGACGGGCCAGGCTTTTTCCCTCTTCGGGTCCAGCCTGGTGGACTTCGCCCTCATCTGGTGGCTCACGGAAACCACCCAGTCGGAGCAGATTCTGGCGGTTTCCACCCTGATTACCCTGGTTCCCCGGATGATTATCGGCCCCTTCGCCGGCGCGGTCATTGACCGGCTCAAGCGCAAGGCGGTGGTGATGGGGGCGGACAGCGCCGTGGCGGTCGTTACGCTGGCGCTGATCGTTCTGTTCCGGCTTGGGCTGGCCGGGACGGGGGTCATAATGGGCGCGCTGTTTCTCCGCTCCATGGGGCAGATGTTCCATCAGCCCGCCATGATGTCCACAACGCCCCTCATTGTCCCGGAGGAATATCTCTCCCGGGCGGGGGGAATGGACAAGATTTTAAACGGCATGATGTCCATTGTGGCCCCTGTGGCCGGGGCGCTGCTCATCGACCTGTTTTCGGTGGAGGCGGTGCTTTATATCGACGTGGCGACAGCCGCTGTGGCGGTTGCCACCTTTGCCGCCGCCAAAATCCGGCAGCCGTCCGCCGGCCCCCGGCAGGGGAGCACCGTCATGCAGGAAACGCGGGAGGGCTTCCGCTATGTTCTCCATTCCAAGGCGCTGTTTTTTGTGGTGGGCACCTGCACGCTGACCAATCTGTTCTGCGGCCCCGCCAACGCCATGAAGTCCCTCCTCGTCACCAAGGTGTTCGGAGGCGGCGTGGCGGAGCTTTCCTGGATTACCTCCCTCAGCGGGGCGGGGCTGGTGGCCGGCGGAGTGATTATGGGGCTCTGGGGCGGGTTCCGGCGGCGGCTCATCACCAGTGCGCTGGGCTGGGCCGGGGTCGGAGTCGGATATATTGTCACGGGGGTTCTGCCTTCGGACGCTTTTCCGGCGCTGGCGGCGGCCATGTTCGTGAGCAATGTGTTTATGGCCATCGGCGGCGCTTCGCTGGAGGCGTTTTACCAGTCCTATGTCCCCGCCGAGTATCAGGGGCGGGTCTTTTCGGTGCTCAACACCCTGGACAACGCCAGCGTCCCCCTGGGGCTGGTGGCGGCCGCCATTCTGGGGGACCGGGTTCCGGTGCAGGTGTGGTTCCTTCTGGTGGGGATTTTCCATTTCATACTGGGGATTTTCTGGCCGCTGTCCAAAAGCATCCGGCAGGCGGAGGAGCCGGCTGCGGAAAAAGAAGGGGAGTAATCCTGCGCTGTGCTGACAAAAAGGACCTCCCGGGCAATTGGTCCCGGGAGGTCCTTTCGATTTTCAATCAGTTGATGGGAAGCTGCTGGAGGCCGCCCTGGCTTTGGCTGCTCTCCTGCGAGCTGCTGCTATTGTAGCTGCCCCGGTCCTCGGCCAGCTCCACTTCTACGGTGAAGGTGGTGGTGTTGCCGGTGACGCTGGTGCGCACAATCTGCAGTTTGACGGTGTCGCCGGGGGACTTGCCCTCCATGACCGCGTCCACATCGTCGGAATCCCGCACGTCCTGGTCGTCCATCTGGACAATGACGTCGCCGGGCTGAACGCCTTTGGCTGCCACATCCAGGTCCTCATTGACCGACTGGACCCACAGCCCCGGCGTATAGCCGCTGATGGCGCCGGTGACGTCGCTGATGGCGATGTAGGTGATGCCGAGCAGCACCCGTCCGCGCACATAGCCGTAGCTGATGAGGTCGTCTACGATGGGCTTGGCGGTGGAAATCGGGATGGCGAAGCCGATGCCCTCAATCTGGGTGGAGGACAGTTTGGAGGAGTTGATTCCCACAACCTGGCCGTACTTGTTGATGAGAGCGCCGCCGGAGTTGCCGGGGTTGATGGCGGCATCCACCTGGATGGCCTGCATTTCAATCACGGTGCCGGTGGTTTCATCTTCCACCTGGATGCTTCTTTCCAGGCCGGAGACGATTCCCTGGGTGACGGACCCCGCCAGGTTCAGGCCGGTGGGGTTGCCGATGGCGACGATCCGCTCGCCCACCACCAGCTCGTCCGAATTGCCGAATTCGGCGGCGGTGAGGTTTTCCGCTTCGATTTTGACAACGGCGATGTCGGTTTTTTCATCGATGCCGACCAGCTCGGCTTCGTATTCCTCATCGTTGTCCAGCACCACGACGATGCCGCCCGCCGCCCCGTTGACCACATGGGCGTTGGTGATGATATAGCCGTCGCTGCTCATGATGATGCCGGAACCGGTGCTGTAGGTCTGCATGGGGTAGGTGGTGCTCTGGTAGGCCACGATTCCCACGACGGAGGGCCGCACTTTGGCGGCGATTTCCTCGGTGGAGAGGACGCCGTCGGTGTATTCCTCCTCATCGGGAGCGGGGCGGTTGTTCAGGGAAAGCTGCGGTCCGCTGGAGGCGGAAGGTTCTTCAGCCGTATTGCTGGCGCCGCTGTCCAGCGTGTCCGTGGCGCTGCTTTGCTGGTAGACAATGAATCCGGCGAAAGCGGCAACGGTCAGGAGAAAGACGATGGTGATAACCACTGCGAAGATTTTCAGCCCGGTGTTGGATTTTGTTTTTACGCCGCCGGGACCTTTGGAAATCTGGTCGTAGTCCTCGAAATTCCACTGGTATTCCGTCCCCCGGGAATAATTTTCCTGGGAATAATTTCCCTGGGAGTAGTTCCCCTGGGAATAGGGCTGCTGGCCGCCGTTCTGGCCGCTGCCGGCGGAAAAGTTCTGGAACCCGCCGGTGTTCTGGCTGTTCTGATAGCCGGACTGCTGGTCGGAGCCGCTGTAGCTGTGCCAGCCCTGGAACTGCCCGTCCTGGCCGCTGTCCCTGTTTTCCCCCGAGGGGCTGCTATCCTTAACAGGCCCTCCGGACGGGGCGCCGCCCTGCGGTTCCTGATTTTCAAAGTTTTCATGATCGTTCATAAGGAACACCCTCCTTTACTGATGATAGCTTTATTATAGGGAAAGAATGTGAACGTTATTTGATGATCTGGAAAAAGTATTTCAAACTTTTCGTGTTTCATTTCCCGGCTGCTGGTTGGGATACTCCTTTTCCCGCCCTTTGACGAGGGAGGGGTTCTTAGCTTTGGCAGTGGGGACGGAAAAGACAAATTCCGTATATTCTCCCTGGGTGCTCTTGACGATGATGTCCCCGCCGTGGAGGTTGATGATGGACCGCACCAGGTAAAGGCCCAGCCCCACGCCGTTTTTGTCGACGCCCCGGGAGCGGTCCGTTTTGTAAAACCGGTCGAACACCTTGGGGATTTCCTCCTTGGAAAGGCCGTCGCCGCTGTTGCGGATGCCGATGTAGGTCATATGGCCGTCCACGTTGAAGGAAAACTCTAGGTAACCGCCGTCGTTGACGAATTTGACCGCGTTGTCCACCAGGTTGTAGACCACCTGGTGAATGAGGTCCGGGTCGGCGTCCACCATCACCTTGTCGGTATCCAGGCCGCGGATGTCCAGGTGCTTCTGGTTGATGCTCTGTTCAAAGCTGAACACCGTTTCGCAGATGACCTCCATGATGTCGAAGGGGGCGGTCTGCACCTTGAGTTCTCCCGCCTCGATGCGGGAAAGGTTCAGCATGCTGCGCACCAGCCGGGACAGCCGCTTGACTTCGTCCGAGACGATGCGCAGGTAGTGGTTCTGGCGTTCGGGGGTGATGGTCCCGTCCAAAATGCCGTCGATGAACCCGCCGATGGAGGTCATGGGGGTTTTGAGCTCGTGAGACACGTTGGCGATAAAGCTGCGGCGCATGGATTCCAGCGTGGAGAGGGACTGGGCCATGTTGTTGAAGGACATGGCGAGCTGGCCGATCTCATCGTCGCTGTCAATCCGGATGCGGGAGGAGAAATCTCCCTGCCCGAACTTTTTGGCCGCGGCGGACATCTCCCGCAGCGGGCGGACCATCTTCAGGGTGACAAAATAGGTGATAATAAAGGTAATCAGCAGCACCGCGATGGCGCAGACCAGGAAAATTTTCACCATTTCCTTGGAAAACTGCATCAGGTCCTCGCTGGTGGAACCTACGAACAGGTAGCCGATGGTGGTGGACTCCCCGATCCGGATGGGCATGCACACGGTGTACTGAGGCTCCCGGTAGTAATTGCTGAGCCGCCCGTTTTCCGTATAAATGCCGCTGTCCGCCTTCTGGAGAATGTTCTGGGGCACCTGGTAGGTCTTATGGAGTTCGCAGCGGTCCCCTTCGGTGCAGAAGAGGGTGCTCCCGCTTACATCGGTGACAAAAATGGTGGAGTCGTTGGCCTCCGACAGGGTGGTCAGAGTCGGCTCCAGCGCCGATTCCTCCAGCGTGAAATCCTGTGCGCCGGGGCCGAAATTTTCCAGCGCGTGCAGGCGGATATACTGCTGGACCACGTTGGCGCTGTTGGTGAGCAGGCTGAGCTTGTCCCGGGAGAAATACTGGCTTGCAAACACCATAAAAATGGTGCCCAGCACCAGCGTCGCGGACAGGACGGTGACAGCGCACACCCGGAAATACTTGCTGAAAATGCTTTTCTGCATGATGGCACATCCTTTTGCAGACCAACCGCACCGCATCAGGAGCCTGTGCGGTGCGGTTGGATAGACCTTTTATAACAGCTCGGGCACTTCAAATTTATAGCCGACGCCCCAGACGGTCTTTAAGGACCATTTGTCCGAAACGCCCTCCAGCTTTTCGCGGAGCCGCTTGACGTGGACGTCGATGGTGCGGGAATCGCCGTAATATTCAAAGCCCCACACCTCATCCAGCAGCTGATCCCGGGTGTAAACGCGGTTCGGGTTGGATGCCAGATGATACAGAAGCTCCAGCTCCTTGGGCGGGGTGTCGATGACCTTGCCGTCCACCTTCAGCTCATAGCGGGTCATATTGACCACCAGCTTGTCGTAGGACACTTCCTTCAGGTCGTTTTGCTGGGCGTTCTGGCCCACCCGGCGCAGCACCGCCTTGATGCGGGCGATGATCTCCTTGGTGTCGAAGGGCTTGACCACATAGTCGTCGGCCCCCAGCTCCAGGCCCAGCACCTTGTCGAAGGTTTCGCCCTTCGCAGTCAGCATAATAATCGGAACCTGGCTCTTTTTGCGGATCTCCCGGCAGACCTGCCAGCCGTCCAGACCGGGCAGCATGATGTCCAGCAGGATGAGGTCCGGGTGCAGCGTTTCAAATTTCCGAAGCGCCTCCTCCCCGTCGAAGGCCAGGTTCACCGTATATCCTTCCTTATCCAGATAAAGGCGAAGCAGTTCGCAGATGTTCTGGTCGTCATCCACGACCAGGATTTTTCCAAGCGCCATATAAAAATCCTCCTTTGCGAAAAAAATGCAGGCGAGTACGCATATTTAAATTGGTATTTCCATTATACCGTATTCATAATGTCGAAGGCATTGTTTTTTTATGAATTTTTCTCCCCCAGACTTGAAAATTTTGACACGGGCGGGCTTTTGCAAAATATGTCAAATATTGTTCACATTCCGTATTTCCGGCTGAAATAAAGGCGCGTCCCCGCTTTCAGAAAAACGGCCGCCAGCAGCGCGCCGAACACCGCGTAAAAAGCGTCCATGCTGACAAAAGCCAGCACCACCGCCGCGTTGGCAAGCAGGAAAATCAGGCAGTCGGCCACAATCCCGCCGCTTTTGTCGTGAACAGCGGCCCGGAGCTCGTCGCGCTCCCGGCGCCGCCGGTCCGAGGCGGCTTCCCGGTCCCGCAGCAATTTCTTGTTCCGGTGAATCAGCCATAACCCGGCGGCCATCTCCCCGAACAGGATGGCGGACGCCCAGGACCGGGAAAATGGGGTCTGGCCGCGGCTGTCCAGCAGGATGCCCCGGCCGCTCAATTCGCCCAAAACCACAACGGCCGCCGCGCAGAGAAGAATCCAGCCTCTTGTCAGCCAGATGCGGCGTTTGATCTTTGCAAGATACTGTTCCATTGTCACTCCTCCGTTTCCGAAAAGTCGAACACTTCTTCAATGGTCAGCTGAAAGTACCGGGAAATTTTGTAAGCAAGAACCAGGGAGGCGGTGTATTTCCCGATTTCAATGGAAGTGATGGTCTGGCGGGTGGTTCCCACGGCCAGCGCCAGCTCTTCCTGAGAGAGCTTCCGCGCCTTCCGCAGCTCCCGGATGCGGTTTTTCATAAGTTCCTCCTTAATTTGCTAAGCTCGCTTTGCAAATATAGAATAGCACACTTTGCAAAAAATGTCAAGCGCGCTTTGCAGAATGAATCCGGAACAAGATCGCGCGGGATTCTGCCGCGGAAATCGGGGGAATAGGGGTTGGATCAACTGGGACGGGCCGGGGAACCCGGCCCCTGCAAATCGGTTGGCGCATGATCCGGCCGGTATCCGAACGTCCAAGCGGGAGAACCAGTGCCGAAAACAGCGGTTCATCCCGCCGTTGACGGATTTGCCGCGGAGCAGAATGGCCGCGCCGCCAAAAAGGGAACATCGTCCGGTTCAGTACCCGAACGTCCAAGCGGGAGCGCCTGTCTCGAAAACGGCGGTTCATCCCGCCGTTGACGGATTTGCCGCGGGGCAGCCCGGCCGCGTCGTCAACAAAAAAGAATTTTCTTTTGTGATTTGCTTGACATTCCGCGAAATATCTGATAAAATAGCGATAACGCAATAAGAAAAAGGCTGTGAAAGGGGAACGGCAATCCCAAAAGACTTCAGAGAGCCGCCGGATGGTGCGAGGCGGCGTCGGGGGATGTCTGCCGGCTGGCCCTTGAGCTGCCCGCCGAACGGGATTTCCTCAGTAGGACGGGACGGAATCCCCCCGCCGTTATCCGGGGGATCCATTCGCCGGGCATTTTGCCGGCCGATGGGAAAAGGGGGCGCTTGATGCGCCAACAAGAATGGTACCGCGGAAGGTTTGGCTTTCGTTTCTTGCAATGGTAAGAAACGGGAGCTTTTTTGTTTATCCGACGGAACAGAAAGGAAACTGCCATGAAGCACGCCGAAAAGTACACCGTTAACTATTTTCTTCCTCCCCAGTCCCCTGAAAAACCCTTGGGGAAATGGATGAAGAAAGACCACGTGGAAAAGCCGCCCATCTGGTGCAGCGTGGACCTGCGGGACGGCAACCAGTCGCTGATGATTCCCATGAATCTGGAGGAAAAGCTGGAATTTTTCAAACTCCTGTGCAAAATCGGCTTCAAGGAAATCGAGGTCGGTTTCCCCGCCGCGTCGGACACCGAATATCAGTTCCTGCGCACCCTCATCGAGCAGGACCTCATTCCGGAGGACGTCACCGTCCAGGTTCTCACCCAGGCCAGGGAACATATTATTGAAAAGACCTTCGCCGCCCTGGAGGGGTGCAGGCGGGCCATTGTCCACCTGTATAACTCCACTTCCGTGGCCCAGCGGGAGCAGGTGTTCCGAAAATCAAAGGAGGAAATTATCGGCATCGCGGTGGAGGGCGCAGAGCTTTTCCGGCGCCACGCCGAGAAATTCCCCGGCGATCTGCGGTTTGAATACTCCCCCGAGAGCTTCACCGGCACCGAGCCGGAGTTCGCTCTGGAAATCTGCAACGCCGTGCTGGACGTCTGGAAGCCCACGCCGGAGAAAAAGGTCATTATCAACCTCCCGGTGACGGTGGAGCTCTCCATGCCCCACGTTTACGCCAACCAGGTGGAGTATATGTGCGGGAATCTGAAGTACCGGGACAGCGTCATTGTCTCCCTCCACCCCCATAACGACCGGGGCTGCGCCGTGGCCGACACGGAAATGGCCCTGCTGGCCGGGGCGGAACGGGTGGAAGGGACCCTGTTCGGCAACGGCGAACGCACCGGAAACGTGGACATCATCACGCTGGCCCTCAACATGTACTCCCAGGGGGTGGAGCCCGGCCTCGATTTTACGAACCTCCCCGCCGTCACCGAGCAGTATGAGGAGGTCACCCGGATGCATGTGGGGGAACGCCAGCCCTATTCCGGCGCGCTGGTGTTCGCCGCCTTCTCCGGCTCCCATCAGGACGCCATCGCCAAGGGCATGAAGTGGCGGGAGGAAAAAAGCTGCGCCCACTGGACCGTGCCCTATCTTCCCCTGGACCCGGCGGATGTGGGGCGGGAATACCAGACCGACGTCATCCGCATCAATTCCCAGTCCGGAAAGGGCGGCATCGGCTACCTGCTGGAGCGCTGCTACGGCTACAACCTGCCCCCCAAAATGCGGGAGGACGTGGGCTACACCATCAAGGGCGTTTCCGACCGGCTGCATAAGGAACTCACTCCCGACGAGGTGGCGGACATCTTCCGCAGCCGGTATATCAACTACTTTACCCCCATCGACGTGGTGGAGGCGCACTTCTCCCAGGTGGGCGGCCTGTCCACCGTCATCACCGTCCAGGTGGGCGACAAGCGCCACATCTTTAAGGCCGCAGGCAACGGCCGTCTGGACGCCATCAGCAACGCTTTGAAGGCAAACCTGGGCCTCGATTATGAGCTGGTCACCTACAACGAGCACGCCCTCCAGCAGGGCTCCAACGCCCAGGCCATCGCCTATGTGGCCATCCGCTACGGGGACGGCAAAATCAGCTGGGGCGCCGGCACCCACGACGACATTATGGCCGCTTCGGTCAACGCTTTGGTTTCCGCCATCAACCGGCGGCAGCTTTGAGATACGGAAAGGATGAATCTTTATGGCAATGACAATGACCCAGAAGATCCTGGCGGCCCACGCGGGCCTGCCGGAAGTGCGGGCCGGGCAGCTCATCCGGGCAAAGCTCGACCTGGTTTTAGGCAACGACATCACCTCCCCCGTGGCCATCAACGAGTTCGACAAGGCGGGCTTTTCCTCCGTCTTTGACCGGGAAAAGATCGCCATGGTCATGGACCACTTTGCCCCCAACAAGGACATCAAGGCGGCGGAGCAGTGCAAGCAGTGCCGCGCTTTCGCCCGGCGGTTTGACGTGAAAAACTACTTTGACGTGGGCGAAATGGGCATCGAACACGCCCTTCTGCCGGAAAAGGGGCTGGTGGCTCCCGGCGACTGCGTCATCGGGGCGGATTCCCACACCTGCACCTACGGCGCGCTGGGCGCCTTCTCCACCGGCGTCGGCTCCACCGATATGGCGGCGGGCATGGCCACCGGCGAGGCCTGGTTTAAGGTCCCCGCGGCCATCCGGTTTGTGCTGACGGGGAAACTGGGCCCCTATGTGTCCGGAAAAGACGTGATCCTCCACATCATCGGCAAAATCGGGGTGGACGGGGCCCTTTACAAATCCATGGAGTTCACCGGGCCGGGGCTTGCTTCCCTCACCATGGACGACCGGCTGTGCATCGCCAACATGGCGGTGGAAGCCGGGGCGAAAAACGGCGTTTTCGAGGTGGACGAGGTGACCATGGCCTACATCCGGAGCCGGGTGAACCGGGAAATCGCCGTTTATCAGGCGGACCCCGACGCGGTTTACGAACAGACCGTTGAAATCGACCTTTCGTCCATCGAGCCCACCGTGGCTTTCCCCCACCTGCCGGAAAATGCCCGGACCTTTGACCAGATTGGAGAAATCCCCATCGACCAGGTAGTCATCGGCTCCTGCACCAACGGCCGGATTTCCGACCTGGCCGCCGCCGCGGAGATTCTGAAGGGCCGCCATATTGCCGAAGGCGTGCGGGCCATTATCATCCCCGCCACCCAGGCCATTTATAAAGAGGCCATGAAGCGGGGGTATCTGGAAACCTTTCTCGACGCCGGATGCGTGGTGTCCACCCCCACCTGCGGGCCCTGCCTGGGCGGGTATATGGGCATCCTGGCCGCCGGGGAACGCTGCATCGCCACCACCAACCGCAACTTTGTGGGGCGGATGGGCCATGTGGATTCGGAGGTCTATCTGGCTTCCCCCGCCGTGGCCGCCGCTTCCGCCGTCATGGGGAAAATCGCCGACCCGCGGGTTCTGACGGGTATTGAGGAGGAATCGAAATGAACGTAAAAGGCTTTGCGCACAAATACGGGGACAATGTGGACACCGACGTCATCATCCCCGCCCGCTATCTGAACACCGCCGACCCCGGGGAGCTGGCGGCTCACTGCATGGAGGACATCGACAGGGATTTCAGGGCCAAATGCGCTCCCGGCGACCTCATCGTCGGGGGGATGAACTTCGGCTGCGGTTCCTCCCGGGAGCACGCGCCCATGGCCATCAAGGCGTCCGGCGTTTCCTGCGTCATCGCGGGGAGCTTCGCCCGCATCTTCTACCGCAATTCCATCAACATCGGCCTGCCCATCCTGGAGTGCCCCGAGGCGAGCGGGAAAATCGCCGGCGGGGACGAAATTGCCGTGGATTTTGACACCGGCGTCATCCGCAACCTTACGAAGAACGAGCAGTACCAGGCCGAGCCCTTCCCGGATTTTATCAAGGAGATTATCCGAAAGGGCGGGCTCCTGAAATCCATCGGCAGATAGGAGGCCCTTTATGGAAAAAACCATCACCGTCATCCGGGGCGACGGCATCGGCCCGGAAATCGTGGAGCAGGCGCTGCGGGTTCTGGACAGGATCGCGGAGAAATTCGGCCACACCTTCCGTTACCGGGAAATCCTGGCGGGGGGCTGCGCCATCGACGCCTGCGGGACCTCCCTGCCGGCGGAATCCCTGGAAAAATGCCTGGACTGCGACAGCGTGCTGCTGGGCGCGGTGGGCGGCCCCAAGTGGGACGGCGTCCCCAAGGAGATCCGCCCGGAAGCGGCCCTTTTGGGCATCCGCTCCGCCATGGGGCTGTACGCCAACCTCCGCCCGGCCAAGCTCTTCCCCCAGCTGGCGGCGGCTTCCCCCTTAAAGCCGGAAATCGCGGGGAAGGGCATCGACCTGATGATGGTCCGGGAGCTCATCGGCGGGGCTTATTTCGGCGCGCACCGCACCGGCATCGAAAACGGCGAGGAAACCGCCCATGACGACATGGTCTATGCGGAACACGAAATCGAGCGCATCGTCCGCCGCGCCTTTGGAATCGCCCGGAAGCGCTCCTCCCGGCTTATCTCGGTGGATAAGGCGAACGTGCTTGACACTTCCCGCCTGTGGCGGAAGGTGGCCCGCCGGGTGGCCGCGGAATTCCCGGACGTGGAGTTTGCCGACATGCTGGTGGACAACGCCGCCATGCAGCTGGTGAAAAACCCGGCCCAGTTCGACGTCGTCGTCACCGAAAACCTGTTTGGGGACATTTTGTCCGACGAGGCGAGCATGATTACCGGGTCCATCGGCATGATGGCTTCCGCCTCTCTGGGGGACGGGACCCGGGGCATGTATGAGCCCATCCACGGCTCCGCCCCGGACATTGCCGGAAAGGATCTGGCCAACCCCATCGGGACCATCCTGTCGGCGGCCATGATGCTCCGTTATTCCTTTGACATGGGGGCGGAGGCGGACTGCATCGAAGCGGCGGTGAACGCCGTGCTGGACGCGGGCTGCCGCACCGCCGACTGCATGAGCGCGGGCTGCACCCGGCTTTCCTGTTCCGAAATGGGGCGGAAAATCCGGGATGCCATCTGACAAAATCAACCAGTCCGGCGGCGGATTGCCGCGGAAAGGATGCCGCTTATGAAATTTGTGGAACGAAACGGCCGGAAAATCGCCGTCATTTCTCTGGACACCCTGGTCATCGGCAGCGGATGCGCCGGCTTCAACGCGGCGGACACCCTCTATGACCTGGGGCGCACCGATGCTGCCATCCTCACCGAAGGGATCAGGATGGGGACTTCCCGCAACACCGGCAGCGACAAGCAGACCTACTACAAGCTCTCCCTCTGCTCCGACAGCGCCGACAGTATTTACGAGCTGGCGGACAACCTGTTCCAGGGGGGGAGCGTCAACGGGGACACCGCTTTGGCGGAGGCGGCGGGGTCGCTGCGGTCCTTTATGAAGCTGGTCAATCTGGGGGTCCCGTTCCCCACCAATGTTTACGGGGAATATGTGGGCTATAAGACCGACCACGACCCCCGCCAGCGGGCCACCTCCTGCGGGCCGCTGACCTCCAAAATCATGACCGAGAAGCTGGAAGCCTCGGTGCTGCGCAAGGGGATTCGCATTTACGACCGGATGCAGGCGGTGCGGCTCATCACCGAAAAGGGCGCCCTCCGGGGCGTGGCGGCCATCGATTTGAACCGCCTTTCCGAATCGGATTGGGGGCTGACGGTTTTTCTGTGCAATCAGGCCATTCTGGCCACCGGCGGCCCGGCCATCGTCTACGGCGCGTCGGTCTATCCCGAAAGCCAGACCGGCATGACGGGGATGGCGCTGGAGGCGGGGGCGGCCGCCTGCAACCTGCAGGAGTGGCAGTACGGCCTGGCCTCCACCAAATTCCGCTGGAACGTTTCCGGGACCTACCAGCAGGTGCTGCCCCGGTATATCGCCGTGGACCGGGAGGGCCGCGAGCGGGAATTCCTCCCCGAATACTTTGAAACGCCGGAGCAGGCGCTCAGCATGGTCTTTCTGAAGGGCTACCAGTGGCCCTTTGACACCGGGAAAATCGCGGGTTCCTCCATCATCGACATCATCGTCCATCACGAGGTGTTCCACAAGGGGAACCGGGTGTATCTGGACTTCCGCACCGACCCCATGGGGCTTGAAAACGGCTTCGGCGGCCTTTCGGAGGAGGCGCGGGGGTATTTGGAGCGCTCCGGCGCGCTGCTGAAAACCCCCATTGCCCGGCTGGCCCGCATGAACCGGAAGGCCATCGAGCTTTACGCCGCCCACGGCATCGACCTGTATGCGGAGCCGCTGGAGGTTTCCGTCTGCGCCCAGCACAACAACGGCGGACTGGCGGTGGACCTCTTCTGGCAGAGCAGCGTGGAGGGGCTGTATGCGGCCGGGGAGGCGGCGGGGACCTTCGGCATCGCCCGTCCCGGCGGCAGCGCCCTCAATTCCACCCAGGTGGGTTCCCAGCGGGCGGCGGAGCACATCGCCTGTTCTGCCAAAAAGCCGGTCCCGGCGGAGGAGCTTTCCGGGGCGGCGGAGCAGACGGCGGCAGAACTCCTTTCCGAGATGGAGGCCCTTCTTTCCGGCGGGAAAACGGGGATATTGGAGCAGCGGGACGCCTTTCAGAAGGCCATGAGCCTTTCGGCGGCCCACATCCGGGTTCCGGAGGAAATGGAGGCCCTGGCGGCCAAAGCCGGGGCGGAGCTGGAGCGGTTTTTCGCGGATACCCGGGCGGACAGCCCGCTGGAGCTGCCCCACGCCTATAAAAACCGGGACATGCTGCTGGTGCAGCGGGCGATGCTGTCGGCCATGGCGCTGACGGGGAGCGCCTGTCTGAGCCGCGGCTCGGCGCTGCTGGCGAGCCCGGAAGGGGCCGGCGTTTCCATGCCGGGGCTGACGGCGGGGGAGGAGCTTTCCGCCTACCGCTACCTGCCCGGCAACGGCTCCCACCGGGGAGACTGGGTGAAAACGGCGCTGGAAGGCGGGGAATTCCGCTCGGAATTCGTGCCGGTGCGCCCGCTGCCCCGCACCGACGACTGGTTTGAAAACGTCTGGAACGACTATATGCGCCGGACCGGCGCGCTGGATTAACCATCCCTGTCAAAAACCGCGCCCTCCCTCGTATCCTGCGGGGGCGGGCGCGGTTTCATCCTGCCGGAAAAGGGCGCGGAATTTTTCGTTGGTCAGATTTCCTTCTGCCGGCTTTGGAGGAACGCCTCGGTTTCGGCGCGGGTGGGGATGGAGGGGGAGGCCCCCATTCGGGTGACGGAGATTGCCGCGGCCGCCGCAGCCAGCCGCAGCGCATCCCCGCCGTCCAGACCCTCCCCCAGCGCCGCCAGGAAATAGCCGGTAAAGGTGTCTCCGGCCGCTGTAGAATCCACCGCCTGAACGGAAAAGGCGGGCTGGAACAGCGTCCTTGTCCCGTCAAAGTAAAACGCGCCGTCGGTCCCCAGCGTCAAAACGAGCCTGGCCCCCGGAAACCGGCGGCGCAGCCCTTCCAGGCATTCCTCTGGGGAGCCGCTTCCCCCCAGTGCCGCCCCTTCCACCTCGTTTACCAGGAAAAGCTCCACGGTTTCCAGGGGAAGGCGCCGGATTTCCGGGGAAATGGGGGAGGGGTTGAAGGCAATGTGCAGCCCCTTTTCCCCCGCCAGCCGCAGGATGCTGTCCAGCCCGCTGATTTCGTTCTGCAAAAGGAGCCAGTCCCCCGGGCCGAAAGCGTCCAGCACCTCCTGCGCCATGGCGGCGTCCGCCCGGCGGTTGGCCCCGCCGCAGACCAGGATGCAGTTTTGGCCTGCGCCGTCCACCTGGATGATGGTGTGGCCGGTACGCACGCCGGGGAGGGTGCGCACAAAGCGGAGGTCCGCCCCGTCCTGCCGGAGCTGTTCCAGCAGCCCCCCGCCGTCCGGCCCCACGCAGCCGGCGTGAAACACCTCCGCACCGGCGCGGCACAGGGCAGTGGATTGATTGAGGCCCTTCCCGCCGGCAAAAACTTCCAGCTTTTCCGCGGCCAGCGTTTCCCCCGGCCGGACGAAATGGGGCACCGTGTAGGTAAAATCCAGGTTAAGCGAACCGAAATTTAAAATCCGCATCATTGTTTCCCTCCTGCCATGCAGTATGATAACACCAGTATACCACAGCCGGGCGGATTGCGCCATCTATAATAGCGGTAAATGAAATGTAAAAATCCGGTAAAATCCCGCACAAAAATGTAAGAGAATCTTGCCTGAAAGAAAGATTCAATGGTATAATGATGTAGCGTTCGTAAGATTTTTGAAAAATCTGGTTTATCGGGGGAAAAGCATGAGTATTTTTAACGTTATCAGCCTGGGCGGCGGGCTGGCCCTGTTTCTGTTCGGCATGAACATCCTGGCGGCCGGCATGGAGAAAATGTCCAACGGCCGCGCGGAAAAAGCGCTGGAACGCATGACGGGAAACGTCGTTTTCAGCATCCTGCTGGGTGCGGGCGTCACCGCGATCGTCCAAAGCTCCTCACTGACCACGGTTGTGGTGGTGGGAATGGTCAACGCGGGGATTTTAAAGCTCCGCAACGCGGTGGGGGTTATTATGGGCGCCAACATCGGCACCACCGTCACCGGCCAGATCCTGCGGCTGGGGGATTTGGAGAACGATCCCAACGCCGGCTTTATTCTGCAGATTGTCAAACCCTCCACCCTGGCGCCGCTGGTTGCGATTGTGGGCATTATCCTCCTGCTGACGGCGGGGAAAAAGGCCATGCAGAAAATGGCGGGAGAAGCCTGCCTGGGCTTCGGGGTTCTGTTCCAGGGAATGTTCGCCATGGAAGCGGCCATGGAGCCGCTCCAGCAGTCGGAGGCCTTCCGGAATATTTTTGCATCCCTTCAGAACCCCTTCCTGGGGGTGCTGGCGGGCGCGGTTGTCACCGGCATTATCCAGAGCTCTTCCGCCTCCATCGGCATCCTGCAGGCGCTGTCCACCACCGGAGCCATCACCTGCTCCGCCGCCTTCCCCATCATCATGGGGCAGAACATCGGCACCTGCGTTACCTCCCTCCTTTCCAGCATCGGCGCCAATAAAAACGCCAAGCGGGCCGCCATGGTCCACCTGTACTTCAACCTTATCGGCACGGCGATTTTCCTCGTGGGCGTGTACGGAATCAACGCGGCCATCGGCGGATTTAGCTTCTGGATGGAGCCGATTTCCCGGGGCGGGATCGCCAATTTCCACACGCTTTTCAACGTTGTGACCACCTGCCTGCTGGCCCCCTTCTATAAGGGCCTGGCCCATTTGGCGGAAATCACCGTCCGGGATGCCAAGCCCAAGGCGGAGCAGACCGCGGCGGCCGCGACGCTGGCTACCCATCCCAGCGAAGGGGAGCACAACGTCCTCGACGACCGCTTCCTGTCCGCTCCCGGACTGGCAATCGAGCAGAGCGGCGTAGTCGTGCAGGAAATGGCCGGCTTCGCGCTGGAAAACTTCCGGAAATCCTATGCCCTGTTCCGGCGCTACGACCCGGCGCTGGCGGAGGAGATTCAGAAGCGCGAGCGGGAAATTGATATTCGGGAGGACCAGCTCAACAATTACCTCAACCACATCGGGGAAGAGGAGCTCACAGAGCCGGAGCAGAAGGACCTGACGCTGCTGCTGCGGCTGATCCTGGAGTTTGAGCGCATCGGCGACTATGCCGTCAACCTGGTGGAGGAGGCGGAAACGCTTCACAATCAGAACGTCCGCTTCAGCGACAAGGCTCTGGAGGAGCTGGAAGTCATCTGCTCCGCGGCGGAGCAGGCGGTGGTTATGGCCTCGGATGCCTTCCGCGGCAGAGATACGGCCCTTGCCTCCCGCATTGAGCCGCTGGAGGAAACGGTGGACACGATGGAAAACGCGCTGAAGCTGCGGCATATCCGCCGCCTGAAAAGCGGACAGTGCACCATCGACGCCGGGCTGGTGTTCTTAGAAATCCTCACCTATATCGAGCGGGTATCCGACCATTGCTCCAACATCGCGGTGTATCTGATTGCCCGGGAGAGCGGGAGCAAGATGCTCAACCGCCACGAGTATATCACCAAAATGCACAAGGGCGAGACGGCGGATTACAAAGAGCAGATGCAGGCGTTTATGGAAAAATACTACAACGCGCTGCCTGCGGAAGAAGAATAAATCAAAAGACGCCGGCGGGGTGAAGTGACCCCAAAAAGTTAGACAAATATCTCCAACTGAAATGGTTCAAGCCTCTAAAAGGGCTTGCTGTCTGTGAATTGCAGGGGGCAAGCCCTTTAATCTTGCCTTAATACGCCTGTTATTGTAGTAGTCAATGTACGCAATCAACTCAGCTTTGAAGTGTTCCATGGATTCGAATTCTTGCAGATAGAGCAGCTCGCTCTTGAGATGCCCGAAGAAATTCTCCATCACCGAGTTGTCATAGCAGTTTCCCTTGCGGCTCATGCTCTGGCGAATGCCCTTCTCCTTCAGCATATGGACATACTGCTTGTGCCGGTAATGCCAGCCCTGGTCGGAGTGAAGCAGCAAGTTTGTGTTGTCTGGGATTTTTGCAAAGGCCTGCTCCAGCATAGTCGTTACCATCCGTAGATTGGGGCTGTCAGATATCGTGTATGTTACAATGTCACCACTATACAGGTCAAGGATTGGAGACAGATACAGCTTTTGCCCAAACAGACGAAACTCCGTTACATCGGTAACCCACTTCTGGTTCGGTTTTTCTGCCTGGAACTCACGGTCCAGAACATTATCCGCAGTCGTGCCTTGTTCACCCTTGTAAGAACGATATTTCTTCATTCGGACACGGCAAATCACACCCAACTCCTTCATCAAACGCTGTACCGTCTTGTGATTCAGCGTGATTCCACGGTTATGCAGCTCACTTGTAACTCAACGGTAGCCGTATCTACCTTTGTTTTCGTGGTAGATAGCTGTGATTTCTGTCTTTGCCTGGGCATATTTATCCGCAATATTTCGCCGCTTAGCGTGATAGTAGAAGGTAGCCCGGGGGAGTTGAGCGACTTCCAGCAGGATTGCCAGATCATATTCTCGCCTCAGTTCTTGGATCACCTTTGCTTTTTGTGCTGGTGTCGCTCGTCTTCCAAAACCAAGGCTTGCAATTTTTTTAGGTACGCATTCTCCGCTCTCAGTCGCTGAACCTCTTTTAACAGGTCTTCTTCAACTTCTTTAGGGAACTTGGCAGGACGTCCCTTGCCGCTACGACCGCGTCGTTCGATTGCAAGTCCTTCCGGGCCTTCCATAAGGTATATTTTTTCCCACTGCTGGATGCGCCCATGCGCAACTTCATATTGAGTCTCTGCTTC
>DVFM01000093.1 GCA_018713245.1 Candidatus Merdivicinus intestinavium
CCCTTCTCCACTCTGGGCTGGCCTCATGAAACCAAGGACCTGGACTACTTCTACCCCACCTCCACCCTGGTTACCGGCTACGACATCATCACCTTCTGGGTTTCCCGGATGATCTTCTCCGGCCTGGAATATATGGGCAAAAAGCCCTTCTCCGACATCTTCATCCACGGCCTCGTCCGGGACAGCCAGGGCCGGAAGATGAGCAAATCCCTGGGCAACGGCATCGATCCCTTACAGGTCATCGACGAATACGGCGCCGACGCTCTGCGGTTCATGCTGGCCAACGGCACCTCCCCCGGAAACGACATGCGTTACTCCGACGACAAGGTGAAGGCCGCCCGGAACTTTGCCAACAAGCTCTGGAACGCTTCCCGGTTCATCCTCATGAATCTGTCCGACGAGATTGAGAAGCCGGAGCTGCCGGACACCCTGCTCATGG
Organism: Candidatus Merdivicinus intestinavium; assembly: GCA_018713245.1. GTDB lineage: Bacteria > Bacillota > Clostridia > Oscillospirales > Ruminococcaceae > Merdivicinus > Merdivicinus intestinavium. The sequence goes on from DVFM01000093.1 coordinate 440, forward strand.
AGGACAAGTGGGTGCTGTCCCAGTACAATGCCCTGGTGAAATCGGTCAACGACAATCTGGAGAAGTACGAGCTCGGCGTCGCCGCCCAGAATATCTACGATTTCCTGTGGGATGTGTTCTGCGACTGGTATATTGAGATTACCAAATCCCGGCTCCAGGCCGGCGGGGAGACGGCGCTCAACGCCCAGAAGGTGCTGGTTTACGTCATGGCCAACACCCTGAAGCTCCTGCACCCCTTCATGCCCTTCATCACCGAGGAAATCTGGCAGGCCATCCCCAACGACTGCGAGAGCATCATGATTTCCAAGTTCCCCGAGTACCGGGAGGACCTCTGCTTCGAGGAGGACGAGCAGGAATTCCAGCGGATTATGGACGCCATCAAGGCCATCCGCAACGTCCGCGCCGAAAAGAACGTGCCGCCTTCCCGCAAAGCCCACCTGCTCATTGAAACCACCTACGGCGACACCTTTCAAAAAGGCGTGTCCTTCTTTGAGCGCCTGGCTTCCGCTTCCGACGTCACCATCGGCGAGAGCCTCAGCGTGGAAAACGCCGCGCTGGCCGTTACCGACAGCGCCAGGGTTTACCTCCCCATGGGCGACCTCATCGACAAGGAGAAGGAGCTGGCCCGCCTGAATAAGGACCGGGAAGCCTGCGAAAAGGACATCCGGGTCATCCAGGGCAAGCTGGACAACCAGGAATTTGTCTCCAAGGCTCCGGAAAAGGTTGTCAACAACGAAAAGGCGAAACTGGCCCGCGCCAAAGACCGGCTGGAGAAGATTCTTTCCAGCATCCGGGAACTGGCGGACTGACGCGGTTTCCGGCATACAAAAAGGACGCCTCAGACGGGGCGTCCTTTTCCTTTACGGCAGCTTTTTGCCGCATTTGGGACAGAATTCAAACTCTCCCGCCACCTTTTCCCCGCAAAAGGGGCAGAAGGCGGCGCTGGTGCCGGGGGCGTCCGGTTCTTCCGGCTGCGGAGGCTCCGTGCCGGAGGACTGCGGGCCGAAGCGGCGGTTCAGCGGATCGGGCTCCTCGTTTTCATCGGTGATGTCGAAAGAGGAGAACCGGTTTTCGGAAGTGGCGTTGTGGTAATGGTAAACCGCCTGCCCGATTCCCGCAATCACAAACACAATGCCGAATAACGGGAAAAAGAAGGGCGCGCCCATGGAGACGGCGGCGATGGTCCAGATAATGCCGAAAATCACGGCGACAACAGAGCCAAAGGCGTTCATGCCCGACGGGCCGCGGCCCGGTTTGATGCTTCTCATACAGTTTCCTCCTTTGGGACAGCGGGGCGAAGGTACTGCCGGAAGTTCCGGTGCTCCAGCTTCCCGGCAATCAGCTCCCACGCTGTGCGGTTTTCCTCTGCAAAGGTGCTCTGCGGGTTCTGAAGCGTCCAGCCGTCCGGCTGAGGCCCCAGGTAGGGCCGGAATCCGAAGCGCGTGTACAGTGAAATTGCCCGCCAGCTCCAGGTCTGGGTGGCGAGGTAGAGGGGCTCCGGGCCGCCCAGGCGTTCCCGCCGGGAGAGCAGCTCGGCAATCATGGCCTTGGCGATGCCGCGGCCCTCAAAGCGGGGGTCCACCGCCACCCAGTGGAGGCGGCAGCGCCCGGGCCCCAGCTTGCCGCCCATCCAGAGGCTGGCGGTCCCCGCAGTTTCCCCCTCCGGCGAGCAGACAAAGAGCATCCGCTCCGGCAGCTCCTCCGGCCTGCTCAGGAATTCCCCGCGGAAGTAGGAAAGCCCCGTTTCGTAATCCGCCATCATCTCTGTGCGGTCTATCAGCGCCGCCCATTCTGTTTCCAGGCCCGGCTCCCACCGGCGGAAGGAAAATCCCTCCGGCAGAGCAGCCGCGGGCGCTTCCTCCGGATGCTCCTGCACCATCAGCACCCCATAGTAGGGGAGGGTAAAGTCCAGCATGGCTGCTCCCCCTTTATTCCCAGCGGAAGGGCGGCCGGTCGCTTTCCGCCCGCCGGAACTCCACGCGGGGAAAGCGCTCCTGGAGGTATTCCCGCATGGGCTCCAGGATGATGGCTTCCGTTTCGTAATGGCCGGCGTCGATGAGGGTAATCCCCAAAGCGGCGGCTTCCACCGCCCGGTCGTGCTTCACGTCGCCGGTGACAAAGGCGTCCGCCCCGGCTTCCGCAGCCAGCTCCAGGTAGCTTCCGCCGGAACCGGAGCAGAGGGCGATGGTGCGGATGGGCCTGCCCGCATCATGAATCCGCAGATGGGAAAGCCCCAGCCGCTCCTTCACCAGGGCGGCCAGCTCTCCGCCGGTGACAGGCCGCGGCAGGTCCCCCAGCTTGACGAAGCCGTCGCCGCCCTCCAGGTCGTCGGCGCGGGAAAGCCCCAGCAAATCGGCGAGGGTATCGCTGACCCCGCCGGGGGCCTTGTCCAGATTGGTGTGGGCGCAGAGCACCGCCAGCCCCGCCTGCACCGCCCGGTAAACTGCGCTGTCGGGGCGCAGGCTTTTCAGGGGGGTAAAAATCACCGGGTGGTGGGTAACCGCCATCTGCGCGCCGCACCGGACGGCTTCGGCGCAGACTTCCGGCGTCAGGTCCAGGGCCAGCAGGCAGCGTTCGACCGGCTGTTCCATGGAGCCGATGAGCAGGCCGCTGTTGTCAAAGCCCTCCTGGGTGTCAAAAGGCGCCCATTCGTCCAGGGCAGCGTAGATTTCTTCGGCTGTGGTCACAGCAATCCCTCCTTTTCCAGAAGATCGTCCAATTGCAGATACAGTTCCTGATACTGTTCCGCCGCCGTGTCCCCGGAAGCGGACTGGGACATGCCCAGCAGGATGACCCGCAGCTTGTTTTGCAGGAATTTTAAGTATTGCCCGGCGAGCTGCCGTTTTTGGGGGGTTCGCAGGGCCTCCGGCATTTTGCCCACATGGGCGAAAAAGTCGTCGCACTCCCAGTTATTGCCTTCGTACCGGGCGGAAATCACCGCGTAAAATTTGCCGCCGGCCTCCGCCGGGGATTCGGCGGAAATGGCATACCCGTTCCGGCAGAGCCACCGCCGGAGGTAGGGCGCCTGGGTCATGGGCTGCAAAATCAGGTGTTTCCCGGCAAGAGGGGAGCGGGCCTCCAGAATGTCCCCGATGAGCATCCCGCCCATGCCCGCAATGGCGATGTCCGTCACTTCCTCAAGGTCAATGCCGGAAAGGCCGTCGGCCAGCCGGGTGTCGATTTTGTCCGAAAGCCCGGCGGCTTGAATGTTCATTTTGGCGGAGATCAGGGGGTTCAGGTTTACATCCGAGGCGATGGCCCCCCGGATTTTCCCCTGTTCCATGAGCCAGATCGGCAGGTAGCCGTGGTCGGTGCCGACGTCCAGGAGAAACCCGCCGGGAGTAACCAGGTCCGCCGCCGCCTGCAAGCGGCCGTCGAGATTTTTCATGTCAAAGCCCTCCGTACAGCGAAAAAGGGACACGAAACCCGTGCCCCTATGCGTTTGATTTTTATATGGCTCATTGATTCGGGATGTCTTTCTTTTCCCGACAATGAAGCCCCTGGAAAACAAATCTTCCCTATTTCGCGGAAATGTGCGCGTTGATTTTTTCAACCAGCTCGTCCGCGTCTACGCCGTGGACCATGCAGGCATCCGCCAGGGATTCGCCGCGGGCAGAGGGGCAGCCCAGGCAATGCATCCCCATGGCCAGGAAATACTGGGCAGTGGTGGCGTCAAAATCAAGAATATCGCCGATAACAGTTTCTTTGGTAACAACCATGTGAAACATCCTTTCTTTTATGGTATAGCTTTATTATAGACAGTTTTTGTCCAGAAATCAAGTTCTTTTCCAAAAATTCCGGGAAAATTAACGTTCCCGGCGTTCCCGGTCCATTTCCTCCAGGTTGTAGGGGGTCTGCTGGTAGACGAAATAGTTGAGCCAGTTGACAAAGAGGAGATTCGCGTGGCTGCGCCAGATGAACCGGGGCGGGTTGTCCGGGTCGTCCCCCTCAAAATAGTTGTAGGGGATGTGGATGGGCAGCCCCTTGTCCAGGTCCCGGAAATACTCCGCCGCCAGGGTCCCCCGGTCGTACTCCGAGTGGCCCGTGACGAAAAACTGCCGCCCGGAGGTATCCGCCACAATGTGCACCCCGGAAATCGGGGACTTGGTAAGAATTTCCAGCTCCGGATGCTTCAGAATGTCCTCCTCCCGCACCTCCGTGTGGCGGGAATGGGGGACGTAGAACACCTCGTCGAATCCCCGGAGAAGCTGGTGGAAGGGCTGCAGAACCGTGTGGGGGAAAATGCCGAACATTTTGGCAGGCAGGTCGTATTTGGGCACGCCGTAGTGGTAGTAAAGCCCGGCCTGGGCCCCCCAGCAGATGTGGAAGGTGGAGTAGACGTTGGTTTTGGACCATTCAAAGACCTCGCAGAGCTCCGGCCAGTAGTCCACCTCCTCAAAGGGCATCTGCTCCACCGGCGCGCCGGTGATAATCAGCCCGTCGAACCGCTGGTCCCGGACATCCGCCAGGGTTTTGTAATATTTGAACAGATGGTCGTCGGAGGTGTTTTTGGACACATGGGAGGCCATCTGTAAAAGCTCCAGGTCAATCTGAAGGGGGGTATTGGACAGGAGCCGGAGGAGCTGGGTCTCCGTTTCGATCTTTTTGGGCATCAGGTTTAGGATGGCGATTTTCAGGGGCCGGATATCCTGATGGACCGCCCGTTCTTCGTCCATGACGAAGATATTTTCCCGCTGCAAAACCGAGTTGGCGGGGAGGGTAACGGGAATGTTAATGGGCATGGGTAGACCTCGTTTCTGATGGATGATAAAAGCGCTTTTCAGCGGGTGCGGAAAATGCGGGCGAACCGGTTTGATTGGTGGGAGCATTCCGGGAAAATACAGGGGGCAGCGTCCCCGACGCCCCGTTATGTGGTTTGATTTTGCAGCAATTGCAGGACGACGCAGGCATCGTCCCCTGCAAATTTTCCGGAATACTTCGATAGGCTTGTAGGGGCGGCCATTGGTCGCCCGCGTTCTTTCCCAAAACGTTCCGTTTGATTCACGGGCGAACACAGTTCGCCCCTACAAGCGGCGAATCGCCGCACGCTGTTTTTCTGGAGTGTTTTGGCCTTTCACGCGGGCCGGGCGACCCGGCCCCTACAAACGATAGAAGATGAAACCTGTCAAATCGGCGAGTTTATCGAGCCGTCCAGCGGGTGGATAGGAATTGAAACGCCGCGGCGAATTGACGGCCTGGTTACCGGGCCCGCGTCGAATTGCCGGCGGCGGCTCGCCGCACGCTAGCGCTGGATGGACAAAAGCTTCTGCTTCAGGTCGTTTTCCAGCTTCACCAGCTCCACTTCCGCCTCCCGGCGTTTCTGGCGGCCCTCCTCCTGAATGCGGATGACCTCGTCCAGGGTGGTAATCAGGCTCTCGTTGGTGTGGCGCAGGGTTTCCATGTCCACAATGCCCCGTTCGGACTCCTTGGCCGTGTCAATGGTGGCCATTTTCAGAGTGTCGGCGTTGCGGCGCAGGAGCTCGTTTGTCATGTCGCTGACAGCGCGCTGCGCCTGGGCAGCCTGGCGGGAATGCTCCACCCCCAGAGCCAGCACCATCTGGCTCTTCCACAGGGGGATGGTGTTGACCAGAGTGGACTGAATCTTGTCGGACATCAGAGTGTCGTTATTCTGCACCAGCCGGATCTGGGGGGCTGTCTGGATGGAAATCATCCGGGTCAGCTCCAGGTCGTGGATCTTCTTTTCAAACCGGTCGCACATGGCGTTCAGATCGTTGACCGCCTGGGCATCCTCGGGAAGGCCGCTCTGGGAGGCTTTCTCCATCAGCTGGGCCAGTTCGCCCTCCCGGACCTCCTTGAGCTTCCGCTTGCCGGCGATGATATAAAGGGAGAGTTCCTTAAAGTAGGTCTTGTTGAGCTCGTACATTTTGTCCAGCATGGAAACATCCTTTAAGAGCTGGACCTGGTGGGCCTCCAGCGCCTCGCAGATGCGGTTGACGTTGGCCTCCGCCTTGTCGTATTTGGCTTTCATGGCGGTCATTTTGTTGGCGGAGCGCTTGAAGAAGCCGAAAAAGCCCTTTTCTTCCTCCTCCACATCGAAGGATTTGAGCTCGGTTACAACATCGGTGAGAATCTGTCCCACTTCGCCCAGGTCCTTGGTCCGGACGGTGCTGAGGACGTTCTCGGAGAAGTCCGCAATTTTTTTCTGTGCGCCGGAGCCGTACTGGACAATGACGCTGGAATTGGACAGCTCGATTTTGGGGAGGAATTCCTGCACCGCCTTTTCCTCGGCGGGGGTAAGAACCGGCTCCGGAGGCTCGGCCTGCTGCACCTGGGCCGAAGCGGCGGAGGTCAGGGAGGGGGCTGCGGGAGCCGCAGGGGCGGCGGCCGCCTGTTCGACAGCTTCATCTAAATCCAGGGTTAGGGTTGGAACCTGTTCAAGTTCGCTCATAAATCAAAACTCCTTCCGTTTTCGGGGGTATCCATCTTGAGTTCGCTGTCCATCAGGCCCTCCTGGGTCAGCATGGTTTCCAGCGCGGAAATATCGGCGGAAAGGCCCATCAGGTCCTTCTGCATCAGGTTTTTATACAGATTCTGGAACGCGAGATTGATGTTGTCGAGGGTTTCCAGAATTTCCTGTTTGACCGACTGAACCTCGTCGGTGGAAATCTGGCGCTGTTCCAGGTCGCGGTAGGATTCGGTGAGCTTGAGGGTGGTGGGGAGGTAGTAGCTCATGAACCGGCGGATCTGGGGCAGCTTTTCCGAATGTTCGCCCACGTAGGAAAAAATCTGGGAGCAGATGCTCTCCAGGCGGTCCAGCTTTTCGGAGATATCCTGGGCGGGAAGGGCGTCGTTCAGCGACCGGATTTTGCGGATATATTCTTCCCCGGTGGCGCGCATTTCCTCCAGCGCGGCGGCTTCCGGGTTTTCCTCGGCGATCTTGCGGCGGCGCTCCGCCTCCGCCTGCTGGATTTTCAGGTTTTCCCGCATGGCAAGGTACTGGTCGTAAACTTCCTTGCTCAGGATAAAGCAGGTTTCCTGCTCGTCAAAGTAGCAGTTCTGGAACAAGCCGTCGCTCATCATCCGCTTCAGGTCCTTGACGAGCTTTGCTTCCGGTATGGCAAAAAATTCCGCCATATCCGCGATGGATGCGTAATCCACCCCTTTGAGCTGTTCCCGGTAGCGATGGTAGCGTTTGATGTATTTGATGCGTCCCACCCCGCAGGCCATCAGGGCCGTGCCCGCCGCCACGGGGATGAGGTTGACAGCCACGTCGATGACATAGCCGGAGAGATTCCACAGACTGAAATAGGAAATGGCGTCAATGGCGGAGCCCAGGCCGGAAAGGATGAGAACGCCGCCGATTATGGAGAGAATCCAGGCGGAGCCGGTGCGGTCCTTCCTCTTGGCGGGCCGCTGCTGGGCGCCGAAGCTCTTGAAGGCGGGCTGCTGCCGGGAGGGCGGCGTAAAGGGGCGCGGCTGCGGGGGCCGCCGCGGGGGAGGGGATTGAGGCTTCCGCGCCTGGAAGGTATTCCACTGGGGAGACGCGCCGTTCTGGCCGTTTCCTCCGCTGCGGGGCGGATTCCAGTAAACGCCGCCGCCCGGGGTCTGCTGGCTGCCGCCGTTCTGAAAGCTCTGGCCGGCGTTTCGGACAGCGTCGCCGGCAGCCCGGCCCGCTTCCCGCACCACATCCCCCGCCGCGCGCATGGTGCGCCGGACGTCCCGCTTGAGGGCGTCCATTTCCTGGGGAGAGAGGATTTTCTCCGTGACGCTGCTGATCTGCTTATTCAACTGGTTCAGAAAGTCGTCCATTTGGGTTCCTCCATGGAAAAAATCGGGCAAAACGCCTTGTCTCTTATTATAGCGTATTTTACCGGAAAGCACAAGACGGGGAGCAAAATTTTAAGAGGAAATGTTTTTATAAAAACAGTGCGGCCAGCCCTTCAAAGGAGAGGAAATCCTCCATCCAGCAGGCCTCCCGGAACGCTTCCAGGGCGTCGGGGCTGTATTCCGCTTCCCTGGAAAAAAGCCCGGCATTGCGGATGCGGTCCCGGTCTGTCAGGTCCCCGGTTTCCAGGAGAGTCTGGGCGTCCAGGAGGGAAATCAGCAGTGTCCCGGCGGCAGCCAGCTTGATTTTGGAAAGGAAATCCCCGTCCCAGGCGGATTCCAGGAGGTAGCGGAAGAGAAAGTAAGCGGCAATCCGCTCGCAGCCGGCGGCGTATCCCGCCCCCAGACGGGCGCGGCAGGATGCGGTTCCCTCCGGATTTGCCCGGATGCGGCCCAGCCGCAGGGGCCACTCTTCGGTGAGAGGCTCCTGTTCCTCCCAAAAGCGCAGCAGCCCGTCCGGCGGAGCGGGCCGGACAGACGCCGCCGTTTCCTCCAGCGTCCGGATACGGAAGCCTTCCTCGCGGTAGGGCCGGGAGGCTTCCGCCGGGGAGCCTCCCTCGTCCAGCCGGTCCTGGACGTCCGCCCCCAGCGCCAGCAGGAGGAGAAACCGCTCTTCCATGGAATGGGCCGGGCAGCACGCCAGCCGGAGGGCGGTTTCCCGGGCTTCCAGAAGGGCGTCCAGCTGCTCCGGGGCCGGGCCGCCCGCCTCCGGCGTCTCCCGGACGTCGAAAGAGAGAGGGGATTCCGTCGAAAAGAGGATCAGCCGCGCCGCTTCCTCGCAGCAAAGCCCCAGCCCGGATTCCCGCAGAGGGCCGTAATCGTTGTGGAAGCGGGGATGCTCCGCGCAGATTTCGCACAGCGCGCCTTCCCCGGCCTCCAGGATCAGGCTGCAAAGGCCGTCTGCATTCAGAAAAGGGCAGCGGCTGTCCGGCCGAAGGCGGAAGCGGGGAGGATCCTGCCAGCAGATTTCCCGCCGGAGACGGGCGCCGAGGGGGCCGGGGAGGGTCCGGTAGCGGCCCGCTGTTTCCGGGTCGATGCAGATGTCCCAGCCGACGCAGCAGCTTTCCCCGCAGGCGGAGGCGGTACAGCGGAATTGACGGTAATAGGAAGGCGTGCGGATGCGCATGGTGTTCCTCCTTGCTTCATATAGAATAGAAAGAGCCCGGAACGCATTTTGCTCCGGGCCCCGAAATAACGCGCAGAAAACATGGCAAAAGCAAAAACCGCCGACAACAGTCGACGGTCTTTTATTTCTGGTACGCCTGATTGGAATCGAACCAACGCACCCGGCTCCGGAGGCCGGTGCTCTATCCACTGAGCTACAGGCGCACATCCAATTTTTGCCGCCGTTTTTTGGCTGCCTTATTAGTATAGCAGACGGAAGGAGAAATGTCAAGGGGGAATTTTGTTTTTTGATTTCAATTTTTTGCGGCCGGGGTTCGGGGCGGTTTCCGGATTTTGATGGATTTGTAAGACGGCCCCGGGTATTTTAGGGGATCATTCCAAAATCTTTGCATTGCCATTGCATTTTATCGGAAAAAGCGTTATACTGGAAGCATAAATCATCCGACAGGGAGTGGAACCATATGCTTCTTAGCAAAAACGCTGTCATCCTGTTTCAGGGGGACAGCATTACCGACGCCGGCCGGGACCGCACCGACCCCGCCGGACTGGGGACGGGCTATCCGCTGATGATCGCCAACGCGCTGAACGCGGCTTATCCGGATTGGAACCTGACCTTTTATAACAGAGGCGTTTCCGGCGACCGCACGACGGAAATGGAGGCGCGCTGGCGGGAGGACTGCCTGGATATCCGCCCGGACCTGCTTTCGGTGCTCATCGGCATCAACGATACCTGGCGCCGGTACGACCAGAATTCTCCTACCTCGGCGGAGGAGTACTATAAACGGCTGTGCCGGATGCTGAAGGCGGCGCGCGACGAGAACCCGAATATCCGGATTCTCCTCATCGAGCCGTTTTTGCTGCATGTCAGCGAGGAGCGCATGTCCTGGCGCGAGGACCTGAACCCCAAAATTCTCTACAACCGCCAGGCCGCCATTGAATACGCCGATGCCTTCGTCCCCATGGACGGGTATTTTGCGGCGGCATGCCTGAAACGCGGCCCGTCCTTCTGGGCCGGGGACGGCGTCCATCCGTCACAGGCGGGACACGCCCTGATTGCGCGGAAATGGATAGAAGCGGCGCTGGCGGAATGACGTCCGGCCGGAGAAAAGAACATTGTTTTTTGTGCAGAGTGGGCAAAACGGGCGGATAGACCGGGTTCGCTCCTGTCTGCATTGACTTTTTTAGAGAAAAAGTTTATAATTATACTGTTATTGACAACATTTTGACAAAAAGTCATGTTTGGGAGGATTGGAATGGAAATCTATATTTGTGTGGGAAGCTCCTGCCACCTGAAGGGCTCTTACAATATTATCCATGTGTTTCAGGAGCTGATCGACCAGTATCAGCTGAAGGACAAGGTGCAGCTGAAGGCGTCTTTCTGCCTGGGGCGCTGCACCGAAGGCGTCGCCACGAAAATCAACGGGGAATTTGTGGACCATGTTTCGCCGGAAAACGCGGTGGAGGTCTTTCATAAGTACGTGCTGGAGCCCCTCCAGGGGAAATAAGGCGCCGGGAGAGGCTGCGGCAAAATAAAAAGAAGCGGCGGGAGGAAACAGGAGATGGAAGTACTCAGCTTTAAAAAAGCCAACTGCAAAAACTGTTATAAATGCATCCGAGAATGCCCCATCAAGGCCATCCGGTTCAAGGAGCATCAGGCGCAGATCATCTCGGACGAATGTATCCTCTGCGGAAGGTGCGTCCGCATCTGCCCCCAGAACGCGAAGCAGGTCCGGGACGATACCGATGTGGTCAAGGGATACCTGAAGGCGGGGAAAAAGGTGATTGTCAGCCTGGCCCCCTCCTATGTGGCGGCGTTCCAGGTTTCGGGGCTGCCCGCCATCGCGGAAGCCATCAAAAAACTGGGCGTTTACGATGTGCGGGAAACCGCCGTGGGCGCCAATATGGTCAAGCGCCAGTATGAAAAGCTGGTGGAATCCGGGATGCCGGTGATTATCAGCACCTGCTGCCACTCCATCGTGCGGCTGGTGCAGAAGTATTACCCCGCCTGCATTCCCTGCCTGGCGCCGGTGATTTCCCCCATGCACGCCCACGCCAAGCTCATCAAGGAGCAGAACCCGGACGCGATGGTGGTGTTTGTAAGCCCCTGCATTTCCAAGAAGGACGAGGTGGACCAGTACTGCCGGGAAAACGGCGTGGACTGCACCATCACCTTCGATGAGCTTTACAACTGGCTGGAGGAAGAGGGAATCTCCATCGACCGCGAGAAGGTGGACCAGGACCACTTCCGCAGCCGCTTTTTCCCGGAAACCGGCGGGATTCTGAAGTCCATGGACAAATCCCCCGATTACCGCTACATCGCGGTGGACGGCGTGGAAAACTGCCGTCAGGCGCTGGAGGAAATCCAGGCCGGCGGGATGCAGGGCTTTTTCATTGAAATGAGCGCCTGCCCCGGCAGCTGCATCAACGGCCCCGCTATGCCCAAGCATCACCGCGGCATGATCGAAGCTCAGTGCTTCGTGGAGGACGCGGCGGACAAAAAACGGGATTACGACGTGGTCCACGACATTGCCCTCGGCAAGCATGTCAGCGAGGATATGCCCTCCAAGGATATGCCGGGCGAAGCGGCTATCGCCGAGATTCTCGCCAAAATCGGCAAGACCAGGCCGGAGGATATGCTCAACTGCGGCGCCTGCGGATATTCCACCTGCAGGGAAAAGGCCATCGCCGTTTACCAGGGCAAGGCGGAGCTGGAAATGTGCCTGCCGTACATGAAGGAGCGGGCGGAGTCCGTTTCCAACAAAATTCTGGATTCCACCCCCAACGCCATTATCGCGGTGGACGCCTCCTTCCATATCCAGCAGTTCAACCGGGCGGCGTATCAGCTCTACGGGCTGGATGCCGGCGAGGATATGGTGGGCAAACCGGTGGGCGAGGTCTATGACGAGGCGGAGCTCATCGAGGTAATCGACAGCCGCAAAAACATCCTGTCGGAACGCTGCTTCATGGAGCGCTGCGGGCTGTATGTGGAAAAATCCATTGTCTACGATGCGGAGGACGAGCTGCTGCTCATCTTCTTAAAGGATATTAACGCGGAGGAAAAGGAGGCCCAGCGCACGGCCGCCATGCGGCGGGATACCGTCGAAATCACCGACCAGGTTATCAGCAAGCAGATGCGGGTGGTTCAGGAGATCGCCTCCCTGCTGGGCGAGACGACGGCGGAAACGAAAATCGCCCTCACCAAGCTGAAGAAATCCATGGAAGACTGAGAAAGGGGCGGCGCTTGATGCGGTATTTTATTGAAACCGGCTACGTGAGCCTCAACAAAAAAGGGGAGGAGCTGTGCGGCGACCGGGTGGAAACCCTGTACCACGACGGCACCATGACCACCGTGCTGGCCGACGGCATGGGCAGCGGCGTCAAGGCGAACATCCTCTCCACCCTGACCTCCAAAATCATCAGCACCATGATGGCTTCCGGGCTGTCCATCAAGGACTGCGTGGAGACCATCGCCCAGACCCTTCCCATCTGCAAGGTGCGCCAGGTGGCCTATTCCACCTTTACCATTCTGCAGATCGGCGTCCACGGCGACGCCTACATGGTGCAGTTCGACAACCCCCTCTGCGTCCTGATGCGCAACGGCAAGGCCACGGAGTATCCGGTGGAGGTCAACGTCATCGACGGCAAAACTATCTATGAGACCCGGATGCAGGTGGAGCTGGGGGATGTGTTCGTCATGTTCAGCGACGGCGTGCCCCACGCCGGCATCGGCATCACCATGAACCTGGGCTGGCAGCAGGAAAATGTGGTGAAGGAGCTGGAGGGGCAGTTCGACCCTTCCGATTCCGCCAAGAGCACGGCGGCCAAGCTGGCTGAGGTGGCCAACGCCCTCTATCTGGGGGAACCGGGGGACGACACCACCGTCGCCGTCATGAAGGTGCGGGAAAAACAGACGGTCAGCATCATGTTCGGCCCGCCCTCCGACCCCAAGGAGGACATCCCCGTCACCGAAAAATTCCTCGCCACCGACGGCATCAAGATTGTCAGCGGCGGCACCACCTCCAAAATCGTCAGCCGCTACCTGGGGCAGGAAGTGGTCACCCGTCTGGATTACATCGACCCGAAAATCCCCCCTGTCGGCTCCATGGAAGGGGTGGACCTGGTGAGCGAAGGGGTGCTCACGCTGGGGCATGTGATGGAGATGTCCAATATGATTGTCAGCAAGACCAATACCGATCTGAGCTGGCTCAAGAAAAAGGACGGCGCCTCTCTCATCGCCCAATATCTTTTTGAATACGCCACCGACGTCAATTTCTTCGTCGGCCGCGCCATGAACCCCGCCCATCAGAACCCGAACCTCCCCCTGGATTTGAGCATTAAGCTGAAGATTGTGGAGGTCCTCTCCAAGAACCTGGAGCTGATGGGCAAGCGGGTCAATGTGGAATACCATTAAATTTCGGAACAATACAGTTTGATTCCCGGTTCGCCGGGGGAAAGGCGATCTCATGAATAGAAATTTCGATACAGACGTACAGCTTTTGAAATACAAGGTTCTGAAGGCCGTTTCCAAGCGGGCTTTCGAGGGAAATCTGGAGCAGAGCTGCTATGAGATTCCCAAGGAGATTATCCCCGGGAAAAAGGCCACCATGCGCTGCTGCGTCTACAAGGAGCGGGCCATTCTGGAGGAGCGGGTCCGCATGGCCATGGGCGGCGACCCGGAAAACCCCAACGTCATTGAGGTCATCGACATCGCCTGCGATGAATGCCCGGTCCACCGGGTGACGGTGGGGGATTCCTGCCGGGGCTGTATTGCCCACCGCTGCCAGAACGTCTGCCCGAAGGGGGCCATTTCCATTGTGGACCGCCGGGCGGTTATTGACCACAGCAAGTGCGTCGCCTGCGGCAAATGCGCCCAGGTCTGCCCGTACAGCGCCATTCAGGTGCAGGACCGCCCCTGCGAGCGCAGCTGCAAGGTCGGGGCCATCCGCATGGACACCACGGAAGGGGAAGAAAAGGCGGTAATCGACAACGAGAAGTGCATTTCCTGCGGGTCCTGCGTTTACCAGTGCCCCTTCGGCGCCATCGTGGACAAGTCCTTTATCCTGGAGGCCATCCGGCTGCTCAAGGAGAGCGAGGGCAACGCCAAATATAAGGTGTACGCGGTAATTGCGCCGGCGATTTCCAGCCAGTTTTCCTACGCGAAGATCGGCCAGGTGGTCACCGGCATCAAGCAGCTGGGCTTCCACGAGGTTGTGGAGGTGGCCCTGGGCGCGGACATGACCGCTTACTCCGAGGCTGCCGAGCTGGCAGAGAAAGGCTTCCTCACCAGCTCCTGCTGCCCCGCTTTTGTGTCCTATGTGGAGAAATTCTTCCCGAAGATGAAGGAGCATGTTTCCCACAATCTGTCCCCCATGGCGCAGATTGCCCGGTACATCAAGGAAACCGACCCCACGGGCAAGGTCGTCTTTATCGGTCCCTGCACCGCGAAAAAGATGGAGTTTCAAAAGGAGGCGGTCCGCCCTTATGTGGACTGCGTCATCACCTTTGAGGAGCTCCAGGCCCTGCTGGACAGCCGGGATATTCAGCCGGAGAATCTGCCCGAGTCGGTGCTGGACAACGCTTCTTATTACGGGCGCATCTTCGCCCGCAGCGGCGGCGTTTCCACGGCGGTGGAGGAAGCGCTCCGGGAGCGGGGGATTGATTTCACCGTCAAGCCCGAGGTGTGCGACGGCATCGAGCAGTGCAAGCTGGCGCTCCTGAAGGCCAGTAAAGGGATCTTGAAGGATGCAAACTTCATCGAAGGCATGGCGTGCGTCGGCGGCTGTATCGGCGGCGCGGCCTGCCTGACCCACGGCCCCAAGGACAAGAACGAAGTTGACAAATACGGCCAGCTTGCCATGGAAAAAGGAATCCAGGATGCCCTGCTGGTCACAAACCTTTCCAAATAATCGCGAAACAGAGGGCGGCCGGCGTGCCGCCTTCCGTTTTCATCGAATTTTTCCGCTTCGGCGGACAGTGACGAAAGTGTAACATATTTTTAAGTTTTCGTGACAATTCGGAATAAGGCTTGCTTTTTCGGGCAGGTTTGTTATAATGAGAAAAGGCTCCGCTGTGGGCCGAATGAAAAATTCTGAATTGCCGCAGCTGCGCTGCGCAAAATAAAGGAGCCCTGTTCCATGCCCATCAATAATCATTATCTTTCCGGACGGCGCCGCCGCCGGAATGGCCCGCTGATCGTGCTGCTGATTTTCATTGTCCTGCTGGCCGCTGCGGCCTGCATCTGGGCTGCCTTCCCGCGGGGCGGGGGATCCCCCGTGTCCGCCGGGGAGTCCGTCCCGGCGTCGGAGTCTGTTTCTCAGCCGGAAAGCGCGCTGCCGTCAGGAGAGCCTTCGGAGGAATCCGCAGAAGAATCCGCGGGAGAGCTTTCCTCGGAACCCGTTTCGGAGCCCGCCCAGGATACGGGTGCTTCCGCCGCTGCTCTTCCCGAAGAGCAGCCGGCCGAAAGTACTGCCGCGCCGGCCGGTTCGGAGCCGAACGCGGTGGATGAGAGCTATTTTTCCGACGCGCTGTTTATCGGGGATTCCCGCACCCAGGGGTTCATCCTCTATTCCGGCCTGTCGGAAGCCACGGCTTATGCGAGCCAGGGGCTTTCGGTGGACAAGGTGTTCACCGATGCGGTGGTGACGGAGGACGGGCAGGATTATACGGTGGAACAGGCGCTGGAAAACCATTCCGGGGAGTTTGGAAAGGTGTATCTGATGTTCGGCGTCAACGAGCTTGGCTGGAACTATCCGGATATCTTCCGGGACCGCTACCGCGAGGTGGTGCAGAAGGTCAAGGAAACCCAGCCCAACGCCACGGTTTACGTGCAGTCCATCCTGCCGGTGTCCAAGGAAAAATCCGACAGCAGCGACATTTACAACAAGGAGCGCATTGACCTGTTCAATGGGCTGCTGCAGGAAATGGCTTCGGAGGAATCGGTGGTCTATCTGGATGTGGCATCCGGCGTGGCGGACGCGGACGGATATCTGCCGGCGGACGCATCCACCGACGGGGTGCATCTCAACAAGACGTACTGCCAGATCTGGCTGCGCTATCTGGAAGAACACACCGCCCCAGCTGCGGCGGAGGGAGAAGGAGAATGAACATGAAAAAAATTTGGAGAAATCTGGCGGCCGGCTTTGCCGCCTGTGTGCTGCTGGCTTCCTGCGGGGAGCAGAACGCCGATATTCAGGTTGACATCAACGCCCTGGCGGAAGCGCTGGACACCGGGATTACCTATCAGGACCCGCTGGAGAAGCTGGATTCCGACATGATTGGGATGCTGTACAGCGTGGACGGACTGGTGGAGGAGTCGGTCGTCTATATGGGGAGCGGCGCTACGGCGGAGGAGATTGCCGTTTTCGCCTGCAACGATGCGAATACGGCGAAAAATGAGGTGCAGCCCATTGTAGAGGAGCACGTGCAGAGCCAGATTGACGCTTTTTCGAGCTATATCCCCGAAGAAGTGGCCAAGCTGGAGGATGCGGTAATCCGCCAGGCCGGCAAATATGTGGTGCTGAGCGTGTCCAACGACCCGGACGGCGCCAATAAAATTATGGACGAATATTTGAAATAAAAGCAGGCAAAAATCGCCCCGGAAGGAATTCAAAGCCCTTCCGGGGCGATTTTTTTGCCGGTCAGGTGAGAAGCGGCCGGCCCTCACTCCGCAGACCCGGCGGCGTCGGGGACGATGACCTTTTCCAGCAAAATGCGCTCCGAAAAAGTGCCCCGTTTCTGCGCTTTTTGCTGCGCCGCCGTCATAACTTCCTCTAGAGAGGCCCCCTCGAGGCCGGCCAGAGCCCGGATCACTTCCAGAATGTCCGCCAGTTCTTCCACCCGGCTGCCGCCGGCGGCAGCCAGCGCTTCCCCACATTCTTCCAGCAGCTTCTGCTCCAGTGCAGTTCTGTATTCGGCGGGATTCAGCGCCCGCGTTACGGGAATTTGCCCGTTTTTCCGAATTACCTCCGGGATACGGTCCCGGACCAGCTTGTGATAGACCTGTTCCATGCAGTTCTCCCTCCGATTTTCAATTATTTTGATTATATCATGGATGAAGGAGAATTTGAAGCCTTTTCTGCGCAGCCTGCACCTCCGGTTCCGGCGATACCTCCGGCTTCATTGGGGCCGATATATTTTGCTAAATCGGAGCTATTTTCAATAACTATAAAAAGATAATCATTGAAAACAAAGGAACATTTTCAAAAAATAGCGCCTTATTGCGTCAAAACCCTTTCGTTTATTTATATATTTGATAAGATATATATAGAAAAATCAAGGAGGGTGTTTATGACAGCGGCTAAGGCGTTGATTTGTTCGATTATCGGTCCATCGGGAAAAGCCGGGGAAGTGCTGGCGGCGGCAGTGGAGCGCGCGAGCGAGATGCTCTCGGCGGAGGGCGACCTCCCCATCGGTTTCCAATGGAAACGGGACCTGTTCTGCGCAATGGGGGAGGAGATGCAAAAGAAGCCGGAAACGCTGCGAAAAGCTGCCTCCAGGGCGTCGCACAAGGTTTACAACACCCTGCGGAAAGACCGCGGGCAGATGCTGGAAATCATTGGCGCGGAGCTGAGGGAGATGCCGGCTCCGGCCAGCATGATGACCTATCTTGCGTACTATGTGCGGTTTGGCGAACCCTATTATGCCTTTATGCGGCGGCAAATTCACACCGCGATGTATCAATAATAGAAAGCGGAAAACAATAGTAAATTAACATATATTAATGCAAATATATCCGATTTGTGATGTTCACATAATACAAAAATCATAGAACTTATCAAGCGCATATTTGGGTAGTTTTGTTTGCCGCACAATGCAGAGATAGATCCCCTGAAAAAACACAAATAAAAGCAGTCAAAGCGTCAGCAAAATCGCTGACGCTGTTTTCTAGTCGCTTTTTGTTTTAAAAGCTCCCGATTCTGCCGCAGACGGATAAAAAGTTTTTCGTTAACAGCAGAAGCCGGCATGACCATAAACAGACAGGCGGACAACCAGCAGCAAAGGCCGGCAGGAGTTTTCATCCTGACAAAAGCAGCAAGCTATGCCTCCGGACCAAACTCTGTCAGCCGCAGGAACTGTTCCGTCCCATCCTGAAACAGGGTAAAAATAAACGAAAATCTCCCCAGACTTTCCGTTCCGGAAATATCTGTCAGCTCCGCGGAAACTGTGAACCGGTTCCCGTTTTCCGTTCTGCTTTCCGCATTCCTGGACGAATGAAACGGGGCAAAGTTTTCAGCCAGCCGCATCTCCAAACGGTTCGTTTCCGGCGACATACTCTCTCTCATGAACTCCGGGCACCAATCGGAAATCCCGAACAGCTGCGCCACGGTTGTTTGGATGTCTTTTTCCGGAAAGTAGGCAATGTTCCCGTCCGGACTGGTTCCGGTCCAAGCGGGGTAAGCAAAATCTTCCCGGTAGAGGATACTGGCCAATAGAAACGCCCAAATATCCCGATCTTCCACTTGTCCGTCCCGGATCATTCCATCCGACAGGACATAGCAGGCCAAGCAGTCAGCTGTGCGTTCTGCCTGGTACAGCCACTTCTCCTCTTCCTCCGCCGTAAGCTGCCCCGCAAACGGCTCTCCGTTTCCGGAGACCGCTGCCCCGGATTCCAGCGCCGCGGTCTGCCGGAATTCTTTGAGGCGCAGGAAAAATCCCCCCTTTTTCGGTTCAAGGGAAAATTGGAACGTGTACTCTCCATAGTTTTGTCCGCCGGGGAAAGCAGGCGAATCGACCAGCGACATAGAAACGGCCACGGTATCCTCCGAAAGAACTTCCGTTTGGATGTTTTCATATCCGTAAACGCTGCTCAGGCCGATTTCTGTGGGCATCATCAAACGGCCAAGGCTCTCGTTGCAGTTTTCCCGCACAAAATCCGGCATCCATTGGGACACCCCGAAAAGCTCCTCCACCATCTCCTGCAAGGCAGGAATAGGGAAATAGGCTGTTGTGTTTTCTGAGTTGGATTCAAACCAGGTTCGATAAGGGAAATCCGGGTCGTCCCGGTAGTAGCAGGTTCCCAGCACGAAGCGCCAGATTTCTTCATCGGTTATTTCTCCTGTCCGGCGGGCATTGTGCGTCAGGCCATGGCATGCCAGACAGTCCATGATTTTTTTGGCATAGAGCTGGGCAGTATCGAGTTCCTCCGGCGTGAAGGCGGATGTTTCCGAGCTTTCTGCCGCGGGCAGGAAACTGACCGCGCTGGATTCCGGTTCCGTCAAAGAACTTTCCTCCGCGGGAACGATAGGCTGACAGGAAGCCAAAAGAGCAGCAATGAGCAGCATGGCGAAAATCCTTTTTTTCATTTCTCTCACCCTTTCCGGCAAAGCCCCAAACTCCGGAAACAGATATGGGATTGCCTTTCATAACATATCGATTCTGCCTGCAATATTTTTACACAAAGTGTCACAAATCCGCCCTTTGCGGCGATATATGATTAAGCAGAACGGGAATGTGATGCTGTAATTCCGAGGGGTCTGCGCGCCGGGAAAACGTGCCCCCTGTTTTTTGCTTTTCCTGTATCCTAACACATTTTACTGTCATTTGCAATCAATTGTCATATACTGCAGGATTTTTTCTGACGGATTGAAGGAATGATGCGAAGCTGAATAAAACCTTCTTACTGTTCATCTGCTTCACCGGGGACAGATAGAAAATTTTACAAAATTCCCGGCGTTTGGAAAGGAGAATGACCATGAAAAAACTGTGGAAAACATTGCTGGCTGCGGCGGTCATGAGCCTGACCTTCTGCCTCTTTGCAGGAGCCGGCGTCTTTGCTGAGGACACAAGCGATACGGGAAAAGAGCCGGACTTTACGCTGGATTATGATGAGGAAACCCAAACCCTGGTTGTTACAGGGGATGGAGATTTTACCTATGAAGCAAAGTACCATTTCAGCCCGAATTCTGACCAACTCGCAAATGAACATCTGAAAAAAATGGTTATCAGTGACGGCGTGACTGCTTTTGATACGACTGTGTTGCGTAGATATGATGGAGTAGAAACACTGGTAATTGGAAAAGAGGTCCAAAAGGTTGATGGATATACCGGTGATTATACTTTTAAGGTTGAAATCTCTTATGAAGTCGATGCTGAAAACCCCAATTATGCCAGTTATAACGGATTACTTTATGACAAAAACTTTGAAACGCTGCTGGCGGTTCCCCGGAAAATAAGCAATATTTCCTACCATTCGAATGTGAAAGCAGTTGGGGAGTTTGCATATGCTTTTTGCGAAATGAATCCGGTTGTTATTCCTTGGGGCGTTACCCAAATTGGTCCGCAGGCATTTAAGGGCATGACTTATGGAAAAGTTGTCCTCCCGGATACAGTGAAGGATTATGGCGATTTGACATATCCGGCCTTTGAAGATGCCGTTGATTTTATCTGTTCGGAAGAAAAGTACAGTTTACAAGGGACTACACAGGGTAACGGTCTGACGGGAGGATTACCGCCCGTCAGATTTTCCATGTAATGTTCAAGCTGTCGCTTGTGGCGGCAACGGTGGTAATCATCAAATCCACCACCC
>DVFM01000094.1 GCA_018713245.1 Candidatus Merdivicinus intestinavium
CCCCCGCCGCCGCACTGCTCCGGGCGCTCCGGCCCATGCTCCGGGAATCCCGGCAGAAGCGGGTGGACGAGGCGCTGCGCATCCTGCGGCTGCTCTCCATCCTGCCGGTACTTCAGCAGAGCGGCCTTCTCCGGGGGCTCCTGGGGGAGGACTCTTCAAATCCGTAAAGGACAAGCAACGAAAGGCAGGGATGGCATATGCCGGACATCAGCCGAAACAGCGGTTATTCCGCTTCCCAGATTTCCTCCATGCAGCAGGACGCCATCGCCCGGGTGCGGGAGATGCAGCGCCGCGCCAGGGAAAAACTCCAGGCGTCCAATCCGCCGGCAGTTCCGCAGCCCGCGCCTCCTTCCGGACCCGCCCGCGCCGGGAGCCATCCTCCCCGGCCGCAGCCGCCGGCGGAAGCGCCCCTCCAGGGGTTTTTAGACCGGCTGGGGCTGGACGGGGAAACTGCCCTCATCCTGCTCCTGCTTTTACTGCTCCTGAACGACGGGGCCGACCGCACCCTGATTCTGGCCCTCGCCTACATTCTGATCGCTTAAGGCCGGAAAAAGCCCGGGGCAGCGGCGGCGTCCAGCGCCTTGGCCTGGGCATATCCCTTCTCGTAGAGGGCCCGCAGCTTGCCCAGGTCCTTCTCGAACCGGTCCAGCCCTACCGGCTCCTCCGGTACGATTACCAGGGCCTTTCCCTCTTTTTCCAGCTGGAAACAGAACTCCCGCGTTTCATTATAAACCTGATAGCGCCGGTCCAGCGCCTCCACCATGCCGGGGTATTGGCCGTAAAGGTGCTTGTAGACCGCCCGGAATTTCTCCGGCCCCTTCTGATAGGCGCGGTGCTGGGTGAGGACCACCACAACCCTGTCGCAGCCGTCCGCCAGCGCCCTGCGCACGGGAATCGGGTCGGAGGTGCCGCCGTCCAGGAATTTCCGGCCCCGGAACTCAACCATGGGAGAAAAAACCGGGATGGCGGAGGAAGCCCGCAGGACGGTGGTGTCGCGGTTCATGGCTTCCAGCCCGAAATAGGCGGGCTTTCCGGTCTGGACATCGGTGACGCCGGCGTAAAACTCCGTTTTTGTCTTTAAAAAGGTGTCGTAGTCGAAGGGGTCCAGCTTGTGAGGAATTTCGTCAAAAATAAAGTCCATGCCGAACATGGAGCCGGTTTTCAGGAAATTTTTAATCCCCAGGTAGCGGCCGTCCCCCAGATAAGCCGTGTTGACGCGGAAGCTCCGGCCCCGCTGCTTCGACAGATAGGAGGTGGCGTGGCAGGCGCCGGCGGAAACGCCGATGCAGTAATCAAATTCAATTCCCCGGTCCATAAAATAGTCCAGAACTCCCGCCGTGTACAGGCCGCGCATGCCGCCGCCTTCCAGAACCAAGCCTCTTTTCATTCACCATCATCCTTTCCGGCCGCCCGCAGCGCCGGCAGCACAATCATTTCAAACTCTCCGGGGTGGACGCACCATTCCTCCCGGCCGATTCGGACAGGCTCCCCTGTCTCCGTAAAGGCGGCGGTTGCTTCCGCGCCCTCCAGCTCCTTGCGGACAAGCTCTTCCAGCGGGACCCAGACCATCCGGTCCACCTCGTCCCCCGGCGCAAAAGCCGGGCAGTCCGCTTCATAGAGATAAACATGCCCCACTTCCCGGTCAAAAAAGCCGCCCAGCCGCAGTTCTTCCCGGGTAAAGCCCAGATACCGCAGGCAGCCCGGGGTGGGTTCCAGGCCGATTTCCTCCCGCATTTCCCGCCAAAGGGCCTCGTCCCGGGATTCCCCGGCGCCGATATGTCCGCCCACTGCAAGGTCGTAATAATTGGGGAAATCCCGCTTTGTGCGGGCGCGCTGCTGAAACCACAGCCCCGTTTTCCCCTCCCGCCGGGAGGCCACCCAGCAGTGCACCACCGCGTGCAGAAGTCCCTCCCGGTGGGCGGTTTCCCGGGGCGCCGTGCCGATGGGGCAGAGCTCCTCATTGAGTATTGTCAGCATTTCTTCCGCCATTCCGCAAGCCCCCATTCCTTTCTATCATACACCCAAACCGGCGGTTTGGCAAGCAAAAAACAAACCCCCGTTCCCAAAAAGGGACGGGGGAAGGAAATCCTGCTGCAGGAAACTTACTTGAGCTCGACTTTCGCGCCGGCAGCTTCCAGTTTCTTCTGCATCTCCTCGGCGTCAGCCTTGGAAACGCCGGTCTTAACAGCCTTGGGAGCGTTGTCAACGATCTCCTTGGACTCTTTCAGGCCCAGGCCGGTGATCTCTTTGACAGCCTTGATAACAGCGGTCTTGGCGTCGCCGACTTCAGCCAGAACGACGTCGAACTCGGATTTCTCCTCCTCAGCGGGAGCAGCAGCGCCGGCAGCGACAGTAACGGTCGCAGCAGCGGCGGAAACGCCGAATTCCTCTTCCAGAGCCTTCACCAGCTCGGACAGCTCCAGAACGGTCAGAGCTTTTACTTCTTCAATCATAGCCAATACTTTCTCAGAAGCCATGGTAGTACCTCCTAATATCAATATTTTTTCAAGCAGCTTTATGCTGCAGCGTCAGCTTGCTTCTTTCTGTTCCCGAATCTGATCCAGGACAACGGCGAAGTTGCGGATAACGCCGTTGAAGCCGCCGAGCACCCGCGCGATGAGCACTTCCCGGGAAGGAATCTCCGCGAGCTCGTTGACACCGGCCGCGTCGAGGAGCTTGCCCTCTACGAAACCAGCCTTCACATTAAAGCCTTCCTTGACGGCCTTGGAATATTTCGCAATAATCCGGGCGGCCGCAGTTGCGTCCTCTTCGGAGAGGGCGAAAGCGGTGGTCCCATCCAGATGCTTGCCCAGGTCGGCGTAATCGGTGCCTTCCAGTGCAAAGCGGATGATGGAATTTTTGTAAACGCAGTAATCCACGCCGGCTTCCCGCAGCTCTTTCCGCATCTGGGTGTCGTTGGCGACGTCGATGCCCTTGTAATCAACCATCACGCCGGCAACAGCCTTCTCGAGCTTCGCTTTCAGCTCAGCAACGGCCTGCTGTTTCTGAAGTAAGATTTTTTCGCTTGCCAAATCGTTCACCTCCAGCTTGATATTCCGGAAATCCGCATGAGAAAAGCCCTTCCTGAAAGACAGAGAAGGGCAAAATACAAGTCCGTATTTTGGTTTCTCCTCGGCAGGCGGCAAAACCGTTAGCCTGTTTGACACAGGACCTGCTGTCTTTGGATTCCAGCTTTTCTATTATACCGCAGGGCTGACTGTTTGTCAAGCCCCTGCGGCACATTTTTTCATTTTGCGTCGAATCAAGCCTTAAGCGCCGAAACGGGTGGGGTTGATGCGCACGCCGGGGCCCATGGTGGAAGCAACCACGCAGGAGCGGACATACTGGCCTTTCGCAGCGGCGGGTTTCGCTTTCACGATGGCGTTCATCAGAGCGTCGAAGTTCTCCTGGAGCTTCTCCGCGCCGAAGGAAGCCTTGCCGATGGGGCAGTGAATGATGTTGGTCTTGTCCAGGCGGTACTCGATCTTACCGGCCTTCGCCTCGGTGACAGCCTTGGCGACGTCGGGGGTGACGGTGCCGGCCTTGGGAGAAGGCATCAGGCCGCGGGGACCCAGGACCTTACCGAGACGGCCGACGACGCCCATCATGTCGGGGGTCGCAATGACCACGTCAAAGTCCATCCAGCCCTCGGTCTGGATCTTCTGGACATATTCCTCGCCGACATAGTCAGCGCCGGCATTTTTGGCAGCCTCAACGTTGTTGTCCTTGCAGATTACCAGGACGCGGACGGTTTTGCCGGTGCCGTTGGGCAGAACGACAGCGCCGCGGACCTGCTGGTCAGCGTGACGGGAGTCAACGCCCAGGCGGACATGGACTTCCACAGTCTCGTCAAATTTCGCTTTCGCGGTCTTTACAACAGTTTCCAGCGCCTCCGAAGCCTCGAACAGATTGCTGCGGTCGTAGGCTTTGAGGCTATCCGTATATTTTTTACCATGTTTCATACCAAATAATCCTCCCTGATAAGTGGTTCATAGCGGAATTATCCTCCCACACAGGCGGGGGTTAATCCACGACCTCGATGCCCATGGAACG
>DVFM01000095.1 GCA_018713245.1 Candidatus Merdivicinus intestinavium
TAAGCGCAGAACACCTGGGTCACGCCGGGGTCAAAGCCGGTGCCCAGCAGGGCGGTGAGGCCGGCTTTCTCAAATTTTTCCTTGTAGGCCCACTGATAGCTGTAATCAAAGTAAGCGGAGAAGCCTTCCTCCTTGCAGCGTTTCACGTAAGCGGCCTTCCACTCCGGGTCGTCCAGGCTCTCCGGCTCGTAGTTGGCGGTGTCCAGGTAGTTGACGCCGCAGGCCAGGCAGGCGTCCATAATCACCAGGTCCTGGTACGGCAGGGCGATGTTCATAACCAGGTCGGGTTTCTCCTCTTTGATGAGGGCGACGAGTTCGTCGAAATTGTCCGCGTCCACCTGCCGGGTGGTGATTTTGGTAGCGGTTTTGCCTTCCAGCTTGGCTTTCAGGTCGTCGCATTTGGATTTGGTGCGGGACGCGATGCAGATTTCAGTGAAAACCTCGCTGTTCTGGCAGCATTTCTGGATGGCGACGGACGCAACGCCGCCGCAGCCGATAATTAAGACTTTGGACATGGTAAAATCCTCCTTGTTTTCGGGAAATTTCATATAGGAACGGCAGAATGCAGAATTCTGCCCGGATAAACAGACAGATTGACGTGCGCTCAGGTATCGATGCGGGTCAGCGGGCGCAGCGCCCGGTTGCGGTAGACAAGGTCGTCCCGGACAGTGAAGCCAAGCTTTTCCCAGAAGAGGTTGCCGGTTTCATTCCGGGAGAAGACGACCAGCGCCGTTTTGGAGATCCCCTCCTTTTCGAGGGCGTCTAGCGTGGCCTCCACTAACGCCCGGCCGATCCCACGGCGCTGAAGGCGGGGCGTCCACCGCTGTGTGATAGATGTAACCCCTGCGGCCGTCGTGGCCGGTGAGGATGACCCCCGCGATCTGCCCGTCCTCTTCCGCAACAAAGCAGGTCGCCGGGTTCCGGGCCAAAAATTTGGCGATGCCCTCCCGGGAATCATCCACATCATTCAGGCCCATGCCCGGGGTGCGGAGCCAGAGGGCGTGCACCGCGTCGTAATCGGCGGGGCGCATGAGACGGATATTCGGCATGGCGGTGGTTCTCCTTTCCCAACGGTTCAAAAACGGGTTTTCAAATCCAGCCGGAAGGTCGGATAGGTGACATAAGAAAGATACGCGGGACGCCCGGCATACTCCAGATACGCCGTGAACCTCTCCCGGATGGCCGGGGCGGTGATCCAGGACAGGACTTCTTCCTCCGGCACCCAGGCGGATTCGTCGTTTTCATCGGAACCCCGCAGCTCCCCGCCGGCGGCGGTACAGCAAAAGTCCAGCATCAGCTTGGTGGGAACTTCCTTCACACCGTTATAGCCGGGGTGTGTTCCGGTATTGGACGCAATGCAGAAAACCTCGCCAACCTCGGCGGCAATGCCGGATTCCTCCAGAATTTCCCGCTTGACCGCTTCGATGAGGTTTTCTCCCACTTCCACCTGCCCGCCGGGATATATCCAGCCATCCCGGTGATGCTTGACCAGCAAAATCTCGTTGTCTGCGTTTTTAACAACGCCTGCAACGGCAACAATGTGAGTAGGCATGACCCAGCCGTTTTGATTTTCCATCGGCATCCTCCTTTTAACCCCACTTAAATTCGTAGGGACCCTGTGTGGATAACTTGCAGGGGGCGGTCATCGGCCGCCCGAGAGATTTTACCGGAATCCGCGGGAGCGCACTGCGCTCCCCTACAAAACGGGATTTTACCGTGTGAATGCCAGCATCATTTCCCACGTGGTTTTGCTTTCAGAGGCGCAACTTGTTTGCGCCAGCCAAAATGTATCCGCGTGGCTCAACCGCCGCGGCGAATTGTCAGCCCGGACACCGGGCCAGCAGCATTTCCCGGACGATTTTGCAGGCCACTGCCGTGGACGCTCCGCTCTGGTCATAGGGGGGGCTCAACTCGTTGACGTCGCAGCCCACGATATTGGCTTTGGAGCAGACCAGGGTCACCGCCTCCCGCAGGGTGTTGAAATCCACCCCGCCGGGCTCCGGCGTGCCGGTCCCCGGGAAAACGGAGGGGTCCAAAACATCCAAATCCAGGGTGAAGTACACGGGGGTGTCCCCGATTTCCGCGAGCTTATCTTCCAGGCCGTTTAAGTCAAATTTGTGGGTGTTCACATGGTCTTTCCCCCAGCGGAACTCCTCCCGATCCCCGGAACGGATGCCGAACTGGTGGATGCTGCCGTCCCCCGCAAGCTCCCAGCACCGCCGGAGCACGCAGGCGTGGGAGAGCTTGGCCCCCAGATAATCGTCCCGCAGGTCGGCGTGGGCGTCAAAATGGATGATCTGCACATCCGGGTGTTTGGCGTGAACCGCCCGGAACGCCCCCAGGGTCACCAAATGCTCGCCCCCCAGCAGAAAGGGGAGCTTGCCGTCAGCTAAGATCGTGGCTGCGCGCTCCTCAATGTCCGCCAGAGCGTCCTCGGGTTTCCCAAAAGAGAGCTCCAGGTCGCCGCTGTCAAAAATGGCGCAGTCCAGCAAATCCCTGTCCTGATAGGGGCTGTAGCTTTCCAGTCCGTAGCTTTCGCTGCGGATGGCCCGGCTCCCGAACCGGGTGCCGGGGCGGTAGGAGGTGGTGGAATCAAAGGGCGCGCCGAACAGGACAATTTTCGCGTCCTCATAAGGCGCGTCGCAGCAAAGGTAGGTTTCAATGTTCGGTTTCAACATCTCGCAGCAAATCCTCCACATAAGCGGGCACATAGAACGCGCCCTTATGCAATGTCGTGGTGTAGTACCGGCAGTAAATTCCCCGTTCGTTCCAGCGTTTTTCATTCAGGTCCTTCAGCGGATGATATTTCTTGGTGGAAAACCCGAAGAGCCAGTGGCCGGAAGGGTAGGTGGGGATATGCGCCTGATAGACCCGGCTCAGGGGGAAGGACTCCACAATCAGCTTGTGGGCCTTCTGCATGGCCATGGCGTCCGCTTCGTAGAAGGGGCTTTCATGCTGGTTGACCATAATGCCGTCCTCTTTCAGAGCCTTGAAGCAGTTTCCGTAAAACTCCCGGGTGAATAACCCTTCCCCGGGGCCGAAAGGGTCGGTGGAGTCTACAATAATCAGGTCGTACAGGTTTTCGCACCGGCGGACGAATTTTAGGCCGTCCTCATAGTAGATTTTGACCCGGGGGTCGTCCAGCTGCCCGGCAGTTTTGGGCAGATATTCCCGGCAGACTTCCACCACCAGCGGATCGATTTCCACCATGTCGATCTGCTCAATGTCGGAATACCGGGTCAGCTCCCGGATGACGCCGCCGTCGCCGGCGCCGATGACCAGCACCCGCCGGACCCTGGGGTGCACCGCCATGGGCACATGGACAATCATTTCGTGATAAATAAACTCATCCTTCTCGGTGAGCATCATATAGCCGTCCAGGGTCAGAAACCGGCCGAATTCCGGGGATTCAAAGACGTCGATGCGCTGGAACTCGCTTTGACCGCTGTAAAGCTGCTTATCTACCCGGATGGATAATTTTACATTGGGGGTGTGCATTTCGGAAAACCAGAACTCCATATTACGCTCCTTGTATAATAGAGTAGTAGTTATTAAAGCCCCTCTCCAAGGGCTTGTGCTACACTGTAAGGGATGCTGTGGATCGGTGAGCTTCTCCTACCACAAGATGGTTCTTGAAAGGTTCCAACCACAGCC
>DVFM01000096.1 GCA_018713245.1 Candidatus Merdivicinus intestinavium
GGCTGTGGTTGGAACCTTTCAAGAACCATCTTGTGGTAGGAGAAGCTCACCGATCCACAGCATCCCTTACAGTGTAGCACAAGCCCTTGGAGAGGGGCTTTAATAACTACTACTCTATTATACAAGGAGATTCCGTTCGGAATATCAATTCATAATCACTGACAAAGGAGTGCAGACAATGACGACAGCAGTAAAGACCAAGCCGACTCTGTGGCAGAGCATTGCCAAGGAGTTCAAAAAGCACAAATGGCTGTACGCCATGGCGTTGCCCGGCGTATTGATTGTGTTCATTTTCAACTACGTCCCCATGTACGGCATTTTGATCGCTTTCAAGGACTACAAGGTCACAGAGGGCATCATGGGAAGCCCCTGGGTTGGATTCCAGTATTTTGAAACCTTTTTCTCCAACCCGCTGGCAGTCCGCACCATCAAAAACACCTTTCTCCTGGGACTTTACAACCTGCTCTGGAGCTTTCCGGCGCCGATTATCCTGGCCCTGCTCTTCAACGAGCTGAAAAACCAGCGGTTTAAGAAAATCATCCAGACCATCTCCTATTACCCCAACTTCGTTTCCACCGTTATCATCGTGGGCATGCTCTCCACCTTCTGCGCGTCGGACGGGCTGTTCAACGACATCCGCGGCCTGTTCGGGCTGGGGCCGGTGAACTTCATGGGAGAACCCCAGTACTTCCGCACCCTGTTCATTTCCTCCGGCATCTGGCAGGGGGTCGGCTACGGCACCATCATCTACCTTGCCTCCCTCAGCAGCGTGGACCCGACGCTTTACGACGTTGCCGACATTGACGGCGCGGGGCGGTTCCAGAAAATCTGGAACATCACCCTGCCGCACCTGAAGCCCACCATTGTCATCCTGCTCATCATGGCCGTAGGCGGGACCCTCAACGTAGACAGCAACAAAATCCTTCTGATGTACTCCCCCGCAACCTACGAAACGGCGGACGTCATCGGAACCTATACCTACCGCGAAGGTATTCAGGGCGCTCAGTTTGAATACACCACGGCGGTCGGCCTGTTCCAGACGGTAATCAACTTCGTCTTTCTGGTCGTCACCAACTGGATCAGCCGCAAGCTGTCGGATACCAGCCTGTTCTAAGGAGGAAGAAAATCATGGCAAAAATGAAGGAATCGCTTTCTTCCAGAATTTTCGACGTATGCAACATCATTTTCATGCTGCTGGTGGCCGTTATCATGCTCTACCCGTTTTTAAACGTCATCGCCACCTCCCTGAGCAGCAACGACCAGGTGATGATGGGAAACGTCACCATCATTCCCCGGGACCTGAACCTGGGCGCGTACAAACTGGTTATGGAGGACCCGCTGGTGTGGAACTCCTACCTGAACACCATCCTTTATGCCGCGGGCTCCGTAGTCTTTACCCTGGGGTTCACCTCCCTGCTGGCCTATCCGCTTTCGGTGGAGGACTTTAAGGGGAAAAAGTTCATTACCATTTTCCTGACCATCACCATGTTCTTCGGCGGCGGCCTGATTCCCACCTATTTGTGGATCCGCAACCTGAACCTTCTGGATACTTACTGGGTCATGGTTCTGCCGGGCTGTGTGGGAGCCTACAACGTATTTGTATTCCGCACCTTCTTCCAGGGCATCGCCAAGGAACTGCGGGAATCCGCCTACATCGACGGCGCGAACGATGTGGTCATCCTGTTCAAAATCGTCCTTCCCCTGTCCAAAGCACTGCTGGCGACCTTTACCCTCTTTACCATCGTGGGAACCTGGAACTCCTGGTTCAACGCCCTGATTTACCTGTCCAGCGAGCTCAAATACCCCCTGCAGCTGGTCCTGCGGCGGTACCTGTTCAACGCGGCGGACGGCATCGGCGGCAGCATGAACCAGGCGATGAAAATGCAGATGGCCCAGATACACGTCAACGCAAAATCCGTCCAGATGGCCGTCATTGTGGTAGCCATGCTGCCGATCACCTTTATTTACCCCTTCCTGCAGAAATATTTTACAAAGGGCGTTACCTTAGGCGCAATCAAAGGCTAGTTGACATTCAACAGCCCGATTAGTATAATAGAAAAGGAGAATCCACTATGAAGAAAAGAAGTCAGAAACTGGCGCTGATCCTGTCCTCCATCATGCTGGCGGCGATGGCGCTGTCCTCCTGCGGAGGCGGCGGGGAATCCTCCGCTGCATCCACCGGTTCCGGGGAAAGCTCCGGCGCGACGGAAGCAGAAATCCCGGAAAGCGCGACCATCGGCATTATGATTCAGCATTTCGGCGTTCTGCCCAACGAGACCCCTGTGGGACAGGCCTGGGAGGAGCAGATGGATGCGGCGCTGGGCTGCGACATCACTTTTGAATGGCAGTTTATTCCTTATGCGGAATACACGGAAAAGGCTAACATTGCACTGGCAGCCGCCGATTTCCCGGATTTGTTCCGAGTGATGGACAAAAACCTGATTGTGCCTTATCAGGATCAGGGACTCTTTGTGGAACTGAGCGGATACACAGATTCCATGCCCAACTACATGGATTTCGTGGAAACAGTCCGCTACGGGGAAAGCAAGGTTTTTGACGCGGACGGTCATTTCTATGGATTCCAGAATGTTGAAATTCCCAGACTGGAGCAGGGGCTGGGCATCTATTCCGTCGCTTCTTACCGTTACGATACCTTTGAGGAAAACGGCATTAAGATTCCGGAAACAACCGACGAATTTTACGAGGCTGCCAAACAGCTGAAACAACTGTATCCTGATACCTACCCTGTCACCCGCACCTGGGCCGACACCTCCGTTTATACTTATCACACCAACGATGCGATTTTCTGGAATGGGGAAGCCTATGAATACGGCCCCGTTACCGAAAATTACCGGGCTATGCTGACATGGCTCAACAAGCTGTACAGCGAGGGCCTGCTGGACCCCGAAAGCTTTACCGAGGATTCGGACATGCACAACCAGAAGATGCTGACCGGCAAGGTGTTCATGTCTTTGGGCGAATGGTTTAACGACGATGTAAACCGGAACAACAACGAGGAATCCGATGCCTACTGGGTCAACGCACTGGCGCCTACCGACCCTGAGCAGGGAACGGCCTGGCAGCAGGTAACCAACGTCAATGAACCGACCATCGGCGGCGAAATCATGGTAATTAACTCCAATTCGGAGTATGTCGACCTGATTGTAAAACTCTGCGACCTTCAGTACACGGATGACGTTGTTGAACTGGTAACCTGGGGAATTGAAGACGAGTCCTTCGTCCGGGATGAAAACGGTGATCCCACCTTTATCGACGAAATCAAGAATGCCGATGATCCCTGGTCCGCAGGCGATAAATACGGAATGCGCGCCAGCGCCGGCAGCCGTCCCGGCCTCCAGCTTGCAATTGACACCAAAGCCTTTGTTGGATTTCGCTCCCAACGACGCCTGCTACATTGACGGCGAAGTTGTAGAAACGCCTTGGGAAACCGCCTGGCCGGATCTCAGCTGGCCGGACAGCGAGCTGATTGACCCGAACGTTTTCGCTCCCCCCATTACCTTCACCTCCGAGGAATCCCAGAACAACTCCACCATTATGACTGCCGTGCAGACCATGGTGGACGAATATAAGCTGGACTTCATCACCGGCGACCGTCCTCTCTCCGAGTGGGACAGCTACGTCAGCGCAGTGGAAGGCATGGGCTATCAGCAGGTAGTAGACCTTTACAACGAAAAAGCGGCGGCAATTGTCGAAGCGGAATAAGTTCCATTTTTGGGGCGGGCCGAAAGCCCGCCCTTGTTTTATGAAAAAGGAGGATTTCAGCATGTTCCACCCAGAGGAAAAAGTTTTGCAGTACGAGGGAGTTTTCAGCGCGTTCCCGGTCAAAACCCCGACAGCCGGGGAACCGGACGGCCCCCTTTTCGGAAACGGCGACATCGGCGTCACGGCGGGCGGCAGCGCGGAGGCGCTGACCTTCTGGATCAGCAAGAATGATTTCTGGAGCTCGGCCAACATCAACCAGAAGGGCGAGCGCGTCTGCGGCGTAAAATGCTTCGGGACCCTGAAAATCTGCTCGGAGGCGCTCAAAAACGCGGCCTTCTCCGCCCGGCAGAAAATCGGGACGGCGGACGTGGAAATTGCGCTCAGCACAGAAGAACGCTGCCTGGCTGTCAGCGCCTACGCCCCCTACCGGCAGAGCATCATTGTGCTGCGGCTGGAAGCCAAAAAGGGGGATATCCCTCTGACGGTCGCGCTGGAGCCCATGGAGGATGAAGCCGCCGCCTGCTCCCAAAAAACGGAGGGCAGCGTGATTGCGGCGGCAAAGGACTATGTGGGCAGCGGTATGGAATGGGATACCAAATCGGCCGCATTCTGCCGGGTGCTGGAATGGGAGCGCACGGAAGGCGTCCTGCGGGAAGGCCGGGGGATTACCCTTGCCGTTTCCCTGTACACCAACCAGGACGCGCCCGACTATCCCGCGCTGGCGGAAAAAGCCGTGCGCGGCATTACGCCGGACGCGCTGGAACAATACCGCGCCGAACATCTCGACTGGTGGAAAAACTTCTGGAATACCTCCGGCATCGCCATCCCCTCGGAACCGGAGGTGGAAAAATTCTGGTATGCCTCCCACTACCTGATGGCCTGCTGCTGCAAGGCCGGGAAATTCGCCCCGGGCATCTTCGGCAGCTGGATTACCACCAACAAGCCCAACTGGCAGGGAGATTACCACCTGAACTACAACTACCAGGCTCCCTGGTGGGGCGTGTATTCCTCCAACAAGGTGGCGCTGGCCGACCCCTATGACCAGCCGCTGATGGACTACATCCCCCAGGCCCGGAAAAACGCCCGGGAAGAACTGGGCTGCCGGGGAATTTATTCCAAGGTTGGCATCGGCCCCAAGGGGCTGGAAACCAGCCGCATGTTCAACAAAGACGGCACCGAAAACCATGAAATCCCCTATTGGGGCCAGAAATCCAATTCCGCTTACGCGGCGGTCAATATGGTCATGCGTTTTTACAGCACCTGGGACGCGGATTACGCCCGGAAATACGCCCTGCCCTATCTGCGGGAGGTGGCGGACTTCTGGGAGGATTATCTCAAATTCGAGGACGGCCGGTATGTGATTTACAACGACTGCATCCACGAAAACGGCTACGCCGCCAAGGGCGTGCTGGACTGGGTAGACGAGGACACGCCGGACTACAGCGATGACTTCAACCCCATCCTCACGCTGGGGCTGCTCCGGCTGGTATTCCGGGGCCTGCTGGATATTTCGGAATATCTGGGAGAGGACGCAGACCGCCGGGAAAAATGGAACCATATCCTCACCCACCTAAGCGATTTCCCCACCCAGGAACGGGAAGGGAAAACAGTGTTCCGCTACACCGAGCGGGGGATGGACTGGTGCGACGGCAACAGCCTGGGCGTCCAGCACATCTTCCCCGCCGGAGCCATCGGCCTGTCCTCTGATGAGAAGCTGTTGGAAATTGCCCGGGATACGGTGACGGTCATGCACCGCTGGTCCGATTACAACGCCTTCCCCACCTTCTTCACGGCGGCGGCCCGGGTGGGATACGACCCGGAGATCATTCTGACCAAATTCAAAGAGCAGTTTTTGACCCACTCCTTCCCGAACCTGTTCATCTATTACGGCGGCGGCGGGATCGAGTGCTGCAGCGCGGTCCCCAGCTGCATCAATGAAATGCTGTTCCAGAGCCACGAAGGGATTCTGCGGTTCTTCCCGGTGTGGGAGCGTAAGAAGGACGCGGCGTTCTGCCGGCTCCGGGGATACGGGGCTTTCGTGGTCTCCGCGGAGCTCAAAAACGGCGTCGTTGGCGGCGTCGCGCTGACCAGCGAAAAAGGCCGGCCCTGCTCCGTCCTCTGCCCGTGGGAATCCGGCATGACCGTTCTGGAAAACGGCGCGCCCGTGCCCTGCGAACTGCGGGAGACCCGGGACGGGACGGTTTACACCTTTGAAACCCGCGCAGGCGGCCAGTACAATATGGAACCAAAGAAGGAATGAAGATGAAGTACCATCAGTATGTCAACACCATCGTCGGCGCGGTGGCGGACATCCCGGACCGCTACACCGGGACAGTCCCCGCAGGCGGCGGCAAAACTTACCCGGGGGCTGCGGCCCCCTGGGGCGCGGTCCAGTTCAGCCCGGACACCGTTACCGGCGGGGACAACGGCCCCGGCTACAGCTACCACAACACGGAAATCGAAGGCTTCAGCATCAACCATCTTTCCGGCATCGGCTGGTATGGGGAGCTGGGGAATTTCCAGGTGATGCCGGTGGTCGGGGACGTCCCCTTCCACAGCGGATTGAACGCCCACTGCCGGTATCAGCCCGGGACTCCCGGCCGGGAGTCGGAATTCCGCCACGAAACGGAACTGACCCAGGCGGGGCATTACGCCGTGACCCTGGACCGCTATCATATCCGGGCGGAAACCACCGCTTCCACCCACTGCGGCATCATGCGGATGATTTTCCCGAAATCGGACAAAGCCCGGGTCCTCATCGACCTGGCCCGGCGCATCGGCGGATATTCGGAATGGCAGGAAATCCGGGTGACGGACAGGGATACCATCGAGGGCAGCATTTACTGCCCCTGCACCGCCGGCGGCTGGGGCCACGGCGACGGCCATGTGACCTACACCCTGCATTTTTACGCCAAATTCAGCCGCCCCTTTGAAACATTCGGCGTCTGGGAAAGCGGGAAGGATTTGGGCCCCAAAACCGAATACCGGGGGGAAACCAGCGGCTTTTACGCGGAATACGCCACAGAAGAAGGGGAAGAAATCCTCTTAAAGGCGGGGATTTCCTATGTCAGCGTGGAGAATGCCCGGGAAAACCTGGAAGCGGAAGCGCCCCATTGGGACTTTGACCGGTACGCGGCAGATACTCAGGCCGCCTGGGACGCCCAACTCTCCGCGGTGCAGGCGGAAGGGCCGGAAAAGGATATGCAGAAATTCTACACCTGCCTCTATCACACTTTCCTGGACCCCCGCATCTCCACCGACTGCAACGGGGAATTCCTGGCCCCGGACGGCAGCGTCCAGAAAACCGGCGACTTCCTCTGCCGGACGGTGTTCAGCGGGTGGGACGTCTACCGCAGCGAGTTCCCGCTGCTGACCCTGCTCCAGCCGGAAGCGGTCAACGATATGATCTGCTCCCTGCTCCAGAGCGCGGAGCACAGCCATGGGCCCTTCCCCCGGTGGGAAATTTTCGGCATCGAAACCGGCTGCATGGTGGGGGACCCGGGCGCAATCATCACGGCGGACGCCTACTGCAAGGGCATCCGGAACTATGACACTCAAAAAGCCTGGGAAATCTGCCGGGATACGGCTTACGGAAAATATCCGGGCCGCAGCGGCCGGGAGGAAATGCTCCAATACGGCTACATCCCCGGGGATATTTCCACCACTTTGGAAAACGCCTTCGCCGACTGGTGCATCAGCCGGTTCGCCCAAGCGGCGGGCCACAAAGAGGATGCGGAAAAGCTGGCCAAGCAGTCTTTGAATTACCGCAATCTCTTCGACCCGGAAACCGGCTGGATGCGCCGGAAGGACGCGGAAGGAAACTGGATGGAGACAAGCGGCCTTTACGATGAACGGGGCTGTGTGGAAAGCAATATTTTCCAGCAGAGCTGGTTTGTCCCCCACGACATTCCGAAGCTCATGGAGCTGATGGGCGGCGCGGAGGAATTCTGCAGCCGGCTGGAAAAATTCCTGTCCGAGGCGGATTTGAGCGCCCTCTGGAACGACAACTACAACCACTCCAACGAACCCTGCCACACGGTGGCCCATCTGTTCAACTACGCCGGGAAGCCCTGGCGCACCCAGTACTGGGTGCGGCGGATCCAGAATGAAGCGTACCACGAGGGGCCCTTCGGCTACTGCGGGAACGAGGATGTGGGGCAGATGTCGGCCTGGTTTGTGCTGACGGCGCTGGGGTTCCACTCCACTGCCG
The DNA here is from genome assembly GCA_018713245.1 of Candidatus Merdivicinus intestinavium. Lineage (GTDB taxonomy): Bacteria > Bacillota > Clostridia > Oscillospirales > Ruminococcaceae > Merdivicinus > Merdivicinus intestinavium. The sequence goes on from DVFM01000096.1 coordinate 7,934, forward strand.
CCGCCAGCAATCGCTTTGACCTGAACACCCCCTATTTCCAAAAACAGACGGTAAAGCTTGATCCCAAATACCACAGCTGCGCCGTTGCCGGCACCCTGACCATTGAAACCGACTGCGACCCTTCGGAAAATTGGTACATCCGCGGCGTCACCCTCAACGGGAAAGCCATCGAACGCCCCTATGTGACCTACGAGGAGCTGACGGCGGGCGGCGTCCTCCGTTACGAACTGTCGGCGGAGCCCTGCGAAGAGTGGGGAAATCCGGCGGCTTCCAGATAGCGGGCAGGTTCCCGGATTTCGGGCGGTTCCCTTTTGGGAACCGCCCTTTTTTGCTGCCGGAAGCCGCGCCGGCGCCTCGCCCGGGGGATTCGGCAGCAGTCCGCCTTGTTTTCAAAATCTTCTTGATTTTTTTCTGTTTTTATTTTACAATAATCTCAAAGCAGGAAAAGGAGCTGATACGGATGAATTTAAGCAAACCCATCTGCATTGCGGAAAACAAAAACGCCAATGTGGTGATTGTCTCCAAAGAATACCCGCGCGCCGCCGGAATCCTTGCGGAATACCTCCGGAAAATCACCGACGCGGTTTTTAAAATCCAGGAGACCACCACCGTCAATCCCAGCATCGTGCTCAAAAACGTGGACCACGGCGCCAGCGGCTTTTGCTACCGGATTTATGACAAGGACATCGAAATCGAGGCCGGCAGCGAGCAGGCCATGGTTTACGCCGTTTACGACTGGCTGGAGCGGATTGCCGGCTGCCGGTATTACTCCCGCTCCTACGAATACATCCCCTTTGACGCCAACCTCACTGTATGCTTTGAGGAATATCATTTCTCCCCCGTGCTGGAATACCGCGAAATCCTCTACCGGGATTACAGCGACCCGGACTTCGCCGAAAAGCACAAGATGACGCCCAGCTCCAAGCGGGATGAAAACTGGGGCTTCTGGTGCCACTCCTTTTACACCCTCTGTCCGCCGGAGGAGTATTTTGACGAGCATCCGGAATACTTCGCCCTTTACGAGGGCAAGCGGGTGGGAGAAAACGCCCAGCTCTGCCTGTCCAATCCGGATGTGTTTGAAATCGTCCTGAAAAATCTCAAAAAGCACATGGCGGAAAAGCCGGATGCGAAATACTGGTCCGTTTCCCAGAACGACAACGCGGCCTACTGCCAGTGCGAAAAATGCCGGGAGATGAACGAACGGGACGGCTCCCCCATCGGGTCGGTGCTGAATTTTGTCAACCGCATCGCCGAACACTTCCCCGACAAGGTGATTTCCACTCTGGCTTACTGGTACACGCGGAAGGCTCCGGCCGTCACCCGGCCCGGGGACAACGTCCACATCATGCTCTGCAACATCGAAGCAAACCGCGGCCTTCCCATCGAAACCGACGAAAAATCCGCCGGCTCCCGCCAGGAGCTGCTGGATTGGAAGGAAATCTGCCAAAACGTCTTTTTATGGGACTACTGCATCCAGTTCCGCAATCTGGTCAGCCCCTTCCCCAACCTGCGGGTTTTGGGCCCCAACATCCGGTTTTTCGTTGAAAACAACGTCCGTTCCCTGTTCAGCCAGTGCAACCGGGAAATCGGCGGGGAATTCCACGAGCTGCGGGGCTACCTGCTGGCCAAGCTCATGTGGGACCCGTATATCAACGAGCGGGAAGTCATGATTGATTTTCTGAACGGCTATTACAAGCAGGCGGGGCCGTTGATCCTCCAATATATCGACCTCATCCACGACGAAATGGAAAAAGCCGGCGGCGAGCTGAACATTTTCGGCGGCCCGCTGGACGCCAAGGACACCTACCTGCGGGAAGAGCTGTTCCGCCGGTATGAATCCCTCTTTGAAGAGGCCATTGCCGCCGCGGAAGGGGACCGGGATACCCAGTTCCGGGTCAAAACCGCCGCCCTGCCGGTTTACTACGCCGGCATTGTTCTGGAATACGGCAGCCGGGAGGAAAAACTCCGGCGGATCGGGAAATTTGCGGAACAGGCGCGGAAAACCGGGCTGGTCATGGTGGAGGAATGGAAAATCACCGTGGACAAGTTTGTCACCGACGCCATTGCCAGAGCGGAGCTTCCCTGCACAGATTAACCCCCATATAAATCCATCTCTGCGGCCCCGGCTGTTCCATTGCTGCCGGGGCCGCCGTTTGCTGCGCCTCATTCTCCGGGTATCCCAGCCCATGCCCGGAGAACGGAGCGCATTTGATTTTGCGGCCGGATGGGTCCTAAAAAAGAATCTCCGGATTCTGCTCCACAACCTGGAAAAACGGCCGTTCAAAATGGAGATAAAAGGCAAAATAAGCGATCATGTCGGCCGGCCGGCGGATGTCGATAATGAGCCGCCCGATGTATTTCTTCTTTTGGTCGGGATTCATATTGTCCCAGCAGTAATTGGCGGCCCGTTCCACCTGCCGCGCCGCGGCGCCGTCTGTCTTGGTGAATTTTTTCGCAACCTCGGGATAGATGTGCTTGGTTACATGGACCTCGTCCACAGCGCGGTTTTCCGAAAAGAGCAGTTTCTCCATCACTTCCACCGAAAATGCCAGCGGCCGCACATCCATTTTCACAGGGCCGATTATCGATCGAATCAGGGATTCTGACTTTGTCAAGATGAAAACGCCCTTTCTTGTATTGATACTTCCATTATATGGAAATATCGCGCTGTTTTGACGATTCGCGACATCATCCGACAAAAAGCGGAGGGCATGGGGAAAGCGCCGGCTGATAAAACCGGCGCTTTCCCTGCTTTTTATAGGACGGCAATAGCCGTGCAATCACGCGCCCGAATAACGCTCCGCCGACGCATACAGACGCGACTGCTCGATTTCCGTCACGCCCGCTTTCAGAAGCGCGCGGCAGTCCTCCAGCAGGCTCCCGGCAAACTCCATGTACGCCTCCTCAATTTCGCCGCAGCTTTCCGCGGTGCTTTCGAGAAAGGCGCGGTCCACGCGCTGCTTGTATTCATATTTCAGGAGCTTCATGAACGCCGCCTCGACGCTCTGCCGGGCGGCGCGGAAGCGTTCCTCCGTCCCGGGGGAAACGCAGCCCGGGCCGCAGTTTTTCAGGTACTGAAGGCGGTATTCCATCAGCTTGCAGCTTTCCCGCACATAGTTCATCCAATAAGAACAGCGGTAAGCCTGCTCCTCCGGGGAGGAATAGTGCAGGATGCCCCCGCGGAAAACGGACAGGGCCCTGCGGCCGAACGCCTCCACGCCGTTGTTCCGCTGAAGCAGATCGCTGCTGCACAGGCTGCACAGCGCGGTGTAAAGCTTACAGATTGACACACTCCCGCTTTCAAAATCCCCGTCGTATCGAAGCCCCAGGATGCCTCCCTTTTCCTCCCCGGGCCAGGGATAATCCTGAAGCGCCCGCCCCATCTCGTCAAAGCCCGCCTCAAACGGCCGCAGCGAACCCCGGATGAAATCCCGGCAAAAGAAGCGCCTTTTTTCCCGGTCGCAGCCGTAAAGGATGACGCGGTGGCCCCGGGGCTTGCCGCTGCTGGCCGCCTCCACGCAGAAGGTGTTGTAATCGCACATCAGGATATAGCCCCGCTCCAACGCGTCGGTCAGAAAGCCAATGGGGTCCCCGAGGTTTTTCTGCAGGCTCAGCGGGACGTGCAGGGAGGAAAACCCGCCGAAGGTCTCCCAGGCGATATAATTTTCAAAGCGGAGGCAGAAGCCGTCGGACGTATCGTTCTGGTAATCATAGGCGTGGAAACTGATGTAATTTTCCATCACGAATTTGTCAAACGGCTTGGACCCCTTTTTCAGAATCAGGAAGGGGACGCATTCGTCCGGAATGGTCAGAATAAACGGTTCGCAGATATCCAGCTTGACAGCATCCATGCCCGATTTACTCCTTTCTGTATTTTTTGATCCGTTCTGCAATCGTTCGGTTCACGGCATCAGCCGAAGGATTTCCTCAATAAGCTGCGCGTACCGTTCCTTTATGTCCCCCAATTCCCGGCCGTAGGGCACGCTTTTGGCCCTGGGCGACATTCTGCTTTTCAGCAGCCGCATCTCCAGATTCCGGACATAGACAGCCATCCCGTCCAGGGATGCCGCCGGCTCCTCCCCCGGAGGCAGGCTCCCGCTTTTTTGCAGGATTCTCACGCGGTCCGCCATCAATCGGATGTGGCAGTAGAGGAAATGGCAATGTTTCAGGGAAATATTGCCGGGGTCGTCCCGGTACCGCCGGGCCAGGATGTCTATGAACCGGATGCCGTAGAAGATTCCCTCCCTTTCCGTATTTGCGTAGGGACAGCAGTCCAGGAAATTGATCAGGCTCTGCTTAATCTTCGCCAGGTTCGGCTCCTTCGCCTTGACACAAACGGGCTTAACGCCGTACAGGACGCAGGAATTGAGCATTGCGTGCTCATCCGGCCGCTTGATAAAAGCGCCGTTTCGATAACTGGCCTCTATATCCGCAAACGAAATTGGCTGCTCGCTTCTGCGCTGAAAATCGAAATAATCCTGCGCCAGGAAATGCCGCTGTTCCGAGTCATATCCGTAAATCAGCGGCGCGTGCTCCACGTGGGCTTTCCCGCAGGCAATATAATTGCGGACCCAATAGGTGTCGCACAGAAAATGGACATAGTAGTCCCGGTCCAGCATCTGAACCAGATAACCGCAGATGTCGGAAATCGAAAACCGCGCGATTTCAAAGGGCATGGAAAAGCAGAGCAGGCAGTCTTTCGCGACGGCTTCCGCAAGGCCGTAAAAGCTCACGTTGTCCGCAATATCGTTGTCATAGATGATGGTATCAATAAAATTATCCGCCGTTTTTTGCTCGTAAAGCGCCGGGTACAGCGACAGGATTCCCAGCAGCTCGTCCACGGTGGGGTCGTAGCTGAGCGGCGGCTTATGTTGAAAAGGCAGTATCTTCTGCAAGGCTTTCTCCCTCCGTTTTGCGGCCGCTATTCCATCATTTCCCGGTTGAGCAGCACCTTCTGCCGCTTTTCTTCGCCCAGCAGGCTGCCCAGGTATTCCGGCAGGCGGCCGGACAGAAGGCGTTCCGGGAACGGCATCTCCCACCGGGCGTATTCGTCCTCCGCAAGGCCGTACCGCTCCAAAACCGCCTCCCCTTCGGGGGAACGGAAAGCGTCCAGATAAGGCTCCAAAAGGGGGTCCTCAAAAATCCGGCCGGTGTAAAACAGGCAGTAATAGAGGTACGCCCCCGCGCCCAGGCGTTCCGCGGCGGACAGAAGCCCCGGAACGTCCGGACGGACGCGCTTTAAGTAAAAATACAGGTCGCAGAACTCGTCCAGCCGCAGCCCGTCGCGCATCAGCAGGTAAAGGGAATTCATGTCCTTATAGTGATGGAGGCACAGGGACACAAACTCCATCTCGGGCGGCAGCTTGCGGATGCGGACGCCGCAGACCTCGGCCTCCTCCGTTTCGGAAAGGACAAAATCCATGTCGGCTTTCCGCCTGCTCTCCCCCCAGAACAGGTCCAGGTTGACATCCACATTGACGTATGGGCAAAGGGGGTTCCCCGTATGCTTGACGAATGGCGCGGTCTGATGGCTGAGTCCGGCCTGAAAGATAATCTCCCGGCGGGAATATGGGAGAATGCCCGCGTCCGTCACCCGCCCCTGGACAAAGCCGTTTTCCAGCAGGATGCTTTTCAGCGCGTCCGCCCGGCTGCGGCTCACCAGCAGGTCCAGGTCGCTGGAATGGCGGAAAGAAACCGAGCCGTAGGCCGCCTGCGAGAGAACCGCCCCCTTTATCACCGCATAGGGAATCGAAGCCTCTTCCATCTTTTCCAGGACGGGCGCGCAGGCGCGGTACCGTTCCTTTGCGCAGAGGGCGTTGAAAACCGTTTCCCTTTGGAGCTTCCCGGTTTTTCCAAGCCGGGAAAGCAGGTAGAAGCATCCGCTCCGCTCCAGAAGCGGCGCCAGTTCCGGGCTTCCCTTCCCGCCTTTGGCCAGCTCCGCCACAGCGCGGAGGGTATCCGCATCCGTCATATCCGCTCCACCCCGTTTTCTTCATAGAACGCCGCGCAGCCGCGGTTTTTCGGCGTTTCACGGAAAACGCCGCGCAGTATTTTCCCGCCGGCGGCCTCCCTGGCCCGCTCCAGCAGGGACTGCTCGAAGCCCCTGCCGAACACCCGGCAGGACAGGAAGAAGCTCTCGATGGTCACAGCCTCGCCCTCCTCCCGGAGCACAGCCGCCCCCACCAGCCCCATATCGCCGTACCGGTCGGCGGCGGACAGCGAAAGGATGCGGACGTCCGGCTCCCGCAGGAGGCGGCGCAGCTCCTCTTCCGTATAGCGCCGGTCGGAAAGGTTGCAGCGGTTGGTCCGCCGGGAAAGCTCCGCTATCCGCGGAAGCTCGCCCTCCCCCGCAGCGCCGCACCGCACAACCGTCTCCAGGGAGCGGTTGTACTCCTCCGGCGTTTTGCAGGACAGCCGCGCCTTTTCCCGCTCCTTCTGCTCCCGATGGAGCCGGACGCGGTCCAGTTCCGTGGGCGGGAGGGCCCGGAACAGCAGCTCCAGCTCCTCCCCGCAGTCCGGGGCGCTCCCGTCCGCCTTCACCGTTTCCACTTCCGGCAGGAGGGCCCGGACAAGCCCCAGCTCATACTCGCTGTCGTCGGCAAACACCAGGCTGTCCGGAAAAATATGGAGCTCCGCCGCAATGTCCGCCAGCGCCGCAGCCTTGTCCGTGACGCCGGTGCGGACGGCGGCGAAATCCTCCCGTTTCAGCGGCATATCCAGCGCGGAGAAGGCTTCCGCAATATTTTCCGCGGTATTGCGGCTGCAAAGGCAGAGCAGGACGCCCCTGTGCGAAAGCCGCCTGACCGTGTTCTGGAACGCCGCGCAGCTTTCATCTATCGCCAGCGGCTCCTCCCCGGCGGCGCCGCGCCAAAGCACCCCGTCGCAGTCCAGCACCAGCGCTTTTTTCAGGGGCTTTTCATATTTGCGCATTGTTTGCAGGATGGAGCCCACCGTTTCAAAATTGGACAGCAGCAGGTCGCTGTCCAGCACTTCGATGCCCTCCGCCTCTTCCAGCCGGACGACAAATTGGATAAAGCGGATGGAGTCCAGCCCCATATCCGCAAGAGACGCGCCGTCCGGCAGGGCGGCAATCTCCTCATATGGCCTTTCCAGCGTTTCCGCCAGCAGGCGCAGCAGATTTTCCCGATTCATTTTGTTTTCCTCACATCCTTCAAGTAGTAGCCGACGGCCTGTAATTTCCGCAGCGCGCAGTCCCCGTCGTCCGCCAGAGGGTCGCCGTGGAGGTTGACGGCCTGCGCCATGCACCCCCTCCCGCAGGCCGCGGAGAGCAGGCAGCTTCCGCACCCGTAATCGGCCGTCAGCCGCCTGCGGGCAACCACCGCAGTCTCCCGCAGCCGCTCTTCAAAGGCCGCGGGGGAGAAGGCAAAGACGTTTCCCAGCGCGTATTCTTCGCCGTACAGCGTCTGGCAGGGCTGGATGGAGCCGTCGGTTTTGACGCAGAGGGAGAGGTCCTCCAGCTCCTTGGAGTAGGGGCACCGGCTGGTGCAGAGCGGCAGAAAAGCCTCCGTCCCGCATTCGCGGTTCAAGCGGTCCACCAGCTTAAGCACCGCAAACTGCTCCCGGGCCGAAAGGCACTCCTCCTCCCAGCCCTCGCAGCCGTTTCCGGCGCGGAACAGAAAGGCGAACTCCGGCACAGCCCCCAGCGAAAGCGCCCTCCGGTAAAACGGCTCCACGTCCTCCAGGTTTCGCCGGGAAATCACCATCTTTAACAGCGGCTTTTCCTCCCTTGGGGGAAGATTTTTGACAAAAGCGGCGGCCTTCGCGAAGTTCCCGGCCCCCCGGGTCCGGGCGTTCTGCTCCTCGCCGGAGCCGTCCAGGCTGACCTGGACGGTCATCCCCGGATTCTGCGCCAGAACTTCGTTCAATTTGGGGCAGGGCACGGTTCCGTTGGTCACAATCCCGAAGGACAGCTCCGGATACCAGCCGGGAAGGTCCAGGACCTCCTCGATGCCGCTGTGCAGAAGCGGCTCCCCGCCGGAAATCAGCAGCCGCCGCAGCCCGTAGGGGAGAAAAACCTCCATCACCCCTCTGAGCTCCTCCGCGCTGATTTCCCGCCGGGTGCGGTTGAGGCCGGACCGGTTGTAGCAGGTCCGGCAGTTCAGGTTGCACTGGTTCGTGATTTCCACATAAACGGTCCGGATGTTCACAGCAGCTCCACGACCTTTTTCTCCGCCGCTTCCGCCAGGAACTCCTGAACGTCCCCGCGGATTTCCTCCGGCGGCGCATCGTAAATTTCGCACAGCCCCTTCAGCAGCTCCTCCAGGTCCCGGGGCTCGTCCAGCAGGTTCAGGATGTCAATCCCCGTCTCGTCGAAGAAATGGGTGTCCCCGCTCTCCGGGTCGAACACCGCCAAAGAGGTTTCGTCTGCCTGGATGTAATCCATCTTCTTGTTTTTCCGGAATTTCATAGTCTCGTCTCCTTTTCCTAAAATCAGCAGCCGGTAAAGCCGCCAAATCTCTGTCTGTTTGGTTTTTTCCGGGTCGTACCGGCATTTTATGAACATCCGGTTCACCCGGTAGGACCAATCAATCTTCCACGCGGGCCATCTCCCGGCCGGCACGCCGTTTACCGCAGCGACCCTTCCGAAAATCTGCTCCGGCTCCACGTCCTCCAGCCGGAAGGCGTTGTCTCCCTTGCAGAAGCACCGCCCCTCCTTTTTCAGCAGCCGGTGCACCAGCAGCTCGCCGCCCTTATAGGGATACACCAGAATGTCGCCGGGCGCGTAATCCCCGCCCCTTCGGACCTCAATCCGGTCGCCTTCCCGCAGGGCAGGCTCCATGCTGACGCCGGTGACGGTGATTTCCGCCCGGCCCTTCTGCCGGAGCATCGCTTCCAGCAGCTTTATCATCATCGCGCTATCCGTTTTGCATCACCTCCGCCGCAAAATCCATCTCGCTGTAAAGCAGCCGCCCGCACTTTTCCTTCGCCAGCCGGGAGAGGAATTTCAGGTATTCCGCATTCACCGGGTAGTCGGTGACCGGCGCTTTCATCAGCTCGGTGATCCGCTCGGTGGCGGTCATGGGGAGCAGGCTGTTTTCGCCCTCCGTCCTCTGAATAAAATAGATTGCCCCCAGAGGCAGGGCGCATCCGGCGCGGCGGCGGGGGGTGTAGACGTACCGCTTCACCGCGCCGTCGTCCAGCAGCCGAAGCCTCTCCGGCACGGCGCGGCGGCGGCGGAGCACCTCCAGCCCGCCTTCCCGCAGGTGGATGGGGGTGCAGCAGGGGCGGACGCGGAAGCTCTCCCGCTCCAGCAGGATGCAGTCGTCCGTGATGTACCCAAAGCCCTGGGAGGTCAGGTAGCTCGCGAGGGTGGTTTTCCCGCCGGTCGTGGCGGCGAGGAACAGGCAGGCCGTCCCGTTCCATTCGACGGCCGCGCCGTGGAGGGCGAAAATGTCCCCGTCGAAGCGGGTGTTCTCAAAAAGGATGTCGTCGATGGCCTGCAAAGGAAATTGGGCCGTGCGGACGCCCTGCGGCGTGCGGATTTCAAAGCGTCCGCCCGTTTCGGTCACGGAAATGGGGAACCCTTCCGCGCGGCCGGGGTAAAAATATTCCCCGTACTGCAAACGGAGCAGCGCGGCCAGCCGGGCGCTGTCCGTCCGGATGGAATACGCGGTCCGGCAGGGTTCGCAAAGGCAGTATGTCGTCAAGGGGAGCACCTTCTTTCCCCCGTATTATAGCATAAACAGGGTTGATTTTCTATAACTGCCGCAAAATGCATATTGAAAACAATAGGGGAAACGGCCGAAAAAATTGCCCGATGTTTGATTTTTTTGCGATTTTCTTGATAGAAATCTTACGATTGCGGTTGATTTTGCGCGAAGTTTATGCTATACTGAAAATAAAAAGCGGGGAAGGAATTATGCGTCCATTCAAGTTCGTAAAGGGCCCTGGATACGTATATGATTTGTTTTATATATTCAGTTTGTACTTTAATCGAAAAGAACGTTTTGATTTAGATGCAAATATGAATAAAGTGGAAAGTGACTTAACTTTCCAAAACCAAATTTTACAAGATTTTTCACCCATTCCAAGTGAATTGGAGTTATTTTTTCATTTACGAAAGAATAGTAGGGGTTTTCTACCAACCTATTATTTTAATCCATATCAAAATCATTTTTCAAATGATTTTGATTTTAATTTTCTTTTACAGGAACTTTCAGACCACGAACGCTTAATTGAAAATCTAATTGAATTTTATTTTCCTAATATGAATCATAAAGATATAGTGAAGGAAAAAAATTCAATTCTTGAAATGTCAAAAAGAATTGATACGGCTGATGAATATGATGAAACCATTAAACGAAAGCTGTATTCCTTTTTAGTCAATCCAGAGCCGATTATTCAAAAACTGATATATGAACTAATGGCAAAAGAATTATTATTGTCACAATATTATGCAAAGAATTATCAGCAAATAGTAGATATGCAAAATGAATTTGACTTTAATATATTTGCCCAAGAAATGAAGGAATTTAGAAACATTGATTTTTTAGCTACGGAAGCAAATAATGAAATCTATATTTCAACATGCTTGCTAAATAAAAATTGCGTATGTCTGTTTGTCCAATCTGAATGCACCACAATCCTGTTAGGTTACGATTATCATGACAGCATTTTAACCTTTTTTTCTCAAAGACATCAACCTAGCTTAAAGGAATTCGGTGACATTATAACGGAGCAAAATCGAATTGATATTTTAAATTTGCTAGTAGAACGAAAAGAAGTTACCATAAAAGACCTAGAAAAACTACTTAATTTTTCGGGATCAACTGCATATTATCACCTAACAATGATGATGCGATATAACATGGTTAAAACTCGCAATCAAGGAAGAACGGTATTTTACAGCTTAAACGAACAATACTTTGAATCAATCATAAAGGTTCTGAGTAAATATTTAAAGAAAGGGTGATAAAATTGAAACATTGGAAGAAACCTGCCATACTCACCTTAACAATGACAGAACTAACAAATACTATTGAAGGAGCAGCAAGATCTTTTTGTATGAGATCTGTTCTTCGCTAAAAACAACCCCCAACCTTCCACAAGCCGCGGCAGAGCGCAAATCTGCCGCGGCTTGTGATTTTTTCCGCAGAAATCCGCCCTATCCGCCCCGCAGGCACCGCCGCCGCCCCCGCCGCATATGGTAATAACAGCATCCTGCTACAGAAAGGTTTTGGCCCTTATGAATGAACGCATCCAGCCTCTGAACCGCATGGGGCCGGGCCAGAGCGCCCGGGTGGTGCGGCTGGAGGTGGCGGGGGAGCTGAGGCGGCGGCTGCTGGACCTGGGCCTTATCGAAGGCACCCGCGTCCGCTGCCTGCACCGCGCCCCCTGCGGGGACCCCGCCGCGTACGACATCCGCGGCGCGGTGATTGCCCTGCGGGACCGGGACAGCGCCGGAATCCTGGCCGCCCCCCTCCCCCGCTGAACACGCAGATTACGGAAAGGTCGGATACAGCATGACGGAATTCTCCATCCCCCCGCTGTCCGCCAATGGCCGGCAGGAGCCGGTCATTGCGCTGGCGGGAAACCCCAACGTGGGGAAAAGCACAGTTTTTAACGCCCTCACCGGCCTGCACCAGCACACCGGCAACTGGGCGGGGAAAACCGTTTCCAACGCCGCCGGGCAGTGTACATACCGGGGCAGGCGCTACACCCTGACGGACATTCCCGGGGCCTATTCCCTGGACGCCCAGTCCGACGACGAGCGGGCGGCCCGGGATTTCCTCTGCTTCGGGGGGCCGGACGCCGCCGTCATTGTCTGCGACGCTTCGGTCCTGGAGCGGAACCTGACGCTGGCGCTCCAGATTCTGGAGCTCACCGGGCGGGCGGTGCTCTGCGTCAACCTCATGGACGAGGCGGAAAAGAAGGGAATCCGCGTGGACCTGGAGGCCCTTTCCCGGGAGCTGGGGGTCCCGGCGGTGGGCGCAAGCGCCCGGAGCGGAAAGGGGCTGGACAGCCTGATGGCGGAAGTGGAAAAGGTTCTGGAAGCGCCCGCCGCGCCGCATCCCGTCCGGATGCTCCCGGCGGTGGAGGAAGCGCTTTCCGGGCTGGTCCCCGCGCTGGAGGGGCGGCTTTCGGGGAAGCTGCCCGCCCGGTGGCTGGCGCTGCGGATTCTGGCGGAGGAAACGGAGCTGCTGGAGCGGGCTAAGGCGTTTCTGGGCTTCCCGCTGCTGGAGGACCCGGCGGTTTCCCGGGCGGTCTGGAAAGCGCGGCATTATCTGGAGGAACAGGGGCTGTTCGGCCGGAAGCTGCGGGACGCGCTCAAGGCGGGGTATGTCCTGCGGGCGGAGGAAATCTGCTGGAAAGCGGTGAAAGCCCCTCCCGCCCCCATGGAACGGGACCGCCGCCTGGACCGGATTTTTACCGGCAAACGGACGGCGGGGCCGGTGATGCTGCTGTTGCTGGCGGCGGTGTTCTGGATTACCATGGCGGGCGCGAACCTCCCCTCCCGGATGCTTTCGGAGCTGCTGCTGGGGCTGGAGGAGCCCATGCGGGCGGGGCTTTCGGCCTTGGGCGCGCCGGGGTGGCTCACGGGGCTGGCGGTGGATGGGATGTACCACATTCTCGCCTGGGTCGTGTCGGTGATGCTGCCGCCCATGGCCATCTTTTTCCCGCTGTTCACCCTGCTGGAGGATTTCGGCTATCTGCCCCGGGTGGCCTTCAACCTGGACCGCTGGTTTCAGAAGGCGCGGGCCTGCGGACGGCAGTGTCTGACGATGATGATGGGGTTCGGCTGCAACGCGGTGGGGGTTTCCGGCGCGCGGATTATCGATTCCCCGCGGGAGCGGCTGCTGGCGGTCCTCACCAACGTTTTTGTCCCCTGCAACGGCCGGTTTCCCACGCTGCTGGTGCTCATCACCATCTTTTTTGCCGGGAGCGGCGGATGGGGGTCGGCGCTTGCGGCGCTGATGCTGGCGGGGGTGGTGCTTTTGGGGGTGCTGCTCACCTTCGGCGTGTCGCGGCTTTTGTCGGCCACCATCCTGAAGGGCGTCCCCTCCGCCTTTACGCTGGAGCTTCCTCCCTACCGCCGGCCCCAGGTGGGGAAGGTCATTGTCCGCTCGCTGCTGGACCGGACCCTTTTTGTGCTGGGGCGGGCGGCGGCGGTTGCGGCCCCGGCGGGGCTGGTGATCTGGGGGATGGCCAATATCACGGTGGGCGGGGAGAGCCTGCTCGCCGCCTGCGCGGGGTTCCTGGACCCGTTTGCGCGGGTTTTCGGGCTGGACGGGGTGCTGCTCATGGCCTTTATCCTGGGGTTCCCCGCCAATGAAATCGTCCTGCCCATTGCTTTGATGGCCTACACCTCCTCCGGCGTCCTGACGGACATCGGGGGCGCCGCCCAGCTGGGGGCCGTGCTGGCCGCCAACGGCTGGACCTGGGTCACGGCGCTGTGCGCCATCCTGTTTTCCCTCTGCCACTGGCCCTGCTCCACCACCCTGCTGACAGTTTACAAAGAGACGAAAAGCCTCAAATGGACCGCGCTGGCTTTTCTCATCCCAACATGCACGGGGTTTGCCCTCTGTTTTGCGGCGGCGCAGATCGGCGGGCTGTTCCTTTGAGGGAGCTTCTTCCCTTTTGGGCGGATTTATGCTACAATAAAGGCAGAAATATCCGCTGCAAGGAGGCTTCGCCATGCTGAAAAAAGAAGGACTGCCCCGCTATGTGGGCAAAATCCACCCCAACTGCGACTATCACCACGGCCAGATTTTCCCCGCAAAGGGGGTCAAATGCTACCAGGCAGCCCGGGCCAACCGGACCCATCCGGAGCTGGACGACGGGACCGGCTGCACCTATAAGCATGCCGCCGACCCGGTGTGGTTCGCCGGGCGGTTTTACATTCAGTACCTCATCACCCCCGAGGACGAACACACCGGCGCGGGCCGCTCGGTGCTGGCGTCCTCCCCGGACGGGGCGGTTTGGGAGGATTTCCAAATCTCCTTCCCGGAATATCCAATCCCCGCCTGCACCATCCGGAATGAAAAGGGGGAAACCCACACCTTCGACGGCGCTTCCTATGCCGTGATGCATCAGCGGATGAGTTTTTACCTCGCCTCCTCCGGGCGGATGCTGGTGCTGGGCTTTTACGGCTTCAGCCCGGAGCCCTGGCTCACCCCCTGGGACGGCCGGGGCATCGGCCGGGTGGTCCGGGAGCTTTTCCCCGACGGAACGCTGGGGGACATTTATTTTATCCGCCCCTGCTGGCAGGCGGGGTGGGACAAATCCCAGCTGCGCTACCCGCTTTTTGAGGAATGCCCGGACGAGGGGTTCCGGGCGGCCTGCCGGGAGCTGCTGAACGACCGGCTGGCGGTCCAGCAGTGGGCGGAGGAAAACGGCGACGCCGACGAAATCATCCAAATCAAGCACCCGGCGGGCGGCTCCAACCAGGCTTTCTGCTGGTATCACATCGACGGGGACACCGTTATCGGCCTGTGGAAGCACTCCCGCACCGCCCGCAGCGACGACGGGGGCAAAACCTGGGGGCCGGTTTCCGTCTCCCCCTCCCTGGTCATGAGCGGCCAGAAGGTGTGGGGCTGCCGCACCGCCGACGGGAAATTCGCCATGGTCTACGACCCGACCCTGGAAACCCAGCACCGCTACCCCCTCTGCGTCACCGTATCGGAGGACGGGCTGGATTTTGACCGGATGCGGCTGGTCCACGGGGAAGTCCCCCCCATGCGGTTCAAAGGGTTCTGGAAGGACCTGGGGCCCCAGTACATGCGCGGCATTTCCGAGGGGCTGCCCCAGCCGCCGGACGGGGATCTGTGGGTCGCCTACTCGGTGAACAAGGAGGACATCTGGATTGCCCGCATCCCCGTTCCCATCCGGGGGGAGGAAGAAGCTGCCGTCATCCGGGAGGATTTCTCCGATCCCGCCGCTTTGGAAAACTGGAACCTTTACTGCCCCAAATTTGCCCGCATCCGGGCGGAAAACGGGGCGCTGCTGCTTTCCGACCGGGAGCCTTACGACTACTGCCGCGCGGAACGGATTCTGAAGCCCGCTCCCCGGCAGGAAGTCTCCTTCCGCGTTGCGCCCGCGCAGAACGACTGCGGCAGCCTGTTCATCGAGCTCACCGACGCCCGGGAAACTCCCGCCGTGCGCCTCGTTTTCCGGCCGGACGGCAAGCTCTACGCCCGCACCGTCTGTGAACTGCCCATGACGGAGTACCGGGCGGGGGAAAGCTATGACATCCGGATTTCTCTGGACTGCCGCACCTTCCGCTATTCCCTGTGGGTCAACGGGGCGCTGGTTTCGGATTCGCTGATTTTCATGGCTGCGGTCAACGAGGTCTCCCGGTTCATCCTGCGCACCGGCGAACGGCGGCACTCCCCCACCCTGGACGACATCCCGGACGACAAGCCGGAAGTCCCCCTTCCCGGCTGCGATGAACCCGCTCCGGAAACCGCCTTCTCCTTCCGTAATTTCCGCGCGCAGGGGGAAGAATGAGAAAATTTGCATAAATTTTATTGACGGAACATTTTGATTTTGCTATAATAAAGGCAAATCGGAAAGGATGTGGAACCCATGCTGGAACAACAGGCTTGGATGCAATATGCGAAAGAACTTCCGCTGGAGTGGCGGCAGGCCATGGATGAGGGGCGCGAGGTGGAGGACCTGTGGGAAATCTGCCGGTGGGCGGCCAAGCGGGCGGAGCAGGAGGACTGCGCCGGAATTGCCCTGGAGCTGCGCAAAAAGCTCCTTGATGCGCCTGTCCGGGCCGAATATCCTTACGACGAGCCCTCCGGGCTGGCCGGAATTCTGGAAGCAAGGTCCCAGACCCCTCCGCAGCTTCCGAAGCCGGACGAAGCGGCGCTGCCCGACCGGATTGCCGGGGCATGGGCGGGGCGGATCAGCGGCTGCCTGCTGGGGAAGCCGGTGGAAGGGATGCGCAGCGAAACGTTGGTCCCCCTGCTCCGCCGCAGCGCCAACTATCCCATGGACCGCTACATAATGCGCCGGGATTTTGACGACGCCGTTCCGGCTCTTTTGGGGGACCGGCTTCATTCCTGCTGGGCCGACACGCTGGACGACTGCGCGCCGGCGGACGACGACACCAACTACACGGTGCTGGCCCTCAAGCTGGTCAAAACCTACGGCCCGGACTTCCGCCCCAACGACGTGCTGGAAGGCTGGCTTTCCTGGCTGCCCATGTTTGCCGCCTGCACGGCGGAGCGCGCCGCCTACCGCAACGCCGCCATGGGGATGTACGCCCCGGAGACCGCCCTGTTCTGCAACCCCTATCGGGAGTGGATCGGCGCCCAGATCCGGGGGGATTTCTTCGGGTATTTAAACCCCGGCAATCCGGAGCGCGCCGCGGAAATGGCCTGGCGCGACGCTTCCATTTCCCATGTGAAAAACGGCATTTACGGCGAGATGTTCGCGTCCGCCATGATTGCCGCCGCCGCTTCCGCCGGGGATACGGAGGAGGTCATTCGGGCGGGGCTGTCTCAGATCCCGGAAAACTGCCGTCTTGCCAGGGCAGTGGAGGACGTCCTCTCCTGGCGGCGCAAAGGCGTTTCCGCCAAGGAAGCCATCAAATACATCCACGCCCACTGGGACGAGCACAACCCCCACGACTGGTGCCACACCATTTCCAACGCCATGATCGTCACGATGGCGCTGCTCTACGGGGAGCAGGATTTCGGAAAATCCGTCTGCCTGGCCGTCCAGTCCGCCTTTGACACCGACTGCAACGGCGCAACGGTGGGGTCGGTAATCGGCATGATGAACGGCGCATCCGCCATCCCCGCCCAATGGACCGAACCATGGGGCGGAAAACTTGCCACCAGCATCGAGGGGTACAACCTGGTGACGCTGGAGGAGCTGACGAAGGAAACCCTGGCCCTCATCAACGCCTGACCTGCCCGGAAAATACGCGCAAAACCGCCCGGCATCCCTTCAAAAGAGCGATGCCGGGCGGTTTTCAGTTTGTTCAGAAAGGGGCTAAACGCCGAATTCCGGCGCGTAGATGATGAGGCCGTCCAGGGGCGGGGCATCCTCCCGGAGCCGGACCGCCATCAGGTTGGCGGGCGGGATTCCCTCCGGCGCCCGGATCCCAAGCTGCGCGGCGGGGACATACCCCATGCGGGGATAGTAGGTCTCGCTGCCCAGCACCACGGAATAACCGTATCCCAGCTCCGCCGCGATGCGGTGCCCTTCCAGGACCAGGGCTGTCCCGACGCCCCGGCGCTGGAACTCTGGCAGCACGGAAAGGGGCGCTAAAACCAGCACCGTCTCCCCGCCGACCCGGCCCTTGGAAAACAGGACGTGTCCGACCGGCCGGCCGGCCTCCTCCGCCACCAGGGAAAGCTCCGGGACAAACGCGCCGCCTTTCCGCAGCGCGGCGGCCAGGTCCTGCTCCGTCCCGTCCCGATGCTCCGCGGAGGCAAAAGCCTCCTGAATCAGGGCATACACCGCCTCATAATCGGCGGGCGTTTCCCTCCGAATGGTCATAAAAGCAGCTCCTTCCGGTTATTTGCAGCAGCCGCACCCGAGATTCTCGTGCATAACGCTCAAAAGCCGCCCGCTGGTGTCGCACTTGTGCTCCCAGTAGAAGATGCCGCCGTAACCTTCTTCTTGAATGTATTCGCATTTGCAGCGGATGGACTCCTCGTCGTCGTAGGAGAGGAAGGTGGAGCCGTTGAACAGCCAGGGCGCTTTGGCCTCGTCGTCCCAATAGCGGACGTAGCCGTTTTTGTCAATGCAGTCCGCCACCAGCCCGTCGTAATCGGGGCCGTAGCCGCCGCCGGTTTTGCAGATCTGGAGCAGGCCGTGGTTGCGGTCCTGGATGCCCTCCCATTTGCGGGAATAGAAAGCCGCGCCCATCAGCAGCTTCTCCTTGGGCACGCCGGCGGCATGGAACAGGCGCAGCGCCTGATCGCAGCTGTTGCGGAAAACGTCGCCGGTGGAGGAGTAGAGGCTGGTGTGGTGGCCGGCCAGGGCGTGGAAGCCGCATTTAAGGTCGTAGGTCATCAGGCAGATGTAGTCCAGAATCTTGGCGAGCTCGGGCAGCTCGACGCTTTCCACATAATAAAGGTCCGCGCCGGCGGCAATGGTAACCAGGCTGCCCTTCCGGAAGCCGTCCACCGCGCGGCGGACCTCCCGGCAGAAGAGGGTGAAGTTCTGCTTATCGTCGGGGGTGCAGTTCATGCCGTTGGAGGGGACGCAGGGGTACTCCCAGTCAAAATCCACGCCGTCGAAGCCCTTGTCGCGGATCATTTCCACGCAGGATTCCGCCGCAGCCTTCCGCAGCTCGGGAAGGGCCGCGCAGAGGGTGAAGGCGTTGGCCTCGCCGGGGGCGTTGACAATGGACACCACGATTTTGATGTCCGGGTTCCAGCGGCGGATCTGCTCCATCTGGCTGGTAAAGCCTTCCAGATGGTCCACCGTAATGCGTCCGTCCTCGTGAAGGTAACCGAACGCCGCGTTGATATGGGTCAGGTTCTTGGCGTCCTGCTCGGTCACGATGCCGCTGCTGCCCACATAGCCCAAAATTTTCTTTTTCATTTTAAAACCGCCTTTCATTGGTTTCATCCACATCTTTGAGAAAAATCGGGTTGGTCCATGCGGTCCGCCCGCTGTGGTCCACAACCTCGGCCCGGACGTAAAGCTCCCTGCCGGAGAGCTGGAACTCCCCGTGCCGCAGGCTCCCGCCCTCTTCGGCAAAGAAGGAGCGGCCAAAGCTCTCATAGGTGACAAAATGAATTTCCCGCGCATCGGAGCAGTCCAGCCGCACCACGCCGTCCTCCACATCGTAACGGGTGATCTCCGGGCCGCTGGAGGAATAGAAGTTGCCCTCCTCCAGCGCGTCGGTAATCGCTTCAATCGTCAGCTCGGGGGCGTTCACCATCACCCAGCCGCCGCAGAAATCCGGGATGGCAAAGTGGGCGTCGTCGGTGGCGACTCCCCAAATCTTCCTGCCCCGGCGCAGCAGGGAATCCCAGTAATCGATGGACAGGCCGGTGCGGCTTTCCCTTTCGCAGCCGTAGTTGAAAATCTCCATGGCGAAAAAGCCCTGCAAATCCACAAAATCGCTCAGCTCCAGCCGGGACCAGTTGGGGTGGTTGAACACCGCCAGGTTGTTGGCGGCGCGGATCTCGTCCAGTGTGGACTGGATGGTTCCAAGGCCCTTCCATTCTTTTGTCGGGAACCGCTGGCCGTCATAGTAGCCGTTTTCCGCCGTGGGGGCTTTCCCCGCTCCGTGGCGGCCGATGCCCAGCAGATGGTAGATCCGCCAGGGTTCCGGATTGTCGCAGGCGAATTCCACGCCGGGGAGGATGAGGAAGCCGTCCCGGTTCAGCTCGGAATCCCAGGTGTAATGCTCATGTTCCGTAAACGCGATAAAATGGTATCCGTGGTCCTGATAAACCTTTGCCGTTTCCTCCGGCGTCTTTCTGCCGTCGGAATTGGTGGAATGGAGATGCAGATTCCCCTTATACCAGTTCCCCTCCGTATGAAGGCCCATTTTTTTCATGTTTATCCGCTCCTTTTTGCCGGCTTTCGGTCCGGCCGTTTTCAATCAGCCTCATTATACGCTTTCCCGCCGGAAAAGTCAACAAAAATTTCTGTAAACACCGCCGTTTTTTAACATGTATCCGCCCCGGCGGCGTTACTCTTTCCCCCGGCCGTTCCGGTATTCCCGCGGCGTCCGGCCGAGCTGGCTGCGGAAGGCGCGGTTAAAGGTGCGGGGCGTTTCAAAGCCGCAGCGGTAGCTGATTTCCGTAATGGACAGGTTGGTGTCCGACAGGAGGGCCTCTGCGTCCCTCAGCCGCAGGCGGTTGACATATTCCGGGAACCCGCAGCCGATCTGCTCGGAAAACACCCGGGACAGGGTGAACCGGCTGACCCCCAGCCGCCTGGACAGCCCCTCCAGCGTCAGCTGCTCCCGGTACTCCCGGGAAAGGATGTCCACCAGCTGGTAAACGATGGTGTGTTCCCCGGATTTTTTCCGGAGCTTCATCATGGGCAGCGTCCGGCTCAAAATCAGCTGGACCAGGGCGCGCCTGGCCTGGGGATTGGGCGGGGCCTCCGGCCTTTCCAGGGAACGGAAGGCGTAGTCCACATCCGGGTGCAGTTCCCCGGCGGAGAGGAAGGGCGTTTCCGGCTGCATTTCCGAAAGGGGCTGCCGGAATTCCCCGGTAAAGGTCAGCGGCACCACCGCCAGCAGCGCCAGGCTGCTGTCCGCTCCGTCTTCCATGCCGTAAGCGTGGATGATGCCCGGGAAAATCAGCGCCAGGTCCCCGGCCCCCATTTTCTGCTCCCGGCCCCCGGCCGTAACCAGGTGGCCCTCCTCAATGGCGTAAAACATTTCCAGGCTCTCATGAAAATGGGCCGGAAAATCGATGGAATCCGCATGGGATACCGTCATTTCATCCGGCCTGCGTTCATAAAATGCGTTCAACCCTTCTCCCTCCTTTCTATGGCCATTGTACCACGGCTCCCGGCTTTTCGCAAGAATTTTCCGCGAAATCCCCGCCGGCGGTTTACTTTTTCCGCAAATTCATGTAAAATAAAAGAGAGAATCTGCAAAGGAGGAACCGCCATGTCATCTCCCCTGGCCGACCGCCTGCGCCCCAAAAACCTGGATGAGGTGGTGGGGCAGAAACACCTTCTGGCGGAAGGGAAAAGCCTGCGCCGCATCATCGACAGCGGCCAGATCCCCAATATGATTTTTTACGGCCCGTCCGGCGTCGGAAAAACCACCGTGGCCCGGATCATCGCCTCCCAGACCCAAAAGCGGCTGCACAAATTAAACGGCACCAACGCTTCTCTGGCGGATATCAAGGCCATTGTGGACGAGCTGGACTCCATCATGGGCTACAACGGCATCCTGCTCTATCTGGACGAGATTCAGTACCTCAACAAAAAGCAGCAGCAGTCCCTGCTGGAATACATTGAGGACGGCCGCATTACTTTAATCGCTTCCACTACCGAAAATCCCTATTTCTACATATATAACGCGGTGCTGAGCCGCTCCACGGTTTTCGAGTTCAAATCCGTGGAACCGGCGGAGGTGGAAAAGGCCATCCTCCGGGGCTTCGCCGCCATGGAGGAGGAAACCGGGGACTCTATCCGGCTGGAGGACGGGGTTGTGGCCCACATTGCCCAGAGCTGCGGCGGGGATGTGCGGAAATCCCTGAACACGGTGGAGCTGCTCTCCCTCTCCGCCCGCGCGGAGGAGGACGGGCGCTTCGTTTCCCTGGAGCTTGCCCGGGAGCTTTCCCAGCGCAGCGCCATGCGCTACGACCGGGAAGGGGACGAGCATTACGACATTGTGTCCGCCTATCAGAAATCCATGCGGGGCTCCGACCCGGACGCCGCCGTCCACTATCTGGCGCGGCTTCTGGAGGCGGGGGACCTGCCGTCGGCCTGCCGCCGACTGCTGGTCTGCGCCTGCGAGGACGTGGGGCTTGCTTACCCCATGATTATCCCCATCGTCAAGGCGGCGGTGGACACGGCTTTGCAGGTGGGGCTGCCGGAGGCCCGCATTCCTCTGGCCGACGCGGTGGTGCTGGTTGCCACATCCCCCAAATCCAACACCGCCTACAACGCCATCAACGAGGCCATGGAGGATTTGAAAAAGGGCCTGTCCGGCCCCATCCCCCGGACTTTGCAGAACAAGCACTTTGACGGGGAGGACGCCGAGGTCAAGGGGCAGTTTTACCAGTATCCCCACGAATTCCCGGGCCGCTGGGTGGAGCAGCAGTATCTGCCGGACGCCTTAAAAGGCCGCGCTTATTACCATTTCGGGGAGAATAAAACCGAACAGGCTGCCAAAGCCTACTGGGAACGGGTGAAGGGGAAGAAATTAGAATGATTCCTCCACATCGTCCGCCAAGGCGCCGAGGCTCATGCCAAGCCGGAGACCTTCCTCAAAATATACCCGGTTCTGCTGTTCCAAAAGGACGCCGAAGCGGTCCTCAAACCGAAGGAGGAATTTCCGCTGCCGTTTGGTGAGTTCCCGCCGGAGAATGGCCCGGTAATTGGACAGAATGGGGTCTTTCTCTTGCTCTAAAGCGTTTTGGAAATAATATTGTTCATAAAGAATGTCAACGGCTGATTTCATGTGGAAACACCTCGCTTCAAATAAAATTCTCGGAACGTCCCGTATCCTGAATGCTGCGTAATTCTGTGGGGCGTCGGGGACGCCGCCCCCTGCAATTTTCCCGGAACATTCGATAGGATTGTAGGGGCGGGGTTTCCCCGCCCGCCGGTTTGGGTGGCCTGTTACAAAAAACCGATTTTCCGGGCGAACACAGTTCGCCCCTACATCGTCTTACATGACCATTCTAACATGTCCAAACGGTCTTGTCAATAGGAGAAATGAAAATGCCAGCTTTACAAGAACGACTTTTGCTGTTAAAATCAAAAACAGGCGCTTTGCAGCAACAAATTGCCAATGCAATCGGGGTTTCTCTGCGCACCTACCAACGTTTTGAACATGGCGAACGGGAACCCACCGCATCCACCATTGTCGCCCTGGCTGAATTTTACGGGGTGTCCACCGATTATCTGCTGGGCGTAACGGATAACCCGAAACCCAGGGATTAACCGGCCCCTACATTTTCACGAAATGTCCCAAATGATTGTAGGGGCGCGCATTGCGCGCCCGGCGAAAAATTGAAACATTTCTGGAAAACCGCGGGCGACCGATGGTCGCCCCTACAACATCAATGTTACGACCTGGATTGTAGGGGCGAACTGTGTTCGCCCGCAATACACAATTACCCCGGGCCGGGAGACCCGGCCCCTACA
>DVFM01000097.1 GCA_018713245.1 Candidatus Merdivicinus intestinavium
ATTGATGGTGTAACGGACATCCTTGTGGAACGGCAGTCTGTTCATGCTGAATTTTACACCGAAAGCGATTCCGACGGCGCTCAGTGCGATATGCTGACAGAAGAAAATTGGGCGCGAGTGGAAGAAGTCCTGACAGAGGGGACGATGCCCACAAATGACCATAGTATTCTTATGGCGAAAGATATGCCGGAGTTTTACGAAAGCATCTATGTGGGAGCCGAGATCGCGCTTACCTTTGGGGATGTTTCTCTGCCGGTCACAGTCGCAGGATTTTATGATGTTGCTGCGCTTCCCATAGCCAACGGCTCAGTAGGGCTGAATTCGCCGCGCCTGTATGCAACAGAAACTCTGTTCCGTGAGCTGCTGCCCGAAGTCGAAAACTTCGACTATGCCTGGAGCATTATCAGCGACCCGGAAAAATCACAAACCGTAGAAGCCGGGCTACAAAATATTGCGGCCGGAAACGCAAATCTCAGTCTGGATACTATGGCTGGAAAAGCCGAGTATTTTGAGCAGATGGATGCCATCGGTTTTGGGTCGTTCCAAATTCTGTCCTGGCTGATCTTCCTGTTTGGTGTTATGAACCTCATCAACACCACCCTATCGAACCAGATGGCGCGAAAACAGGAAAACAGCGTTCTGCGCTCTATCGGATTGACACAAAAACAGCTTTACCAGATGATTGTCTGTGAAGGGCTTTGCTATGCACTGACTACTGTTATCACGACGGTGGTTATAGGATTGCCGGTTTCGATTCTTGTTTGCAGAGTGGTAAGCGGCATGACCTATGGAGGAAAAATCGTTGCTTATCAATTCCCGTTCTTTGAAATGGGGCTGTTCCTTGCAGCACTGCTGGGATTAGAAATAATCCTCTCCCTTTGGACGATACGCAGGCAGAAGAAGCACTCTCTTATTGAGCAGCTGCGAGCGATGGAATAACCTATTCTCCGCGATAATAAATATCCCCCGGCCCAAAAGTGGACAGCCCCAAATTGAACGGACAGAACAAAAAGAACCACAAATGTAGTAAAAATTTATATTTCAATCACAAAAAACCGCCCCTTGAGCAATTTAAGAGGCAGTTTAAATTGATTATTGATTCACGATTATCTGAACGGCAGGCGGCACGGTAAGTGTAGCCTGCATTCTCTGCCCGGCTGCTTATCGAATTTCGCCGCCATGAAAAGCGCACTCATATATCCGGCGGTTCCGGTACAGGATTTCTTCGTACCCATAGAACCAGTCCGGTTCCCCCCGGGCAGTGCAATGGTAAATCCAATCCCCCTTTTCATACTGCTCCCTCCCCCGGTAGGGAAAGGAACAGCAGCCCGCCAGCAGCGCCTCCCGAAGAAAGTTTATCGGAAAGTCCCGCTCCAAAATCCTTCCCACGTAATTTACCGCCCAAACGGGGCTTTCCCCCTCCAGGAGAACTTCCTGTCCGGCAAATTGCTCCGTCCCAAGGCAGGAGTCCGTATAGCGGAACTTTCCATCGGCATACAGCCGGCTGTGAGAACGCAGCGGGGAAGAATCGGCCTCTCCCGCCGCGCCGGCGTAAACTGCACTCTTTGCTTGAATAAGGAACCGCTCTGCTTCCTGTGTCATTTGAACACCGCCCCTCTCTGTCACCGGCACAGCGCTTTGCTGCGGTAAATCCAGCAGCTTCCGTTCTGCGGGCATTTCTCGTCCCTTGCGGAACCCTTCCCGTTTTTCCGGAGCCCGGAAAAACCCGCAGTCTGATTTATCGAAGTTTCTGCACAGCGCCCTCCGTCACGCCGCTTTCGTTGAAGGAATCCACACAGACAAAATATTCCTGTCCGGCATTCAGCCCCGTCAGCAGCAGCTCGTTTTTTTCATACAACAGATAACTGGTATACAGCTTCTCCGGGGCAATGCCGTACCGGACATTATACCCCACAGCCCCTTCCGCCGGTTCCCAATTCAGGACAGCCGTCATGGGGTCCAGCTCTTTCACCCGGCATTCCGGCACAGCCTTCGGCTTCTCCCCGTCGTCCAGCCCGAATACCCGTAAGCCGGACAGGGCGAACCGGCTCCCGTAAGGCAGCTCTGCTGCCGTTACCCGCAGATAGCGGAAGCGGGTCCCGGCGGGCAGAATATGATACGGATGGGACCGGTCCTCCTCTGTGAAAGATGCGTCAACAAGCAGCTCCCAGGTTTCCCCATCGTTTGAACAGTCTATCCGATACCGGGTGCGCAGTTTCTTCCCATCGTCAATATAGCGGCCGTATTTTTCGAGATCAGGATGGCTGGCAATCCGGGGAATTTCCTCCTCCGCAAAATTCAGCTGGACGGAATGAGGGGCATAAATTTTCCCCAAATCCAACCGGTACCACTCCCCCGCGCCGCCTTCCGCGCTCCACCAGCTGCGGATGTCCTCATTAAGGGCAAGCTCCGGCGCATGGCCTTCCCGGCTGCTGGAAGCCGCCGCCTTCTTACGGTAGGAAAGCAGCATATAATGGGGCGCAAGCTCCCGGGGGTCAAATTTCCCTTCCGGCAGGACAATCGGGTAATCCGCAAAATTCTGATTGCAGTACAGCAGGCCGTCCTCGTCCACGCCGGCCGGGAACAGGCCCAGCCGGCGCTCAAAGGGCGCGTGGACGTTGATGCACATGGTGGAGGCGTGCCATAAGTTGCCGTATTCATCGGCGATGGTGCTGCCGTGCCCGGCCCCGGTGATGAACCCGGAAGGTTTCAGACTGAAGGGGGTGTTGGGCTGGAACCGGTACGGCCCCAGCGGATGGTCGGCCGTGCAGCAGCCGTCTCCGTAGCAGGAAAGCTCCGTGCCGGGCGCTGCAAACTGCAAATAATATTTCCCGTTCCATTTGGTCAGATAAGCGCCCTCCAGATAGGAGGTTTTCCACTCCGTTTTGGCGTAAGATTCCGGAGTGTTCGGAAACATTTTGTATTTATCGTCAAAATTCTCCCATTTGTTATTGCGTTCCCAGCCGTGGGAAGAAATATCCTGGCTGTAAACCACCGCTGTTTCCCCAACCGGCATCATGGTTTCGGCGTCCAGCTCCACGCCGTAAAGGGGCGTTTTATCGCTGCTGCCCCAGAACAGGTAGGCTTTTCCGTCCTCATCGAAGAAAATATCCGGGTCCCAGAAAGCAAAAGGCTCCGACACCAGCTCATATTCGCCGGAAAGGGGGTCTTTTGTCCGCCAGATCCGGGACGGGTCCCCGCCGGAGGCGCAGAAATAGAGGAACTCTCCTCTCTGCCGCACATCCGGCGCATAACCGTAAGGCTCCGGGACGCCGCCCTCGTGCCACTCCCAGTGAACCATATCCGCCGAATGGTAAAACCCTTTGCACATGCTGGCAAACAGGTAATACCGGCCGCGGAAATAAACCATCGTCGGGTCGGCAGCTTCCCGGTGGGCGAAGCCGCGGTAATGCTGGAACTTGTAGGGAATGTCCAGCGGGTTGCAGTATTCTTTCATTGCAAACCGGGCGAATTGTTCCAATTCAGAAATGGCCTTTAAATGCTCCACGCTGCACCGGAACCGGTTTTCCCACAGCCGAAGGCGGCGCAGTCCTTCCGGGGTAATCAGCTCGATGACGTCAATCTGCGGGTACAAACGCAGGGCCTCTGTTACCATCTCTTTTTCCGCTTCCAGAGGGGTGGATTCCTGGCACTCTATGGAAAGGGTGACCTTCATGCCAACCTCTTTGGCGGTATTCATGACCTCGTTCAGCCAGTAAACGGCAAACTGCTCCCGTTTGTCCGGCTCGTCCAGGACGGCCTCCGCCTTCGGGATGCAGAAAGCACGCCGGTTCTGGATGGCGGCGGCTGTTTCCGGGCGGCTGGGCAGGCTGTGCCGCTGGCCGTAGAAGAAATGCCCGGCGGGGACCCGCTGGCCGTCCTTCCGATAGGGGTGCCACTGGCCGTTATAGCTGTGGAAGGTGATGGCGTTCATCCGCATCCGGGCCAGGTTCCGGATGTATTCCTTGGCTTCCTTGAGAGAATAGGAGGAAATGTCCATTATTTTTCGCGGGTCAAATCCCTCCTAGTATTTTCCGACTTCTTTCACAGTCTCCACAATACTGCGGAAATTCTCCAAAGACACGTCATTGGGGATGGAATGGTCGGATGAGAAAATGTATCCGCCGCCTTTTTTCAGTTCCGGCACCACCCGGCGGATCTCTTCCACGATCTTTTCCTTATCCGGCCAAAGAACGGCGTTGATGCCGCCATGGAGCACCAGACGGTCCCCGTATTCCTTTTTCAGCGCCAGGGGATCCATCCCGGCTTTCACTTCCAGCGGATTCAGGGCGTCCACCCCCGCGTCCAGAATGTCCGGCACCAGGGTCATAATGTCTCCGCAGGAATGCAGGTGGGCGTAGATCCCCTTGCTGTGGGCCCAGCCGCAGGCTTTTTTGTGAAAGGGCTTGACAATTTCCCGGTAGGTTGCCGGGGAAAAGAAGGTGGTGCCCTTGTAGCCCATGTCGTCCGGCCAGTAAATCTCGTCAAACCGGTAGCCAGCGTCCCACACCATGTCAAAGAGCTTGATGCAGCTGTCCAGGTAGGTGCCGATCATATCTTTCACCCACTCCGGATTTTCCATCAGGGCGATGAGGAGGGTTTCCGTCCCCACCATCCAGGAATGGGTCACGTCAAAGCCGAACCAGAATCCGGCCTGGATGAACCGGCCTTCCTTCACCCATTTGCCGTAGTTTTTCTTTAAATAGTCCCAGTTGACCCGGTCCGGGGTGATTTCCATCCGCTTTTTGGCTTCCGCCCAGGCTTCCTCGGTGGTCACCGTAAAGTCCAGGAATTCCGGGGTGGAATCCTGCTCTTTAAAATGCTTCATGGTGACGCCCCACTCGGAGGTGGCGATGTAATACCGGTCGGTTTCTTCCAGGATTTTCCGTTCATACCGGGGAGAAATATCCGCGCCGATGGACTCGCATTTGTCAACATCGAAGAAATCCCGCCAATCGGCGTCCTCCGGCATCCCCTCCCGTTTCCACCGGGCGATGGTGCCCGCCCAGGGGGAATCAATAATCGGGACCCGGTCTGCCTCCCGGTGCTCGTACATCCGCATGAATCGTTCTTTGCTGGTCATCATCATCCGCTCCTTTGGAACAAACATTGGGATCAAGTATATAGTATCAGAAAACCCGCATAAAATCCATAGCAAAATTTTAAGATTTACAGAAAATATGCGGCGAATGTTTCTCCAAAAAACAGCGGGACGGAGGGGAGATTGACTCCCTCCGTCCCGCCGGGTGCAGTCTGATTTTCAGTTTGCGGTAACAGCTTCGTAGGCTTCCTGGTAAATAGAAATGACAGTGGGCAGGCCCATTGCTTCCAGTTCGGCCAGGTAGTTCTCCCATTCCGCGTCGATGTCCAGAGCGCCGGTAATAAAGCCGGCAGTCTTTTCCTTCAGATAATTGGTGATGGATGTTTCCACGTTCAGCAGCTCGTTGGACTGCTCCTCCGTAAAGAAGAGGGGCGGAATGACCATTTCAATGGGCGGCTGATAAGGCGCGTAGTTGTCCTCGGTCATATAGTGGAGAGGCGCCTCATAAGCGGACGCTTCCGCCAAAGCCGCGGAATTGCGGAAATCGGAGGTGCGCAGGCCGATGGTGCCCTGGTTCCAGCTGGAGTTGGCGGGCTGGTCGTCTACGCCGATCAGGATTTCATAATCCGCCGGTTCGCCGTCAATGCCCAGCTTGCCGGAATCCTCGTCCAGATACTGCCAGCCCACTC
This sequence comes from Candidatus Merdivicinus intestinavium, assembly GCA_018713245.1. GTDB lineage: Bacteria > Bacillota > Clostridia > Oscillospirales > Ruminococcaceae > Merdivicinus > Merdivicinus intestinavium. Next base: position 5,731 of record DVFM01000097.1, read on the forward strand.
CCTCGGGGCCGTTGCAGCTGCGGAGCGTCGCTTCCTCGGTATAGAGGAAATCAGCCAGCTTGAAGGCTTCTACCGGATGCTCGCAGGCGCTGGTGATGATGTATTTCATCGATGCGCCGGAATAAGCGCTCCATTTGCAGTAGCGGACGCCCTCCGGGCCTTCTACGGGCGAAATGGCCACAAAATCTTTCCACCGGTCGGAAGCGTCGATCTGGCAGAACATTCCCATATACCCCGAGGGCACTGCGCCCAGAATCGGCGTAGGATTCTCCGCGTTCTGGATCAGGACGCTGTTGTCCTGGGTGTAGGTTTCGGGGGCCAGCAGTCCATCCTGAATGAAGCTGTTCAGATATTTGAGGCCTTCCTTCCAGGCGTCGGAGGTGTAAGCCGCAGTGATCTGGCCGTTGTCCACATACAGGCCGCCGCAGTAGGTGGGATCATAATATACAAAGGAGTTCATCAGGAAGTATTCCGGGAAAGCGCTCCAGCCGCCGTTGTTGGAACCCATCATGGGGATTTCGTCGGCCTGTCCGTTTCCGTTGGGGTCCTGCTCCTTAAAGGCGACCAGCATATCCCGGAATTCCTCCGTGGTCTGCGGCACTTCCAGCCCCAGCGCATCCAGCCACGGCTGGTAGACCCACATTTTATTATCCATCTGGCAGTGATAGCAGTCGTTGATGTCCGGGAGAGCGTAGATATTCCCGTCGGGCATCGTGATGATGTCCAGGGCCGCCGGATATGCCTCAAAGGCTTTCTGGGTATTGACGCCGTACTGGTCGATATAGTCGTTCAGCGCGAGGAAAATTCCCTGCTGGCCGTACAGGTTGATCTGTGCGGAAGGCATTCCGGTGTTTCCGGTAATGACATCGGGATAATCCCCGGATACCAGCAGAACGTTCAGTTTTTCCAGCGCGGACTGCTCGGGGGAGACAATGAAGTCCAGCTGAATCCCCGTCTGGTCCTGAAGCCAGGTGGTGAATTCGTTGTTTTCAAAATCGTCAACGCCCAGTCTGGTGTGTTCATACAGCGTCAGCGTTACCGAACCGTCGCTGACAATGGGCAGTTCCAGCTCGCCCGGGGCGGCGCTTCCGGATTCGGAAGCCTCTGAATTTTCCGCCGCGGAGCTCTGCGCCTCGGGGGCAGAGGACTCCGTTTCGGAATTCCCGTCTCCGCCGCAGCCGGTCAGCGCGGAGCCGGCCATGATGGCGGCCAGCAGCAGGGTGAAAAGTTTGCGTTTCATACAGGTTCCTCCTTTTCGGTGTGGGATACTATGGGAGATCAGCCCTTGATGGAGCCGATCATAACGCCCTTGACAAAGTATTTCTGGATAAAGGGGTACAGGATCATCAGCGGGACGCTGGAAACCACAATCAGCGCGTATTTGAGCTGCTGGGAAAGGCCCATCCGCATGGCCATTTCTTCCGCCGTCAGGTTCATGGTGGACATCATGTCCGGCGTAATCTGGTTTTGCAGCAGGATTTCCTTCAGCACGAGCTGAAGCGGGAATTTGCTGGAGGAATTCAGGTAGATCATGGCGTCAAAGTAGGAATTCCAGTGCCCCATGGCGAAAAACAGGGTCATAACCGCGATAATCGGCTTGGAAATCGGAATGAGGATGGCGGTCACAAACCGGAAGTCGCTGCATCCGTCGATTTTGGTGGCTTCCAGCAGCTCCCGCGCAACGTTCCCGCGGAAATAGGTAATCATCACAATGATGTTGTAAGCGTTGATCGCCTTGGGGAGAATCATGACCAGTCTGCTGTTAATCAGGTTCAGGTCCCGCATCAGCAGGTAATTGGGGATCAAACCGGCGTTGAAAAGCATGGTAAAAATCAGGAGCAGGGTCAGGAATTTCCGCCCCTTCAGGTCCAGGCGGGACAGCGGGTAGGCCATCAGAATCGAAACCGTCAGGTTCAGCAGCGTCCCCACCACCATATAAAGGATCGCGTTTGCGTATCCGATAAAGACCGACTGATAGCCGAATATCTCTTTATATCCGCCCAGGTTGGCGTTGACCGGCAGCAGCAGCACCTTCCCCATGACGATGGAATTCCCGTCGCTGAACGAAGAACTGACCACCAGAATCAGCGGGTACAGCACAATCACCAGGGAAAACGTTGCCAGCAAAAACACGACGATATTAAAGATACGGTCCGATAAGCTCGGTTTATAAAAGTCCACAGCCACAGTTATTCCTCCTTCCCGATCACCAGAGGCCGGAATCGTTGATCCGGTTGGCAATCGCATTGACTGCAATCAGCAGAACCATCCCAATGGCGGACTGAAACAGGCCAATCGCCGTCGAGTACGAGTACTGCGGAATGGTAGAGGTGAGGCCCACCTTATACACATAGGTGGAAATGACCTCCGACGACGACAGGTTCAGCGGATTCTGCATCAGCAGCACCTTTTCGTAGCCGATGTTCAACACCTGCCCCACATTCAGAATCAGCAGCTTGACGGCCGTGGGCATGAGGCTGGGAAGGTCAATGTACACCATGCGCTTCCATTTGGACGCGCCGTCCACAATGGCTGCTTCGTGCATCTCCGGGTCCACGCCCACCAGGGTTGCAATGTAGATGATGGAATTGAAGCCCGTGGACTGCCAGATTCCCGTCCAGACGTAAATGTCGTCAAACAGGGGGGCCGAGGCCATGTAGTCCTGTTCCGACCCGGTGAGGGCGTTGAGCAGGTTGGTCATAATCCCGTTGGAAGAGAAGAACTGCAGAATGATGGTGACCATGACCACGGTGGAAATCAGATAGGGAGCGTAAACGACCGTCTGCACAACTTTGCGGTACCGGTTAAACTGGAGGTAATTGATGCACAGTGCGAAAATAATCGCGGTCGGGAAGGAGGCCAGCAGGGAATAGACGCTGATGCGCAGCGTATTCCAGATTACCCGGAGGCACTGGTAGTCGGTAAAGAACTTTTCAAAGTACTTGAGACCGGCCCATTCGCTGCCGGTAATGCCGTCCACCGCATTGAAATCCTTGAATGCAATCTGCACGCCGTACATGGGGACGTAGGAAAAGAGGATGAGAAATGCCAGCGGAATCAGCAGCATCGCATACAGCTGCCAGTTTGTGAGCAGCTGATGGATCTGTTTGCGCCTCTGCTCCTGATTTCGGTTTTTTGTCCGGGTCGCCACACTCATACTGTATTCAGCTCCTTTGCTCAGGTTGTTGTGGCAATCGTATCATCCCGCCGCGGATTTGACAAGCTGAAATATTTGCGGCGGGGTGCGGCGCATGCAAAATATTCCCTTCTGCGTCCGAATTTTCCGGATGGATTTTTTTGAATATGGGAAATATTTGTCATTTTCAAAAAAAATTTCCACGCGGATTGACGAAATTTCACAGCAATGTTATAATACACATGGAAATTTTTATAATATTTTCAAACGGGATGTGATGGCATGGAACAGGAAAACCGCGGCGGTTATTGGGTGCCTTATTGGGTCCTGGTGTTTTTTTCGTCGCTGCTGATTATCGCGCTCGGCCTGCTCACCTTTTTCCAAAGCCGAAGCAGCACCGTAAAACAGCAAAATTTTCTTACACATCAGGCGCAGGAAACTGTGGATGCTTACCTGTCCGGCCTTCGCCGGGAAATGCAGCTTCTGGTCAACAACAATCAGATTCAGGAACTTTCCTACAGCTCTGTCAGCAACTCGGTGGATTATTATGATGTTTACCAGCAGATCCGGGACCTGAAGCAGCTCGGAATCCCGGATAATATGTACCTTGCCTATCAGGGGGAGGGCATGATTCTGTCAAACAAAGCCTCTTTCCCCCTGGAAAGTTTTTGGGCCTCCGGCTTTGCGGACAGCGGCGCTGCCATGGACGAATTTCACGGCATGCTCTTTCCCGAGCGGCAGACCGGGGAATGGTATCATTACATTCCCGGTCCGGACGCCGCAAACGGGAAAATCCTTCTCCGCCAAACAATCAAGTTTCAGGGGAACGGCTCCGACATTGCCGCCTTCTGTGTCGTCCCAACGGAGAGCCTTCTGGATATGATCGGCGCTCTTTCGGGCTCCGACCGGTTTGCCGCCCGGATTCTTGACAGCGAAGGCT
>DVFM01000098.1 GCA_018713245.1 Candidatus Merdivicinus intestinavium
CATAATGAACTCGATGTCCTGCGAAAAGCGCTGGTTGAAAACTCGGTGCAAGTGTCGTAGTACTGTCGTAATCCTCAAATTCAAACGCAAATAAAAATCCCGAAAACACAGCCAACGCCGTATTTCCGGGAGTCGTTTGGTGCGGATAGCAGGACTTGAACCTGTATGACCGTGAAGTCACTAGAACCTGAATCTAGCGCGTCTGCCAATTCCGCCATATCCGCATATGGTGCAGATGACGGGACTTGAACCCACACGAGGAATACTCACTACCACCTCAAAGTAGCGCGTCTGCCAATTCCGCCACATCTGCATCTGTTCAATTTTGGGGTCGCCGTCCGCGGTGAGGTTTTCCTCGGAACGTTTATTATTATAACAGACTGAGAGCCGTTTGTCAACACTTTTTTTGAATTTTTTTTCGTTATTTCAAAAGGCCTTCAAAAAGCCCCGAAAAACGGCGTTTTCTCCCCTGCCGCCCCCCGGAAAAGTGCGGCAGACCGGCAGGCCGAATCAAACTTTTCCGGGGCAATTCAGGGGTATTTATTCTTCGCCGTCCAGCGTCAGCTGCTGGCCCAAATCTTCCTCCCGCACAATGGCCCCGGCCGCCGGGAGCGTTTTCGTCCGGTAGCGGCTGGGATTGACAAAGGTATTCTCGGTGAGCGGCTCCACTTTCTCCACAAACCCGTTCTTCTTCAGCGTCATCACAGCGACCCCCTGGTTATCCCGGGTCGCTTTGACCGCAATCATGGCCGGATTGAAAATCAGCTTCCGCTTCTGGCCGGAGGTCAGAACGTACTCCTCCCCTTCCGCCGGGACGCAGACCGCCGCCAGCGGCGATTTGTCCGAGTACGCTTTCTGGAGCTTGCGCCGGTTGGTCTTGGTCTCATAAGCGGACAGCGGCACCTTGGAAACCTTCCCGTTCTGGAAGAAAAAGAGAATGTCCCCTTTGTAATCCGCCGTCACCACCGCGGCCGCCAGCTTCTCCCCTTCGTCAAAGCCCAGCCTGGACGGGATATAATCCCCCATCACGCTGGCCTTGGTCTCCGCAAAATCGGCGGCCTTCGCCTTGTATACCTGGCATTTGTCGGTGAAGAACAGAAGCTCCGCCCGGTTGGTGGACTCGACTTCCAGCCGGATTTCGTCCCCCTCCTTGAGCTTCTGGGCGCTGCTCATCCGCAGAGACTGGGGCAGGATCTTTTTGAAATACCCCTCCGCCGTGACAAACAGATGGACCGGGTAATCCGGAATTTCTTCCTCCTCCCCGCCGTCCTCTTCCTCGTCGGCATAGATAAACAGCGTTTTCCGGGGCTGGCCGTACTTTTTGGCCACCTCCTGCAGCTCGGTAATGATAATTTTGCTGATCTTCCGGGGGCTTTCCAGAATGTCCCGCATCTCGGCGATGGAATTTTCCAGCTCCTTGGTTTCCTCCAGGCGGTCCAGAATATACTGCCGGTTCAGGTGCCGCAGCTTGATTTCCGCCACATACTCCGCCTGCGTCTCGTCAATGCCGAAGCCCATCATCAGGTTGGGAACAACCTCGTCCTCGTCCTCGGTCTCCCGGACAATGCGGATGGCCTTGTCAATGTCCAGCAGGATTTTTCCCAGGCCCTGCAGCAGGTGCAGCTTGTCCTCCGCCTTCTTCAGGTCGAATTTCACCCGGCGGGCCACGCATTTCCGCCGGAACTCGATCCACTCCAGCAGAATCCCCTTCGCGCCCAGAACCCGCGGCGCGCCGTCGATCAGGACGTTGAAATTGCAGGAATAAGAGTCCTCCAGCGGCGTCATTTTAAACAGCCGGGTCATGAGCTTGTCCGGGTCCGTTCCCCGCTTCAGCTCGATGGCTATTTTTAAGCCGGAAAGGTCGGTTTCATCCCGGATGTCGGAAATTTCCCGCACCTTGCCCGATTTCACCAGGTCGATGATTTTGTCGATGATGACTTCCACCGTGGTGGTGGGCGGAATCTCGGTAATTTCGATGCAGTTGGAACCCTTGTCGTACTGATACCGCCCCCGGACCCGCAGCGAGCCGCGGCCCGTCTCGCAGACCTTCCGGAATTCATCCGGGTTGTAAAGCAGGAATCCGCCGCCGGGAAAATCCGGCCCTTTCAGGGTTTCGGCGACGTCGAAATCCGGGTTTTTCAAAAGCTGCACCGTGGTTTCACAGACCTCCGCCAGGTTGAAGGGGCAGATGGAGCTGGCCATGGAAACGGCGATGCCCACATTGGAGTTGACCAGGATGGAGGGGAAAGTTGCCGGGAACAGGGTGGGCTCCGTCATGGTGTTGTCATAGTTGGGGACAAAATCCACCGTATCCTTGCCGATGTCCTTGAAAAGCTCCCCGGCGATTTTTTCCAGCTTCACCTCGGTGTAACGGGAGGCGGCGTAAGCCATGTCCCGGGAGTAGGCTTTACCGAAGTTCCCCTTGGAATCCACATAGGGGTGGAGCAGGGACTCGTTGCCTTTGGCCAGGCGCACCATGGTTTCGTAAATGGTCTGGTCGCCGTGGGGGTTTAATTTCATGGTCTGACCCACCACGTTGGCGGATTTAGTCCGCGGGCCGGTGAGAAGTCCCATCTGGTACATGGTGTACAGGAGCTTCCGGTGGGCGGGCTTAAAGCCGTCAATCTCCGGCAGGGCGCGGGAAATAATAACGCTCATGGCGTAGGGCATGTAGTTTTCCATCAGCGTCTCGGTAATCGGCTGCTGGACCACCAGCCCGGCATCCTTGATATAGGCGCTGCCCAATACCGGCTTTTTTGTTTCTTTCTGTTTTTTAGGCATATCGGCGCTCCTCTCAGGAAATATCCAGCATGTCGAGATACTCGTGCCCATGCTCCGCAATCATGTCCTTGCGCCCCTGCAGATCGTCGCCCAGCAGCAGCTCAAAGAGGGCGGCCGTCCGTTCGGCATCCTCCGGCGTGACCTTGATGGCGCGGCGGGTTTCGGGGTTCATGGTGGTCAGAGCCATCATCTCCGGGTCGTTTTCACCAAGCCCCTTGGACCGCTGGATGGTGAACTTTTCATCGCCGATCATCTCCATAATCTGGCCCCGTTCCTGCTCGTTGTAGGCGAAATAGGTGCGCTTTTTGGTGGTGATTTCGTAAAGGGGGGTCTGGGCGATATACACATACCCTTTTTCAATGAGGGTGGGGGTCAGGCGGTAGAGCATAGTGAGGATCAGGGTGCGGATCTGGAAGCCGTCGTAATCGGCGTCGGTGCAGATAATGACCTTGTTCCAGCGGAGGTTATGGAGGTCAAAGTTGGAAAGGTCCTTGTTGGCCTTGGATTTGACCTCCACGCCGCAGCCTAAGACCTTCAGCAGGTCGGTGATAATCTCGTTTTTGAAGATTTTATCGTAGTCCGCCTTGAGGCAGTTCAGGATTTTGCCCCGCACCGGGATAATGGCCTGGAATTCCGCGTCCCGGGAGAGCTTTACGGAACCCAGCGCCGAGTCGCCCTCCACGATGAACAGTTCCCGGACGGACACATCCTTGGTGCGGCAGTCGATGAACTTCTGCACCCGGTTGGCCAGGTCGATGGTGCCCTGGAGCTTCTTTTTGATGTTCAAGCGGGTTTTCTCGGCGTTTTCCCGGCTGCGCTTGTTGACCAGGACCTGCTCGGCGATTTTGTTCGCTTCCATGGGGTTTTCCAAAAACCAGATTTCCAGCTGGTGCTTTAAGAACTCCGTCATGGCCTCGTAAATGAACTTGTTGTTGATGGCCTTTTTGGTCTGGTTCTCGTAGGAAGTCTGGGTGGAGAAGGAGGAGGAAACCAGGGCCAGGCAGTCCTCCACATCGCTGTAATTGATCT
>DVFM01000099.1 GCA_018713245.1 Candidatus Merdivicinus intestinavium
GCTGTGGTTGGAACCTTTCAAGAACCATCTTGTGGTAGGAGAAGCTCACCGATCCACAGCATCCCTTACAGTGTAGCACAAGCCCTTGGAGAGGGGCTTTAATAACTACTACTCTATTATACAAGGAGGAGTTCGGTGGATTTTCTAAACCGTATGATAAAGGTAATCGATTATCTTGAATCGCATTTAGCAGACCGCCTAGATTTGCAGGACCTTTCCAATATCATATGCTGTAATCCATATCAGTTCGGCCGCATTTTTTCTTATGTAACCGGAATCCCGCTTGCGGAGTATGTCCGTAAGCGCCGCTTATCCCTGGCAGCGGCGGAACTGGCGCATGGGACGAGCAAAGTGCTGGATACTGCTTATAAGTATGGATACAGTTCCCCGGAAGCGTTCGCCCGTGCATTCAAAGAAATGCACGGAATTTCTCCAAGAGAGGCAGCCGTTTTCGGCGCAGAGCTGAAAATGTACCCGCGGCTTGCCTTTCAAATTACTATAAAAGGAGTGGAAAGCATGGAGTACAAAATTGTCGAAAGAGATGTCATCCGAGGCGTTGGCGTAACCCGAAAATTCGGGCGGTTTGAGCCAAACAGGCAGTTGGACGACTGGAAGGACCAAATGGGCGAAGTTTGGTTATTCTGGGAGGAATTTTTAAACGAGGGGGCAAACCTGATTCTCCGGGATAAATACAAACTTTACCGGGAACCCTTCTGGCAGATGGGAGTCAGTTCTACAGATTCAGAAGGGAGCCTGACGGTTTCTATCGGCGCTGAAGACAGCGGCGGGAATTATCCGGAACTGACCCGTTTTGAAATCCCAGCCAGCACCTGGGCGGTATTTTCTACGCAAGGATCTTTGAACGGCGGCAGTCATCCCGTCGATGCCCTGCTCACGAAGATTTTCAGCGAATGGCTGCCATCCAGCGGGTATGAGCAGTCTATGAATTACCAGATTGAAGTTTACGGGCCGGGTGATACCGGCAGGGATGATTACCAAATTGAACTGTGGATTCCGGTCCGCCTGAAACAAAGACGTCTGTAAATGATGAAACGCCGTCCCCTTCAAACCGGGGGACGGCGTGCTTTTTATTGGGCTAGAAACGCATCCAGCCAGCTTTGCAGCTCGTTGATTAGCCGGGATACATGGAACCCGTCGCAGACGGCGTGATGTACCTGTACCGCCAAGGGCAGCTTGGGATGCGGCGTCATTTTGCTTCCTGCTTCCTGGCGTCCTCCATGGCCTTTGCCGCCAGAAGGATGCCCAGCTTGCCGGTGTTGTAGGTGAGGCCGCCCTGGACCCAGACGGAGTAGGGCTCCCGCAGAGGGCCGTCGGCGGACAGCTCCAGGGAGGCCCCCATGGTGAAGGTCCCCGCCGCCATAATGACCTCGTCGCTGTACCCCGGCATGGCCCAGGGCTCCGGCGTCACATGGGAATCCACTGGCGACCCCGCCTGAATCCCCCGGCAGAAGGCGCAGAGGTTTTCGGCGCTGCCCAGCTCGATGGCCGCAATGATGTCGGTGCGGGGCGTCCCGCATTTGGGGGTGACGGGATAGCCCAGCTCCTCAAAAAGCGCGCAGGCAAAGCAGGAGGTTTTCACCGCGTTGGCCACCGCCGAAGGCGCGTGGAAAAAGCCCAAATAAAGCCCCCGGTTCTGGTCCTGGGTGCAGCCGGATTCCCGGCCGATGCCGGGGCAGGTGGCCCGGTAGCCGCAAAGCTCCACCAGATCGTGCCGCCCGGCAATATAGCCGCCGGTGGGGGCGATGCCGCCGCCGGGGTTTTTGATGAGGGAGCCGGCCATTAAATCGGCCCCCACTTCCACCGGCTCTTTTGTTTCCACAAATTCCCCGTAGCAGTTGTCCACAAAGACGATAACTTCCGGGTTGCCCTTTTTGGCCGCCGCCGCCATTCTCCCGATGGTTTCCACCGTCAGGGATGGCCGCAGGGAATAGCCCCGGGAGCGCTGGATGTAAACCATTTTGGCGGTTTTCGCTTCCCGCTCAATGGCCGCGTAATCCGGCGCGCCGTCCGGCAGCAGCTCCACCTGCCGGTAGGAGATGCCGAATTCCTTAAGGGAGCCGGTGTTCCCCGCCCGGATGCCGATGACCTCCTCCATGGTGTCATAAGGCGCGCCGGTGACGGACACCATGGTGTCCCCCGCCCGCAGCACGCCGAACAGCGCCGTGGAAAGGGTATGGGTCCCGGAGACAAACTGATGGCGCACCAGGGCGTCCTCCGCGCCCAAAGCCCGGGCGAACACGCGGTCCAGCGTATCCCGGCCCATGTCGTCGTAACCGTAGCCGGTGGTTCCAACCAGATGAGCGGAGGAAACCCGGTTGTCCGAAAAAGCCTTCAGGACCTTGGCTTCATTGTAGCATTCAATGTCCTCAATCCGCCGGAAATCCTCCCGGCAGCGCTCCTCCGCCCGCTCCGCCAGTTCCAAAAGGCGGGGGGAGAAGGAATAAATTCCTGTCAAATCGGTCATGTTATCGTTCCTTTATTTCAGTTTGATCCGCCCGGACCGGGCGGAAGCACAGCGCCCGCAGGCCAATGGCGGGGTCGATTACCCTGCTTTCCCCCGTTTCCCGGAACCCCCGGACACGGTAAAAGCCACGGGCGGCGCGGTTGGTTTCCACCACCCAGAGCAGGGGGCCAATCTCCGGCGGCAATGCCCTGCACGCAAAATCCAAAAGGGCGGAGCCGAAGCCCTTCCCCTGGCAGTCCGGATCGATGTAGAGGGGCCCGATCTCCCCGGTTTCCAGATTGGCCGCCGCCACGCCCCGGACTGCGCCCGCTTCCCGGAGCACCCAAACCCGGCACGGCGCAGCGTTCTTTTTCTGCAGCTGCTCCGCCGCCTTTTGGGGCGTATATTGCGCCAGCAGTTCCGGCGGCGCGGTGGGACGGGAAACCCTGGTCCAGGACCGGGAATAAACCGCCCCGGCTTCCGCAAGGGTGGCCGGGCTCAGCGGTTCGATGACGGTCATTCCCCCAGCCGGCCGATGAGGGCCCGGGCCAGGTCCCGCACCGCCTGGATGTCGCTTTCCTTCACCACGCAGTAGGGGGAGTGGATGTAGCGGCAGGGGGCGGAAATGGCGATGGTTTTCACGCCGCCTACGGCCTTGTGGATGGCCCCGGCGTCGTTGCCTCCGGCCACCATGGTCTTGGTCTGGACGGGGATGCCCTTTTCTTTGCCGATCTCATGGCAGAGCCGGTACAGATCCCGGGGGTAAATGGTCCCCCGGTCCATAAAGCCGACCACAGCGCCGTCCCCCAGTTTGCAGACGCTTTTGGGCTCGGAAACCCCGGCCAGGTCGGCGGCGGTGGTGGCTTCCAGCACAATGGCATAATCCGGCTTTACGGTGAACACCGTCCCCTGCGCGCCGCGGCAGCCCACTTCCTCCTGGACGCTGAAGGAAAACCAGCAGTCATAGGGAAGCTCGGAACGGATGAGGTCGATCATCACGGCACAGCCGAACCGGTCGTCGATGGCTTTGCCCTTTAAGTACCCGTTTCCGAAGGGGGCGAAATCCCCGCAGAAGCAGACCGGGTCGCCGGGCTGCACCAGCTCCATGGCCTCTTCCTTGGAGGAGCAGCCCAGGTCGATGTAGAGCTTGTCGGCGGGAACAGCGGTTTTTCGCTCCTCCGCGCTTTGCAGGTGGATGGCCTTGGTGCCGATGACGCCGGGGAGCTCCTCCTCCCCCACCAGCACCTTCCGCCCGATGATGACCCGGGAATCCACCCCGCCCACGGTGGCGAAGGTGAGGCCGCCGTCGGCGGTAAAGCCGGTGACAATCATCCCCACCTCATCCATGTGGGCGTCCAGCATGATTTTCTTTGCCGGGGTTTTGGCCCCTTTCTTCAAGGCGATGACGCTGCCCATGTTGTCCACCCGGACTTCGTCGCAGTAATCTTCGATTTGTTCAATAATAAAGCTGGCGACCTCGCTTTCATCGCCGGAAATGCCGTTTAAATTGCAGAGTTTTGCCAAAGTTTCTTCAAAAGTCATGAGTAAATCCCCCTTACCGCAGAATGTAGGCCGCAATCAGTTTCCCAACCGCTTCCACGTCCGAAATCTGGACCATTTCCACGGGGGTGTGCATGTATTTCATGGGGATGGACAACAGCCCGGTGCGGACGCCGCCTGCCGCGGCGGAAACTGCGTCGGCGTTGGTGGAGGTCCGGCCCCCCATGGCCTCGATGGTGTGGGGAATCCCCTTTTCGGCGGCAAGGCTCATCAGCTCGTCGAACATCCCGCGGTTGAGCACCGGGGAGATGCCCACCATGGCGCCGGTTCCCATGTCGGGGTACTGGGTCTCGCCCAAATCGGCGGTTTTGGCGAAGGACACGTCCACGGCGATGGCCTCGTCGGGACGGATGCGGAAGGCCGCCGTTTCAGCGCCCATGCCGCCCACTTCCTCCTGCACGGAGAACACGGCCGCGATATTGCAGGGGAGCTCCTTCCCCTTGAGTTCTTCCAGCGCGCAGAGGATGGCGGCCACGCCCGCCCGGTCGTCCAGGGATTTGGAAGAAACCCGCCCGTTCTGCATTTCGGCAAAGTCCCCCTCATAGGTCACCCGGTCGCCGGGGGAGACCAGTTCCTCCAGTTCTTCCTTCGTGTATCCGGTGTCGATGGCCAGGTCGTCCAGCTCCGGGACCTGCTTGGTTTCCTCGGCGGAGGTGAGGTGGGGCGGCTTGGTCCCCACAATGCCCATCACCGGCTTTTTGCCGTGGATCACAACCTGCTGGGCCAAAAGGAGCCGCCGGTCCACGCCGCCGCAGCCGCTGACCCGGACAAAGCCCTCGTCGGTGATGTGGGTAACAATCATCCCCACCTGGTCAATGTGGGCGTCCAAAAGAATCGTGGGGCAGTTTTCCCCTTTGCCGGGGATGCGGCCGATGACGGTGCCGAAGGGGTCGATTTCCACGTCGTCGGTGTAGGCCCGCAGCAGCTCCGCCGCTTTTTCCGACGCGGAAAATTCCTCTCCCGCAACGCCGACAGCGCCGCAGAGTTCTTTTAGCATTTCCAAAGTTGTCATATCGGAACAGTCCTTTCTGTATTTTACTTGAGTTCCATTACCAGCCGTTTAAAGTGCCGGCCCCGTTCCTCGAAATTGCGGTACAGGTCGAAGCTGGCGCTGGCCGGGGAAAGGCTCACCACATCCCCGGGATGGGTGTTTTGCCGGGCAATCTGCACCGCCTCCTCCATGCCGGCGGCGTGCTCGATCCGGATGCCGGAATCTGCAAAGCCGGGACATTCCCGGACGGCCTTCTCAATTTTGGGGCCGGTGGCTCCCATGACGATGAGGAGCTTCACCTTTTCCAGGATTTTTGGGGCCAGGGGCTCGTAGGGGATTTTTTTGTCGTATCCCCCCACAATGATGCAGATTTTCTCCGGGAAAGAATCCAGTCCCGCAATGGTCCGGGTGGGGCTGGAGGCGATGGAGTCGTTGTACCATTCCACCCCGTCCAGAACCCGCACCAGCTCGATGCGGTGCTCCACCCCGCCGAAGGTCCGGACCACTTCCCGGATGTCCTCCAGGGAAACTTCCCCTTCCACAGCGGCAATGGCTGTCAGGACGTTTTCCACGTTGTGCATCCCCCGGATGAGGATTTCGTCCTTGTGGAACAGCTTTTCCACCTTCCCGTGGCGGGCAAAGCAGAGGAAGCCGTTTTCATCTAAAAACGCCCCATGTTCCGGCTGGCCCTTCATGGAGAACCAGGACAGCTCCCCCCGGACCTCCGGCGCAAAGGACCGGGTCACCGGGTCGTCCAGGTTCAATACCGTCCGGGAAAAGGCGTTCTGGTGGAGGTAGACGTTTTTTTTGGCGTTGGTGTATTCCTCCATGTCCTTATGGACGTCCAGATGGTTGGGGGTGACGTTTTTCACCACCGAAACATCCGGGGCGCAGCGCATGGACAAAAGCTGGAAGCTGGACAGTTCCACCACCGCCGCGTCGTCCTCGCCGATTTCCTCAATTTCCGGCAGCAGGGCCTTGCCGATATTGCCGCCTAAGTGGACAGTGCGGCCGGATTTTTCCAAAAATTTGGCGATGAGGGTGGAAGTGGTGGTTTTGCCGTCGGAACCGGTGATGGCATAGAGCTTGCAGGGGCAGAGCTGACAGAAGCACTCCATTTCGGAGGTGACCACCTTCCCGGCCTTCCGGGCCTCCTGCAAAGCCGGAGAGAGGTAATACATCCCCGGGGTGCGGAAAATCACGTCCGCGTCCTGTAAGGCGTCCAGGTAGTGTTCCCCCAGGCGGAATCTGGCCCCCAAAGCCGAGAGGCGCTCATAATCCTCCCCCAGCTGTTCCGGGGAGCGCTTGTCGCAGACGGTGACGGAAATCTCTTTTTCCAAAAATTTCTCAATGAGCCGGGTGTGGCTGACGCCGATGCCGATAAACAGCACCTGTTTATTCTGCAAATCCCGGTACCACCGGGAGATCGATACTGGCATAAAATCGCTCCTTTTTATCAAAATTACCGCCGGATGGTAAAAACACCGGAACAGAAGGTGATCTTTTCGTATTCCAGATTGGGGACCAGAGGCTTTAAGGTCTCCTCTACCATGTAAATTTCATCCGCATCCCAGCTGTCCCCGCAGGCGGCTCTGCATTCCGCAAGCTCCCTTTCCGTCCGGAAGGCCACGTCGCCGATGAGCAGCAGGCCGTTTTCCGACAGATGGGGCGTCAGTTCCCGGATGAAGGCGGCCTTCTGCGGGGTATCCAGGTGGTGGATGGCGTAGGTGCAGACCATAAAATCAAAGGTTTTGCCCCCAAAATATTCCGGGAAGCCCTGGGAAAAATCGTGGCGGATGAGGTCCGCCCCTGGCATCTTGGCCCTGGCGATGGAAAGCATCTGCTCCGAAAAATCCATGCCGGAAATCTCGTACCCGTCCGCGTACAGCTTCCGGGTCAAAACGCCGGTGCCGAAGCCGATGTCCAGCACCCGTTTCCCGGGATTTTCCCGGATGGTTCGGTAGATGGTCCCCAGCACCTGCTGATAGCCCGCGAAGGGGTAGGAATTGCTCTCCTCGCTGAGCTGTACGTCCTTGTCGTAATCGTTGGCCCATAAATCAAAGCCCTTGCTGTTTAACATCCTGTATCCTCCCGGCAGTTTCGTCCGTTTTTAGTATAATGCTTTTGAGCGGGATTATCAAGCGTTTCCGCCTAAAAGGGCAGGCCCTTCCAAAGCAGGAGAACGCAGGCCGCCAGCCACAAAAGGGAAAACAGCGGTATCAGGATGCGGAAGGACCAGTGCCGGGTCTTGTGCCGGAACAGCAGCATCCCCAGCAGGAACCCCCACGCCCCGCCCAGCCCGGAGACGAGAAACAGCGTCTTTTCCGGGATGCGCCAGCGCCCCCGCTTCGCCTTCCATTTATCCGCGCCGCAGAGGAGCAGCGCCAGCACAGACATCAAAGCCAGATACCCCAGCAGCCATTTCATTTTCCGTCCCCCTTCTGCGGGCCCGCAGCCCTGCCTTTATCAGAATACCACACCCGGCCGAAAGGCGCAAGGGGCCGCGGCATTTTTGGCGCAGATCGGGCCGTCATCCCGCCCGGCTTCTGCCTGTTTTGAAAGGGAACCGCCCCGAAAACAGCGGCCTTTCCCGACACTTTTGAAAAATCCAGCGGCAGGGGCGGCGCGCTGCCGGCAAAAAAAGATTTTCCTTGTATTTCCCGCCCGACAAGTGTATAATAGAAGGGATACGGTATGCCTTTTTTCGGGCGTACCGCCAAAATTTCCCGAAAGGAAGATTGACCTTGGGCAACCCTGATTTTATTCCCGTCCTGCTGGGCAGCGACGTCAACGTATATGGCATGGCCCGCTCCTTCCACGAGGCCTACGGCATTTCCTCGGTGGCCATCGGCAAGGCGCGCCTCAACGCAACCTCCAATTCCCGCATCGTCTCCGTCGAGGTGGCGGAGCCCAATCTGGAGGACGACGCGGTTTTCTGCAAAACCCTCATCGATTTTGCCGGCCGCTATCCCAAAGACCAGACCCTGCTGCTGGTCCCCTGCGGCGACAATTATATTAAGCTCCTGGTCCGCAACCAGGAGGCGCTGCGGCCCTACTACCGCTTCGAGTGCATCAGCGAGGAGCTGCTCATGCGGCTGTCCATCAAGGAGAGCTTTTACGAGGTCTGCACCGAGCACGGCTTCGCTTTCCCCAAAACTGCCGCCTGCTCCTGCGAAAACTACAAGTCGGTGGAGCTGCCCTTTGATTTCCCGGTAATCATCAAGCCCTCCAACTCGGTGGCCTACTGGAACTGCCATTTCCCCCACAAAAAGAAAGTGTTTGTCGCCCAGAACCGGGAGGAATTTGACGCCATTTTAAACGCCATCTACGGTTCTTCCTATAAAGACCACCTGATCCTGCAGGAATATATCCCCGGCGACGACGCCCAGATGCGGGTCATGAACTGCTACTGCGGCTCGGACAAAAAGGTCAAGCTCATCGCCCTGGGCCACGCCCTTCTGGAGGAGCATTCCCCCGAGGGCATCGGCAGCTACGCCGCCATCATCCCCACCCGGGACGACGCCCTGGCCCAGCAGATGAAGGATTTCCTGGAGGGCATCGGCTATGTAGGCTTTGCGAACTTCGACATGAAGCTGGACCCCCGGGACGGCAAGTACAAGCTCTTTGAAATGAACCTGCGGCAGGGGCGGTCCAGCTTTTTCGTCACCGCCGCCGGCTACAACCTGGCCAAATGGCTTGCAGACGACGTGGTTTACCACAAAGAGCAGCCCCTGACCATCGCCGACAACCAGGTACTGTGGAGCATCATCCCCAAAGGCGTTATTTACCGCTATGTGGCGGACGAGTCCTTAAAGGCCCGGGCAAAAGCCCTGATTAAAGAAGGAAAATACTGTCAGTCCCTTTACTACAAGCCGGATATGTCCCCCAAACGCCTGCTGTTCTGGCTGAAAAACCAGTTCCACTATTACCAGAAGTATAAACGCTATTTTGGAAATAAAGGATTAACGGATTGATGAAAAGCTTAGGAGTCATCGGCGGGCTGGGTCCCATGGCCACCGCCTATTTTCTGGAACTGACGGTCAGGATGACCGACGCTGCCCGGGACCAGGACCACCTGGAAGTGACCATCCTGGACCGCCCGTCCATCCCGGACCGCACCGCCTGCATCCTGGGGCGCAGCAAGGAAAGCCCGGTCCCCATGATGGAAAAAGCGGCCAAGACCCTGGAGGCCCTGGGGGCCTCCTGCATCGCCGTGCCCTGCGTCACCTCCCATTATTTCTTTGAGGAACTGCAAAAATCGGTGCGCATCCCCTTCATCCACCTGGTGCGGGAAACCGCCGCCCATTTGAAGGAAAACGGCGTTTCCTCCGCCGGGATTCTGGCCACCAGCGGCACCGTCGCCACCGGGCTCTTCCAGAAGGCCCTGGAGGCGGAAGGAATTTCCTGGCATATCCCGGACGCAGGCGGGCAGGAAAAGGTCATGCACCTCATTTACGAAAATGTCAAAGCCGGCCTTCCGCCGGAGCTGCCCCTCTTTGAGGAAGTCTGCGCCGGGCTGCGGAAAAAGGGCGCGGAGTGCACGATTTTAGGCTGCACCGAGCTTTCCTTAATCAAGCGGGATTTCCCCGTAGGCCCCGGCTGCCTGGACGCCCTGGAAGTGCTGGCCAAACGCTCCATCGAATACTGCGAAAAACCCCTGCGGCCGGCTTATACCTCTTTGATTACCCGGTGACAGTTGCAAAGGAGTTGCTATGACGGATCATACCCAATATATTCGAAAACATTTATTGGAGAAGTTTGAGTTTCAAAATTACGGACATGCCTTGGAAATTCTGAATGAGGCATTCCCGGCTGAATGGCAGGAAATTCAAGATTGTTTGGAGCAGCTTACGATTACACTCGATGATATCAGGGCTGCCGGTGGGAATGAAACAGCAATTCCTAAAAAATTTGATGATGTCTTGTATCCGTTAGGATGGAGAGAAATCCGGATCACAGGCGATTTGGTTGTAAAGCTGTTTCCGAGAAGGGCCAATCAGCGGGGACGTTTTTCGAATGAACCTTTCGATCAGAAGATCATAGAAGGTTATATTGACGGACATAATATCGACTTTATCAAGGATAAGGTGGCCTTTGACCTGGAATGGAACAGCAAGGATCAGACTTTTGACCGCGATCTTCTCGCCATGCGGACTTATTTTGACTGCGGTCTCATTGAAGTTGGAATTATTGTGACACGTTCAAAAGAATTGAACGATATTTTCAGGGAAGTAACGGATCAGAATGGAAAACCGCTTTTGCCGAAATATGGAGCAAGTACAACTTGGATGGGCAAACTAGAATACAGACTCAAAAGCCGAAGAAACGGCGGATGTCCGATTTTGGCAATCGGAATCCGGAAGCCTTGCGTTGAGGGGTATGAAATATGAGTAGTACAATCAACCCAACATTGGAACAGACGATACAGGATTTTCAAAAATATACTGCCGGAAAAAAATATAGGACAATTTATGCGGACCCCCCCTGGCAGTTTCAAAACAGAACTGGAAAAGTTGCGCCTGAGCACAAACGGCTGAATCGCTATGGAACAATGACCTTGAACGAAATCAAGCAATTGCCTGTTGCAGAAGTCGCTGATGAAAAAAGTCATTTATATTTATGGGTTCCCAATGCATTGTTACCGGAAGGGTTGGAAGTTATGAAGGCATGGGGATTTGAATATAAAACCAATATTATCTGGGAAAAAGTCCGCAAAGATGGGATGCCGGATGGCAGAGGCGTTGGCTTTTATTTCCGAAACGTGACAGAGATTCTCCTATTCGGAATCCGAGGAAATAATAATCGAACTCTTGATGCAGGAAGATCCCAGGTAAATTTGATTCGTTCCATGAAAAGAGAGCATTCCAGAAAACCGGATGAGTTTATCCCTCTCATCGAAAGCTGTTCGTCTGCCCCGTATTTGGAAATGTTTGCCCGCGGAAACAGAAGCGGGTGGGATATGTGGGGCAACCAGGCGACGGATGAGTATGAACCTTCGTGGAATACTTATGCGAACCATACTGTTGCCGCTAAATAACAAAAATTTTATACAATCATGCATTCAATATACCACCGGTTTATCCGGCGAAAGGAGTGATTCCCATGTGCGGATTTGCAGGATTTACCACCAACGGCTACACCGGCGACCGTCTGGCCGTCATCAAAGCCATGTCCGACCAGATCATCCACCGGGGGCCGGACCAGGACGACTACTATGTGGACGAGGGCATTGCCATGGGCTTCCGGCGGCTGTCCATCATTGACCTGGAAGGCGGCTCCCAGCCCATTTTAAACGAGGACGGCACCAAGGTCCTCACCTTTAACGGCGAAATTTACAATTTCCGGGAACTGCGGAAAGACCTGATCGAAAAAGGCCACGTCTTCAAAACCTCCACCGATTCGGAGGTGCTGCTCCACGGCTACGAGGAATACGGCCCGGAGCTCCTTCAGAAGCTCCGGGGGATGTTCGCCTTTGTCATCTGGGACAAGACGGAGCAGAAGCTCTTCGGCGCCCGGGACATTTTCGGCATCAAGCCCTTTTATTACTACAAAAAGGACGGAAACTTCCTGTACGGCTCCGAAATCAAGTCCTTTTTGAAGCACCCTTCCTTTGTCCGGGAAGTCAACGAGGACCGGCTCCCCGACTATATGTGCTACGAGTACATTCCCTGCGACGAGACCCTCTTCAAAAACGTCTACAAGCTCCCCGGGGCCCATTGCTTTGAGTACCAGGACGGCAAGCTGAATATCTGGCGGTATTATAACATTCAGTATAAAATCGATGAGAGCAAGTCCCTGGAAGAATGGGAGCAGCTCATTACCGACGAATTCACCAAATCGGTAGAAGCCCACAAAATCAGCGACGTGGAGGTGGGATGCTTCCTGTCCAGCGGCGTGGATTCCAGCTATGTGGTGAAAGAGGTTTCCAAGGTCGCTAAGGACGTCAAAACCTTCTCCGTGGGCTATGAGGAGGAAAAATACAGCGAACTCCCCTACGCCCAGGATTTTTCCAAAACCATCGGGGTGCAGAATATCTCCAATAAGGTGTCGGCGGACGACTATTTCCGGATGGCCTCCAAAATCCAGTGGTACATGGACGAGCCCCTGCCCAACCCTTCCGAAGTGCCCCTTTATTTTCTGGCGGAAAACGCCGCCAAGTATGTGAAGGTGGTCCTCTCCGGCGAAGGGGCGGACGAGCTGTTCGGCGGCTACCCCATGTATCTGGCGGGCGGGCATTTTGAAAAATATTCCCGCATCCCCAAATTCCTGCGGAAAGGGGCGGCGGCTTTGGCCAAGCGTGCGCCGGACTTCAAGGGCAAGCACTTCCTCGTCCGGGGGGCCATGGAACCCTACCAGCGGTTCATGCGGGCCAACTACGTTTTTACCCGGGACGAGCGCTGGCAGTACCTGAAAAAACGCATCCCGGCCAAGGACCCGGTGGAGTACGCCAAGCCCTTTTTCGACCAGATGAAGGACTTTGACGAGCCCACCCAGCTGCAATACGCGGACATCCACACCTGGATGCTTTACGACATCCTGCAAAAGGCCGACCGGATGAGCATGGCCAATTCCCTGGAACTGCGGGTTCCCTTCCTGGACAAAAAGATGCTGGAGCTGGCGGTGCAGATTCCCACCCGGTACCGCATCGACGGCAATACCACCAAGGTGGCCCTCCGGGGTGCGGCCATCAAGCAGATCCCCGAGCGCACCGCCAACAAGAAAAAGCTGGGGTTCCCGGTGCCCTTAAACGACTGGCTCCGGCAGGACAAGTATTACAGCATGGTGCTGGAAAAATTTGAAGGGGAAATTGCGGACCGGTTCTTTAACCGGGAAGCCATTTTAAAGCTCTTAAACGACCACAAATCCGGCGCCGCCCTCAACATGAAGAAAATCTGGACCATTTACAGCTTTATCCTGTGGTACGAAGAATTCTTTGTTGACGACGCGGCCGCACACCCCGCGTCAAATCCGTGAACGGCGGGATGAACCGCCGTTTTCGACGCAGATTTCCCCGCATTGACCCTGTGCCGGTTACCCGGGACGCGCCGGGCATTTACACCGCGGCCGCAAACCCCGCCCCAAACCCGTGAACGGCGGGATGAACCGCCGTTTTTCAAAAATATATCATCTCCCATTTGTAGGGGCGCGCAATGCGCGCCCGCGGTTATCCGAAGCCTGTAGAAACTGTAGGAGTTCGGCGGCAAATCGCCGGAAGGAGATGCTGTTATGAAACGCAGGACTGTCCGCAAAATCGAAAAGACCGTTATCGTGTTCCTGCTTGCGCTCGTTATCCTGAGCTGCTTTGGGGTAATATTCGCCGGGGTGCTGGGCGTTGGAATCGCTTTGGTTCTGGCCATACTGGCGGCTGTTTATGACCGCTGTCCCTACTGCGGGCGGTTTGCCGGCCGGTCGGTTGGCCCCTATTGCACCTACTGCGGGAGAAATATGGACGAC
The DNA here is from genome assembly GCA_018713245.1 of Candidatus Merdivicinus intestinavium. Classification (GTDB taxonomy): domain Bacteria; phylum Bacillota; class Clostridia; order Oscillospirales; family Ruminococcaceae; genus Merdivicinus; species Merdivicinus intestinavium. Next base: position 13,470 of record DVFM01000099.1, read on the forward strand.
GCCGAACCAGATGGAAAGGAATAAAACATATGCAGCTTGGCACCACCTATATCTGCGTGGAGGATATGGAAAAATCCCTGGCCTTCTACAAAGCCCTGCTCCAAACAGACCCTGTGGAGCAAAACGGCAGCCGCTGGGCGACCTTCGCCTGCGGGAACTGCCTCTCCCTCTACAACAAGCATTTTGACGAAGAACTTATCAAAACAGCGCCGGCTTCCCATTTCAACCAGGCTTACCTGGATGATTTCCGCAGCGACACCGGCCCCAAGCAGAATAACCAGGTGATTTTCAACTTTGAAACGGAGGATCTGGCGGCGGAATATGACCGGCTCCGCGCTTTAAACATCGGGGAAATTTCGGATTTGATGTATGTCAACGTCCATATGCCCTACTGGTATTTCAACATCACAGACCCGGACGGCAACCTCCTGGAAATTACCGGGAACTATGCGCCCAACCCATAACAAAATTTGATATAAAGGAAAGGATTTGCCATGAGTTACGACAGCAAGCGCCGCCCCGGCGGCAAGCCCTCTTATAAACCCGCCGGACGTCCCGGCGGCCGCAATTTTAACCGCAAGCCCGACCCCATGCGCCAGCTGCGCAAAGACAGCGACGACGATTTCCGCGTCCGTCCGGAGGACGAAAACACCGCCTTTATCGCGGGCCGCAACGCCGTTATGGAGGCTTTGAAGGCCAACGCCAGCGCCGACACGGTTTTCATCGAAAAAGGCCAGACCGGCGGCAACCTCTCCAAAATCATCGCCCTTGCCAAAGAAGCCGGCTGCCCCATCAAGGAAGCCTCTCCGCAAAAGCTGGACGCCATGGCCGCCGGCACCGCCCATCAGGGGGTTGTGCTGTCCGTCTCGGCGGTGGAATACGCCGAGGTTTCCGACATTCTGGCCCGGGCAGAGGAAAAAGGCGAAAAGCCCTTTGTCATCATCGCCGACGAAATTGAGGACCCGCACAACCTGGGCGCCCTCATCCGCACCGCCGAAACCGCCGGAGCCCACGGGGTGATTATCCCCAAACGCCGGGGCGTGGGCCTCACCGCCGCCGTGTTCAAATCCTCCGCCGGAGCCGCCGCCCACATCCCGGTGGCGCGGGTGGCGAACCTTGCTTCCACGGTGGACGAGCTGAAGGAGGCGGGGATTTGGGTCTACGGCTGCGATATGGAGGGCCAGAACTGGTGCGAAACGGACTTTGAAGGCGGCGTCGCCCTGATTATCGGTTCGGAAGGCAAAGGCATGAGCCGCCTTCTGAAGGAAAAATGCGACGTCATGGTTTCTCTGCCCATGCGGGGCGCCGTGACTTCTCTGAACGCCTCGGTGGCCGGCGGCATCATCATGTACGAGGTCTGCCGTCAGCGGCTGGGACTGGCCGCCCGCGGCAGCCGGGACTGACCTGAAATCAACGGAAAGGATGCGTGTCCGCCATTATGCCTTCCTCGAAGAATTCTATTGACGAAATCCTGCTGGAAGCCGGCATGGAAGCTGAATCCCGGAAACAGCCTCCGGATTCCTCCGGGGATGTGGACATCGATTCCCTGCTGGCCAGCATCCTGCGGGAGAAGGAAGCCCCCCCTTCCCGGGAACGCCCGCCGGAGGAGGACCCCACCAAAATCTTCCACCAGCGCGCCAAGCGGAGGACAGCGCCCCGCGCCGCGGCCGCGCAGCAGCCGCCGGAGCCCAAAAGCGCCTCCAATCTCCCGCCCATTTTCCGCCATTCGCCGGAGGATTCCGGCGCGGGCGGCGCAGACGAAATCCGCATCGACGTGGATAAAATCCGGGCGGAACAGCCCGCGCCGCGCCCCATCCCCGCCCAGACGCTGCCCGAGGACAGCGAGCCCCGCCGCATCCGCCCCGCCGAAAAGGTGCGGGAAAGGGCGGCGGAGGCCCCCTCCCCGGAGCCTTCCGCCCAGTTTGCCCCGCCTTTCAGAAGGACGGGCAAGCGGGTGCAGGAAGCGCCGCCTTCCGCTCAGGCGGGGCTGCTGGGCGCCGCTTCCCGCACCTGCCTGATCTACGGCGCGGCCGTGCTGCTGGCTGCCGCCGTCTGCTTCGGGCTGGTTTTATACCTCCAGACTGTCCGCGCTCAAATTTCCGAAGCCGTATCCGGCCGGATCCTGCTGGCCATTCTTACAGCAGTGGGCGCAGCCGCCGGCGCGGTCAGCTGGGAGATGGTGGGCGGCGGACTCCTCTCCCTCTTCCGGCTGGAGCCCAACCGGGAAACGCCCGCGGCGGCGGGGTATGCGGTCTGCCTGCTCCAGTCCGTCGGCCAGCTTCTGCTTCCCAAGGGGCTTGTAAACGAAAACGTCCAGTTCTACCTGCCCGCCGGGGTATTGATGCTGGGAATCGGCTGGCTGGGAAGGGCCATGGTTTACAAGACGGCGGCCGTCAACGCCAAGTTCGCCCTCTCGGACTACGACAAATACGTCCCGCTGCCGGTGGACAGCAGCCGTCTGGCTGCCGAAATGACCAAGGGCCTCATCGACGGCTACAGCGTCCCGGTCATCAACCGCCCCACCGACACGCTGGGGGATTTCCTCCCCATCGCCCTCGGGCCGGACAGCAGCGATTCCGCCGGCCGGGTTTTCGGCATTGTGGGCGCGGCGGGCGGCGCGGCGGCAGGGATTTTTGCCTTCCTGTTCACCCAGCACAAAAACCTGGCCCTCACCGTGGCCATCGCCGTGCTGCTCATGCTGGCCCCCCTCACCAACTTCTTTGCCACCGCCCATCCCCTCCGGCGGGGCGCGCGGCTTTTGAACCGGGTCAGCGCCCTTGCTTCGGGGGAACGGTGCACCCATGACGCCGCCGAAGTGAACGCGGCCGTCATCGACGCCAACGACCTCTTCCCTCCCGACTGCGTCATCCTCAGCGGCATCAAGACCACCAAGGGCATGCGCATCGACGAAGCCATCCTGGACGCCGCCTCCATTCTGGTGCAGGCAAACAGCATCCTTTCGGACATTTTCCTGCGGATCATCGGCCGCCGGACCGAGCTGCTGCGGAAGGTGGACTCCATTACCTTCGAGGACGGCATGGGGCTCACCGCCTGGATCGACAAAAGGCGGGTCCTCATCGGCAACCGGGAGCTGATGGCCTCCCACGGCGTGCGCACCCCCAGCGAGGCTTATGAACAGCATTTCCGCAAGGAAGGCTGCGACCTGGTTTACCTCTCCGCCGCCGGGAACCTGACCGCCGTTTTTGTCATCACCCTCCAGCCCTCCCGGGACGCCGACAACGCCATCCAGATGCTGCTGGAAAGCGACATCCTCCTCACCGTTCACACGGTGGATTCCATCATCACCAAGGAACGCCTGGCCCAGCTTTATTACTGCGAACCCTCCTGCTTCAAGGTCCTGCCCGCCAGGCTCCAGCAGGAATGGCGGGAACGCCGGACCCTGGTCAAAATGAAGCCCGCCGCCATCGCCAACAACGGCAGCTTCCTCTCCATGGCCGCCTCCCTGATGGTGACCCGCCGCATGAAGGTCATGATGATGGTGAGCAACGTCATCCAGCTGGTCAGCGTCCTCCTGGGGACAGGGCTTACGCTGATGCTGGCGGTGATGGATTCCATGGTGCAGTTTTCCGCGCCGGTCCTCTGCGGCTACCTCCTGCTGTGGCTGCTGGTGGACCTGCTGGTTCAGAAGCTGGTGCGGATCTGACCATTCGGCGGGAAACCGCCTCTAAACCAGCTGTCGACGCGGGGAAACTGCCGGTCGGTTGACTTTGGCGGGCCGGGCGTGTTATGCTGAAAGCAGGAAAAACAGCTGGGAGGTACCATCATGCAGAACAAATCGCTGGGAACGGCCATTGCCCAACGCAGAAAAGAACTGGGGATGACGCAGCTCGCCCTCGCCGAAAAGATGGGGGTGACGGACAAGGCCGTTTCCAAATGGGAACGGGACCTTTCCCATAGTTAAGGATACCACACCACAAACCCACGCTTACATTACTTCCAGAACATTAAATTTTGGAGGTACATCCCATGAAAAAACTTATTTCCTGCGAGTTTAATATCGACACCGCCTGT
>DVFM01000100.1 GCA_018713245.1 Candidatus Merdivicinus intestinavium
CAGCATGGCGTCGCTGCCGTCCTTTGCCAGCACAAACCGGTTGGCGGGGAGGTCCATCTCCCGGCCCTCCCGTTCGACAAAGCCGAAGGGGACGTCATACCAGTAGGAATTCTCCCCCAGTTCGGTGGGCAGGGTGAACTGCAGGCAGGGGACTCCGTCCCCGCCGCCGAATTCCCGCCAGTCGCAGGTTACCTGGTACTGGAGGGCGTCGCTGTCCTCGTCCAGGAAGATCACGGCGCGGAGGGTGGAGCCTGCGCCGAATTTCGCCTGAATCTCCAGGCTGGAGCGCACGGGGCCGCCGGGCAGCATCCGCATTTCTGCGCCCCGCAGGGGTTCCGCCGATTTCTGGCGGCCGGTGAACCAGGCGGACATGCCGCCTTCCCAGCCGGTGACTTCCTTCCAGACCGCCTCCTGGGCCAGCTCAAAGCGGGCCTCCTTCCCGGCGGGAATCAGCTCCCGGCCGGCGGCTTTGCTGACAAAGGAGACGAGGGAGGCCGTCGCGAGGGAGAATTCCGCCCGCACCCGGCTGTTTTCCAGCACGAAGGTTTCCGGGCGCTGGACCCGCATGTCGTTTATAAAGGCGCAGCCGGTCCGGATGGGCTGTTCTCCCACCAGATAGGCCGCATAGCCGCAGGCGGGGACGGAGGTCCGGGCTGCCAGCCGGACGTACTGGTGGCCCCAGTAGCCGCCCTTGTCGAGAATCTGGCTGGGGAGCCAGCGGCCGTCCGCCGTCCGGACCCCCAGGCGGGATTCATCGCCCTCATAGTCCCAGACGGTAAAGACCGTGGTGTCGGTGCGGTCCCAGGGCGAGGAGGAGAAGAGGTGGAAGATGCGGGTTTTGCCCGCGGAATGGCCGCAGGCTCCCGCGCCGGAAACCCCCAAGCCCGCCCCGCCGAAGCCGGAGCCGCCGCCCTCGCCCCGGGTGAAGACGGTGTCCTGGGGCGGCAGCAGGGACGCAGTGTCCATCTGCCGGGTGAGCTGGTAAAAAGCGGTTTTCCGCCGGGTTTCGCCGAAGGCGGCCGCCTCCTGATGAAGGGCGGAGGCGTATTCCCGGGTTTCGGTGACGCCGGAGCCGGGGATAATATCGTGGAAGTGGTTAAAGAGCACCTTTTCCCAGGCGTCCCGGAAAATTTCCGGATGGGGGTCCGCGCCGGTCTCGGCGGCGGACATGGCGGCAAACAGCTCCGCCTCCTGCAAAAGCCGTTCGGACTGGCGGTTGCCGGCCTTGATGCGGGTCTGGGTGGTGTAGCAGCCGTCGCAGAGGAAGTTGATCTCCCCTTCCACAACGGGCAGGGTTTCCCGGCGTTCCTCCACGGTGCGGAAGTACTCGTGGAAGGTGGAGAAGCAAAACTGCGGGTAAACCGGCCAGCCGTTCATTTCAATCAGGGCGTCCAGGTCGCGGCGGGTGGGTCCGCCGCCGTGGTCGCCGACGCCGTAGACCTTTAAGAGGGTCCGGGAACCGGTCCGGCGGGCCAGCTCCACGGCATATTCCGCCAGGGTGGTGTCAATCTCGCCGTTGTACCAGAAGGGCTCGGTGTAAAGGATGAGCTCCGCGCCGGAGGGGGAGCGCCAGCGGTTGAGGATGTCCTCCCCAACCCGGCCGCGGCAGTGGTAGTAATAGCGCAGCCCACCCTTGGCGGCAATTTCGGGGACATTCCGGCTGTGGCCGAAGGTGTCCGGGTCAAAATCCACCTGGAGGCTGTCCGGGTCGACGGAGAAGAGCTTGGAAAGGTATTCCTTGGCGTAAAGAATATGGCGGGACAGGCTTTCTCCGCTGGGCATATTCTTGTCCGTTTCCACCCAGGCCGCGGCGGTCAGCTCCCAGCGGCCCTCCCGGACCCGGGCCTTGACCTCCTCCAGCATTTCCGGGGCGAAGCGCTCCAGAATGCGGTAAACGGAGGCCTGGGACTGGGAAAAGCGGAAGTCCGGATATTCGTCCATAATCTGAAGCATGGTGCGGAAGGTGTCCACCGTTGCGGCGACGGTTTCATGAAAGCCCCACATCCAGTTCATGTCGATGTGGGCGTGGGCCGCGCAGAGGAACTTGTAGCTTTTCGCCTCTTCGGCGCAGGGGAGGAGCTTCTGCTCGGCGGCTTCGGCCGACTGGTTGGAGATAACGCCTTCCCGCAGGAGCGCTTCTTCCAGAATGGAGACGGCTGCCGCGATTTCGCCGTCAAAGCGGCCGCCGTTTTCCCGGGAAAGGACCTCCGCGAACCGGAGTTCTCCCAGGATGCGCTTCTGCCAGGGGGTGGGGGGATTTCCGATGCCGGCGGCGATTTTTTCAAACCGGCCGAAATCGTAGGTGACTTGGATCATGAAAACACCTCTTTCATCAAAAGTCGGATGCGGCGCCCGTCAATCCCGGGCAGCCTCGGCCATGGCCAGGATATTCTCCGCCGGGACGTTGGGGAGGACTTCCTCATGGCTGGGGGAAATGACGATGTTGGGCCCCAGGATATCCCGGACGCGGTGGACCTCGTCCTTAATCTGCTGGGGGGTGGCGTTGACAAAGAAGGTCTGGGCGTCGATGCCGCCCACGAAGGCCAGATCGTTCTTATACTGGGAAAGGCTCTTGGCGTCCATGCCGGCAGCCGCCGCCTGGATGGGGTGGAGGATGTCCACGCCGGCGTCGATGAGGTCGGGGATAATGCGGTAGATGGAGCCGCAGGAATGGAGCATGATTTTCTTATTGTACTTTTTGCCCACGGCGATGAGCCGCTTGAAGGAGGGCAGGACGAATTTCCGGAACAGCTCCGGGGAGATAAACAGGTCGCGCTGGGTGCCGAAGTCGTTGCCGAAGAACATCACGTCGGCCCGGTCCCCCAGCCCGGCGAAATATTTCTCATTGGCGGCGACATAGTAGTCCACGATGTGCTCGGTGGCGGCCTCTACCACCTCCGGGCATTCGTACATCTTGATGAAGTAGTTTTCCATGCCGAAAAAGTCGGCAATGTTGTGGAAGAAGGGGCACCACATCCCGGTAAAGACCATTTTGTCCTGGAACTGGTCCACCTGCTTGTAAATTTCCGTAAAATCGCAGTAGGCGGGGTCGGGCCAGGGGTATTTCTCGATGTCCGCAATGGTCTCCGCGTTGGCGAAGCATCCCTCCGCGCTGAGGGTGTGGCGCTCGGTGCCGTAGGAGGGGTCGATGGCGGGGCGGCCGGAGGGGTGATGGTAGCCGCTGTCGGCCGTAAACCACCGGCAGTCGTCGTTCAGGAACTGGAAAATTGCTTCCCGGGTGGGTTCGATGCCCCATTTTTCCGCGTAGATGGGGATTGTTTTGTCGTTGGGGTGACCGGTCCACATGGCGCCTTCGCCGGTGCTGCGCCGGTCAAAAATTCTGAATACTTTTTCTCTGGAAGTCAATCCAGACCGCCTCCCTTATTTTATAATTGTAGAATGGATGGATGATTAGTTCTATTGTAGTGCACTCTGCCAGAAAATAAAAGGGAAAGTTTTTTGCTTTTTTGCATTTTCTTTTGATTTCGTCCGGGCAGCAAAAAAGCCCGCCCCGTCGGGGGCAGGCTTGGGGTCCGGGATTTTACAGTACCTTGGAGAGGAATTCCCGGGCGCGGGGATTCTGGGGATTGGCGAAAAACTCCGCCGGGCTGCGGGACTCTTCCATGATGACGCCTTCGTCCATGAACAGCACCCGGTTGGCCACCTCTTTGGCAAAGCCCATTTCGTGGGTGACGCAGACCATGGTCATGCCGTCGTCGGCCAGCTCCTTCATCAGCTGCAGAACCTCCCCGACCATTTCCGGGTCCAGGGCGGAGGTGGGCTCGTCAAAGAGCATGACGTCAGGGTCCATGGCCAGGGCGCGGACGATGGCAATGCGCTGCTTCTGGCCGCCGGACAGCATGGCGGGGTAGGTTTTGGCCTTGTCCGCCAGGCCGATGCGCTTTAACAGGTCCATGGCCCGGGCTTCCGCCTCGGCCTTGGTTTTGAGCTTCAGGGTGATGGGGGCCAGGGTGATATTCTGAAGGATGGTCAGGTGGGGGAACAGGTTAAAGTGCTGGAACACCATCCCCATTTTCCGGCGAAGCAGGTCCACGTTGCATTTGGGGGCGTTGATCTGTTCCCCTTCAAACCAGATTTCGCCGGCGGTCGGCGTTTCCAGGAGGTTCAGGCACCGCAGGAAGGTGCTCTTGCCGGAGCCGGACGGCCCGATGATAACCACCTTGTCCCCCTTGCTGATGGTGGTGGTGATGCCCCGCAGGACATCCAGGCTGCCGAAAGATTTGGTGAGGCCGTTAATTTCGATCACTTTGACGCAGCCTCCTTTCCAAACAGTTGACGGCATACTGAAGAATCAGCACCATCACCAGGTAAATAATGGCGACGGCGATGAGGGGCAGGAAGGCTTCATAGGTGCGGCTGCGGATAATGTCGCCGCCCTTGGTCAGGTCCTGGAGCCCGATGTAGCCCGCTACGGAGGTTTCCTTGAGCAGGGTAATCATCTCGTTGCCCAGAGCGGGAAGGACGTTTTTCACCGCCTGGGGCATGATGATTTTCCAGGTGGTCTGGGTGTAGTTCAGACCCAGGCTCCGGCCCGCCTCCATCTGGCCGGGGTCGATGCTCATGATGCCGGAGCGGAAAATTTCCGCAACGTAGGCCGCGGAGTTTAAGCCGAAGGAGATGATGGCCACCAGAATAATATTGATGTCCACCGCGGCGAAGATGACAAAGTAAATAATCATCAGCTGGACCACCACCGGCGTCCCCCGGATAATGGTCAGATACAGCTTGGCAATGACGTTTAAAAATCCCAGCCGCCCCGTCTTGTCGTGGGTGGTGCGGACGACGGCGATGAGAAAGCCCAGGACGATGCCCAGAATCAGGGCCCCGAGCGTAATCAGCAGCGTGTTGGTAAGACCTGTGGTCAGATATTTCCAGCGGTAATCCTTGATAAAGTTGTCATAAAAGGAACTGCCGAAGTCCGCAAACCAGGCCGCAATCGAATCCAGCAAGTCAATCCCCCTTTTCCGATACAAGGCAAGGGACAGAAGGATGAACCCTGCTTCTGTCCCTTGGATGATGCGTAAAACTCTTACTCAGCGGCGGCGTCTTTGACGATAACCACCTGGATGCCGGTGCAGTAGGAATCGGTAAAATTCACGTTTTCTTCCCGGTCCGGGGTGACGGTCATGCCGGCTGCGCCGAAGTCGGCCTTGCCGGACTGAACGGCGGGGATGATGGAGTCAAAAGCAATGTCGGTAATTTCCAGCTCCATGCCCAGCTTGTCGCAGATGGCGCGGGCAAAGTCCACATCCAGGCCTACAATCTGGTCCTCGCCGGAAGAACTGTCGTGGTACTCATAGGGCGGGAACTCGGCGTTGGTGGCCATGGTCAGGGTGCCGTTGTAGGTAATCCCTTCGGGGGAAGTGTAAGGCTGGGCGCCCTCCACACCGTTGATGTAGTAGTCCAGCAGCTGCTGGAGGGTGCCGTCCTCTTTCAGCTCGGCGATGGCGGTGTTGAACTGCTCTAGAAGCTCGGTGTTGTCTTTGGCGATGCAGATGGCGTAATCTTCCTCGGTGTAAGCAGAGTCGAGGATAACCAGGCCCTCATTTTCCTCCACAAAGACTTTGGCGGGCTCGTTGTCGATGACCACGGCGTCCAGCTTATCCTGAAGCAGGGCCTGGACCGCTTCCATCCCCTTGTTGTAGCGGGTCAGTTCCGCGTCGCCCAGCAGGCCGTCCTGGATATCGCCGTCGATGTACTGGTCGCCGGTGGTGCCCAGCTGCACGCCGATGCGGGCGTCGGTGAGGACCTCAGTGGGGTCCTGGGCAGCGGCGCCGGCCGTGCCGGAGGATTCCGCGTCCGCAGAAGATTCTTCCGCTGCGGAGGACTCAGAGGAGGTTTCGGCGGAAGATTCCGCGGAAGCACCCGCGTCGGAGGAACCTTCCCCGCCGCAGGCTGCGAGGGAAATGCAAAGGGCCGCCGCCAGGAGGGCAGCCAGGATTTTTTTCAGTTTCATAAGGCAATCCGTCCTTTATATGGTTTTGGTTTGGTATATTCCATACTTTAGCACAATCCTTCCGGAATTGCAAGGGAAATTTCCAAAAAAACCGTATTTTCTTCAAACTTTATACACACTGACAGCTTTCCGATATTCCGCCCCCGGTATTTTGTGGGAAATAGGAATGAGGAAATTGCATATATTTGTATTTACAAAGAATATTTTTGCAAATTATCGAATAATATACATGATCGAGTGAATATACAGGAAAAATCGCAGCTTCCTGCATATTTTGAGCGAAAGGGCTCTCACCGCAAAAACGCCTAATTTTCAGGGAAATATTTTGGACGGTTTTTTCTTTAGTGTCTTACAAAAAATCTTTACTTTTTCGGAAAAGTTTGTTAAAATAAATAGGTATCCTGCGCATACGGCTGCATGAACGCAGGACAAGACCGCCGGCTTGCCCCGGCACGGAGGAATTCGCCAAAAAAACGATGCGCAATGTGAAACGGAACATATTTTTTGCCAAAGGAGGTGCCTGAGTGTTCTTTATCAATTTACCGGAGTCTGTGGAGCAGGCTTTGGCGGACCGCGGCGTGGACGCTCGGGAAATCCGCTATACAGCCAAAGCGGACGTTTCCAAAGAAAATCAATATGAAGATATATACCTGGCCTTGACAGAACGCGAACTGTGCATCCTCTGGGGACATGAGCAGTTTGCCGACCAGAAGGGGAAGGAAACCCGGATCCTGTTCCGCGTGAGCCGGTACCGGTCCATCCCCCTGACAGAAATTCGCGAGGTTGTCATCGACAGGCTGTACGCCGTATCTTCTTTCATTCTGAAGCTGGAGAAAGAGGATCTGATGGTGTGCAGGCTGTCGATTTCCTTTGTGGGGCTGTTTGAAAAATTCCGCAGCCGCATTCTGGCGCTGCGGGACCGCACGCCCATCGACGACAGCGGCCTGAAGGACGAGCACAAGTGCTGCCCCAAATGCAAACGCCCCTACCCCAACCAGGAACGGAAAATCTGCCCCAACTGCCTGACCAACCGGGCGTCCTTTATCCGCCTTCTGAAGGAGTATCTTTCCTTTAAAAAGGAAGCGGCGCTGATTTTCCTGATGATGCTTTTGAGCAGCCTGCTGACCCTTATCGTCCCGCTGTTCAGCTCCCAGATGTTCTACGACCAGGTGCTGACCCCGCCCGGGGACGGGACGGGGCGGTTTTACGGGATGCTTTTGCAGGTAATCCTGGTCATATTCGCCATCAAGCTCTTTTCCACTGCCTTCAGCTCCGTCTACGGCATTGTGGTGAGCAAAATTTCCTGCCAGGTGCTGCACAACCTGCGGGTGAAGATTTTTTCTTCCATGCAGCGGCTTTCCATGAACTTTTTCGTGAGCAAGGCCACCGGCACCCTGATGACCCGCATTGACGACGACTCGGACTGGCTTTACTGGTTCTTTGTGGACATTGTCCCCATGTACATCGTCAGCGGACTGACCCTGGCGGGGCTGGTGGTAATTATGTGCACCATCAGCGTGCCGCTGTCCATTCTGATTTTCCTGTCCATCCTGGCGGTGGCGCTGCTTATTTCCCGGGCGGAGAAGCACCTAAAGCAGCTCCAGCGCAAGCAGCACCGCGCCATCCGCTCCATGAAATCCACCATCACCGACTCCCTGGGCGGGCAGAAGGTGGTCAAGGCTTTCGCCCGGGAGGAGCAGGAGGTCCGGCGCTTCGGCGGGAAGAACCAGGGCTACTGGCAGTCCCGCATGAACATCGGCTATTTCAACGCCTCCCGCTTCCCGGTGATGCGGATGATCTACCGGATGAGCGAGATTGTCTTTCTGGGTCTGGGCGCGGTTTTCGCCATCCGGGGAGACCTTACGCTGGGCGGGCTCACCGCCCTGGTGTCCTACGCCGACATGACCCTCAACTGCATCGAGTTCTTCATGAACTCCGCCAACCCCGTGGCCCGCGCCATGGACTCCGCCTCCCGGATGTTCGAGATTCTGGACACGGAGCCGTCGGTCCGGGAAGCGGACCACCCGGTGCGGATGCCGGAAATGAAAGGAGATATCTCCGTCCGGGACATCTGCTTTGAATACGAGGTGGGCCGTCCGGTCATCAAGGGCATCCGCTTTGACGTCAAGGCCGGCCAGATGATCGGCCTGGTGGGCAAGACCGGCGCGGGGAAGTCCACCATCATCAACCTGATCGCCCGCCTTTACGACGTGACCGAAGGGGAAATCACCATCGACGGCGTCAATATCCGGGACATCGCCTTCGAGGACCTGCGGAAAAACATCGGCATCGTCACCCAGGAGACCTACCTCTTTATGGGCACCATTGCGGACAACATCCGCTACGCCAAGCCGGATGCTTCCCAGGAGGAGGTTGTGGCGGCGGCCAAGGCGGCCTTTGCCCACGATTTTATCACCCGGTTCCCGGAAGGGTATGACACCAAGGTGGGCAACGGCGGGGTGCAGCTTTCCGGCGGCGAAAAGCAGCGCGTCTCCATCGCCCGGGCCATTCTGCAAAACCCGCCCATCCTGATTCTGGACGAGGCCACCGCCGCCATGGACACCCAGACCGAGCGCAACATTCAGGCAGCCATCGAAAAGCTCCGGTCCGGGAAAACCATTATTTCCATCGCCCACCGGCTTTCCACCCTGCGGGACGCCGATGTGCTGGCCGTCATCGACGACGGGAAGCTCTGTGAAAGCGGCACCCATCAGGAGCTGCTGGAAAAACGGGGCGTGTACTTTAACCTGCACAAGATCCAGCTGGATTCTTTGAAATTTATCAATCAGGAATGAGTGTCAAAGCTCCCTGGTTTTGATTGCGAAAGGAGCATTTATGAGCGATTTTACCTATCTGCCGCCGGGGGAACTCCGGTTTTCCCTGGACGATAATGGCATCCTCTCCCTGGATTGCGGGGAGACGCATTACGACGGCGTGCAGCTTGTGCGGCTGTTCCCGTTCCAGAACCCGGAAGGGATGCTGTCCGTTTCCGTGCAGGACGGGGACGCCCGGAAGGAGCTGGGGATTATCCGGAGCCTTGCGGACTGCGCCCCGGACCAGAGGGAGGCCCTGCAGAACTACCTGCGGTATAAATACTTTATCCCCAACATTGAGAAAATCGGAAAAATCGAGGAAAAGCTGGGGTATGTCTACATGGACATTACCACCGTCCTGGGCCGCAAGACCATCTGCATCGCGGACGTCACCTCCAACCTGCGCCTGGTGGGGGATTCGGCCGTTTCCATCATCGATGTCCAGGGCAACCGCTACGCCATCGAGGACATCGGCAAGCTCAGCCGGGAAAACCGGCAGAAGATCGAACTGTATATCTAGTCCCCCGCAGGAAAAGGAGGGGTTTTCATGAATTTTCAAGCGTCCGGGCTGCCGGAGGTGCTCCCTTTGCTGAAAGGGAAGGCCGTCTACAGCCTGGATTTCAGCCTGGACGGCCGCGGGAATCCGGCCCGGGGCGTCTGCGCGGCCACCGAAACGGAGCTCGCAATTTTCCGGGACGGGAAGGAGACGTTTCGCTGCCCTCTTGCGGAGGTGGAGGAATACACCACCGTCCAGCTTGTCGGGAGCGGGGCCTTCGGCATTGTCCGGGGCGGGAAGCCGGAGCAGCTGTGCATCTGCACCCAAAGCGAGCTGAACGCTTTCGCCGAGCTGGGAAAGCTGCTGGAGTACCACAAGGAAACCGGCGTTTTTCCGGAGCCGGACGGGGAGGACGAGGTTAAAACCTGCCCCAAATGCGGCAGCATCCTTCCGGAAGGGAGCAGCATCTGCTTCCGCTGCGCCCCCAAGGGCAAGTATCTGGCCCGGGTCATCGGCCTGGCTATGAAGTACAAAGGCGCGCTGATCGGCGCCATCCTGGCCACCGCCGTGAGCCAGCTGCTGTGGATCATTTATCCGTTTATGCAGCGGATTGTCATCGACGACTACATCACCCCCAAAAACACCGACTACCGGAGCCTGCTGGTGCTGCTGGGGTGCTACCTGCTTTTCCCGGTGGGGATGATGCTGCTGGAATTCCTCAACGAACGCTGCACCACCCGGGTTTCCATCTCCGTGGGGCGGGACCTGCGGCGGGAGCTTTTTGAAAAGATTCAGGAGCAGTCCATGAAGTCCATCACCAAGCGTCCCTCCGGCGAACAGATCAAGCGCATTTCCAGCGACACCGAGAAAATCCAGGAATTTGTGGCCAACTACGGCAAGGAAGCGGTGGTGCGGCTGCTGTCCACGCTGGTCATCCTGATTGTCATGCTGGTTCTGAACTGGCAGCTCACCCTGCTGGTGCTCATTCCCGTTCCCTTCGCCATTTTGGCCACCCAGGTGATTTTCAAATATATCCGCCGCAAGTACGACATGGTGTGGAATAAATTTTCCCAGTCCGAATCCACCCTCCACGACATTCTGAGCGGGATTATGGTGGTGAAAACCTACGGCAGCGAGAAGCGGGAGATTGCCCGCTACACCGGGTATTCCCGGCGGTTTGCCGACAGCATGTTCAAAGCGGACCGGTTCTGGTACCTGTTCTTCCCCATCATCGGCTTTGTCATCACCATGGGGGAATATTTCTACCTGTATTTCGGCGGGCAGCAGGTGCTCATCGGCAATATGACTCTGGGCGCCCTCATTCAGTTTGCCGCCTACATCGGCATGATTTACGGCCCCCTGCGCTGGATTATCCAGCTGCCGCGGTTTATCGCGGAGGCGGCGGTGAGCGCAGCTAAAATCTACGAAATCATCGATGAAAAGGAGGACGTTTCCGACCGCCCGAATCCGGTGGAACTGGACATCAAAGGGCAGGTGACCTTCGACAACGTGGGCTTCGGCTACAAGGTCTACAAGCCGGTGCTCAAAAACATCTCCTTTGAAGTGAAGCCCGGGGAAATGATCGGCATTGTGGGGCCCTCCGGCGTCGGGAAATCCACCCTCATCAACCTCATTATGCGCCTTTACGACGTAAGCTCCGGCGCCATCCGGATTGACGGGGTGGATTTGCGGGACATTTCCCAGCACTCTCTGCGCAGCCAGATCGGCGTGGTGCTCCAGGACACCTACCTTTTTGAAGGGACGGTGCTGGACAACATCCTCTACGCCAAGCCGGACGCCACCATGGAGGAAGTGGTGGAGGCGGCCAAGACGGCCAACGCCCACGGCTTTATCTGCAAGATGCCCAACGCCTATCAGGAATACATCGGCAACAAGGGCTACAAGCTCTCCGGCGGCGAAAAGCAGCGCATCGCCATTGCCCGCGCCATTCTCCGCGACCCGCGCATTCTCATTCTGGACGAGGCCACCGCTTCGCTGGACACCGAGACGGAAAAGCTCATCCAGGAGGCCCTGGGGCGGCTCACCCAAAACCGCACCACCTTCGCCATCGCCCACCGCCTTTCCACCCTCCAGCACGCCGACCGGCTGGTGGTTCTGGACAAGGGGCGCATTGCCGAAATCGGCACCCACATGGAACTGCTGCGGAATAAGTCCGTTTATTACAATCTGGTCATGGCCCAGCGCCAGACTTCCCGTCTGAGCAACAATTAAGTCGCCGCGGTGTAGTATCCCCGCGCGGGGCTCAGCACCGGCGGGATGAACCGCCGGATTCGGGGTGGCTTTCCCGCGGGGAGTGCGTTTTTGGGCCGCGGCGTAGTATCCCCGCGTCAGGCTTAGAGCCGGCGGAATGAACCGCCGGATTCGGGGGAGTTTTGCCGCGGGGAGTGTGCGTTTGGGCCGCGGCGTAGTATCCCCGCGCGGGGCTTAGAGCCGGCGGGATGAACCGCCGGATTCGGGGGAGTTTTGCCGCGGGGAGTGTGCGTTTGGGCCGCGGCAGATATCCCCGCGCGGGGCTCAGCACCGGCGGGATGAACCGCCGGATTCGGGGTGGCTTTCCCGCGGGGAATATGCTTTTGCAGCGCGGAAAAATCCCTGGAAATGCCGCATGGCGCCGGTTTCGGCGCCATGGATGCTTCTCTTATCATTCGGCAGGGACGTTTTTCAAAACGCCCCTGCTTTTTGTCATGCTATGAAGTTTTCTGCTCCCGGCGCGGGGTGTCCGGGGCAGCTTCCATATATTCCTTTTCCCCGCAGGCGGGGCAGCGGATGATCTTTCCGCCCGCTGCATTGACGGAAAGCAGCATTTTGCCCAGCGGCGGTTTCCAGCAGTGTCCGCATTTGGGACAGACAAGGTGCTCCTTTTTATAAAACTGCCGGTATCTCCACGCCGCCCAGAGAATTGCCGCGGCAGCGGCCAGACCGGCCCAATGTGCAAGCTGCATAAACGCTCCCTCCTTTTCCCTTATGATAGCACAACGCGGAGGGAAAGTAAAGGGAAAAAATCTGGAGGATTTGCAGATTATCGGGGAAATCCCTTGCTTTTTCTTTGGAAAATTGGTACAATAATACTAATCGGAGAGAGAAAGGGGGAGATCCGATGACCAGATCGGAATGTATCCTGCTGTGCGCCGCGGAAGAAAAGGCGTTTTACCATGGGAAGGGCAGCACCCACTTGGGCGGGCGCTGGTCGGAGGAATCCCTGCCCTGGGATTTCCAGGAGATGCTTCGTTCCCGGCTGACGGGAAGGAGCGTATTTCTGGACCTTGGGAGCGGGAGCTGCAGCTTTCTGCTTTCCCTGGACCCCACGCCGGGGCTCGCCTTTTACGCAGAGGAGGATGAGGAGGCCGCCGCCATTCTGCGCCAGCGGTTCCGTCCCTACGGGGTGGAGGTGCGGCAGGTGTTCGACAGGCGGGACCTTCCGTTCAGCGACGGAAAATTTGACCTGGTGTACACCCGCAACGGGGATTTCTGCCCGGAGGAGGTCTGCCGGATTCTCAAGCGGGGCGGCCTGTTTCTGACCCAGCAGTCCGGCGGGGTAGACGGCCGCTTCAGCGGGGAGGCTTTTCCGGGCTGGGAGGAAACGGCCCGGCCGGACGACCTGAACGGCGCCATCACCCGGCTGGAAAACGCCGGATTCCTGGTGCGGAAGGGGCAGGAGGCGTATCCGGAACTGCGCTTCCGGGATGTGGGCGCGTTGGTTTACTGGATTCACGCCGCCGGGTGGCAGCCGCTGGATTTTTCGGTGGAAAAGCATGAGGAAGCCTTCTGGCAGCTTCAGCAGCGGCTGGATGAAAAAGGGTTCCTGGCCTGCCGGGAGCACCGGTTTGTGGTGGAAGCGCAGAAGGTATGACAGCAAAGGAGGTTTTCCATGGAGCGGAAAACGCAGCGGAGTTCACAAAAATGGAGAGGCCGGGCCGGCGCAGCGGGCATGTATCGGATCGATTATCCGGAGCCTATGACCGTGCGGGAAATTTTTCAGATCGGGCCGGCGTCGCTGATTGCCCGGGTGCTTTTGTTCGCCCTGGTGTTTGGGCTGGCGGGATTCCTGCTGTCCCGGTACGCTTATACAGTGCTGGATTTTATCCGCGGAAAGGACCTGGCGCTGTTTTTCATCGGGCTGGCCGTGCTGGCGGTTTCCTTCCTTTTGGGGAAGAAGGTGGGGCGTCCGTTCGCCATCATCCTGAAATGGGTGGGGATGCCGCTGTTTTTCCTGGGGATATACGGCATTGTGCTGGTGCGGTTCGGCTTTGCCGCGTTTCTGCTGGGGCCGGTGGACCTGTATCTGGGGACCACCTGCCAGACGCTTCTGAATGAAGGAAGCGGCTACGGCGCGTTCCGCGGCATCCTGCGGATGCTGCTGGGAATCAAGAGCCTTTTCCTCCAGGAAGGGAGCGAAGCCAGCGTCCTGACGGCTTTGGTGAGCATTTACCGGGATATGGGCGCCACCATGAACTATTATGTTGTGATTCCGGTGCTGATTCTGATCTCTCTGGCTGTTTTTGCGGGGACGGTGCTGCTGGTGGGAGTCTGCGGATGGCTGACGCTGCTCATCCCCACCGCGGCCTGCTACGGGATGACCCGCCTCCTCCGGCTGCTGGACCAGATGTTTTGACGGATTGCCTGACGAATATGACCGTGCCCCCGGCTTTTCCATGAAGCCGGGGGCACATTTGGCTGTGATTCCCGCTATTTCTGCATTTTCAGCGGGGAATAGGGGCATTTGGGGCAGTGCTCCTCCTGATACAGGCATTTTTTGGAGAGCGGAAGGCCGTCCTTGCGGTTGGTGACTTCCACGCTGATGTTCTGGCGCTGTTCCGCGCAGTAATGTACTTCAAACGTCCGATAACTCATGAGGATCCTCCTTTTTGTCGTGAACAGGTTGGAGTCTGTTTGAAAACCCCAGCTGTTTGATAAAAATGGCAAAAACGCACCTGTTACAGTATTTTTTCTTTGAAACGGGTATTTTTCGGTCAAACCCGGCCGGAAAAGTTTCGTTTATGCTTTTCCGGCCGCCGGTTTGACGGTTTTCAAACACACTCTGGTATAGGATATGCCCTCATCCCGTCCGGCAGAACCCGGGCCGGATGATTTTTTTGCATAAAAGCTGTCCTAAATGCCAATATTTCCCGCATAGGATAAAGCAGAGGAGGAACAGCTTATGATAGAACTTTCCCGGCTTGCCGCGCGGATTCCCTTCCGGGAGACCGCCTCCCTCCGCAGAGAGCGGGAATTCTGGGAGGAGCTGGAGGACCTGCGCCTTCAGATGGACGCGGCCTTCAATCAGTTTGAAATGCTGGCTGACGAGGAGCTGATAGAGGCGTGCTGCTGGCGGCTGAAAGCGCTTTCGCTCCAGTACGGACGGATGCTCCGGGAAGCGCGCCGGAAGGGCATCCGGCGGGAACCGTATTGATTCCGGGGCTTCCCTTTTTGGAAAAAAAGGCGTATAATGGGGAGGAAAGGGAGGATGTTTATGGAAATTTCACCCCATGCCAAACGCCTTGCGGAAGAAATCCGGGCAATCTGCGCGCCGGAAAAAATTTTTCTGTATCATGCGAAGTTTGACCTGCACGGCCAGATGACCAGCTTTAAAATCTGCGTGGTGGCGTCCGCCGCGGACAAGGCCGCGCTGGAGCGGAAAATTTACCTGTCCCTGGACTGCGACCTGCCTTACGACCTGGTGCTGTACACCCCCGAGGAATGGGAGGCCTGTATGCAAAACCCGCATTCCTTTGCCGGCACCATCCGGGAAAAGGGGGTGCTGCTCTATGACCAGGCGCAGGCATAACCCCACCGACAGCCGGCGGTATCAGGACTGGCTGAACGCGGCTTACGATGACCTGCGCGCGGCGGAGCTGCTGCTCCAGGACGACACCCTCAACAACGCCACCGCCTTCCACTGCCAGCAGTGCGCGGAAAAGGCGCTGAAGGGTTATATCCTGGCCCGGGACAATCAGGCGGTGGACGGCCACAACCTGACCTGGCTCTGCAAGCGGGCCTGCCGCATCGACGGGGAATTCACCCAGTGGCTCGATGAATCGGCCGCGCTGAACAAATGCTACATTGAAACCCGGTACCCCACCGATATTCCCACCGAAATCCCGGACGAACAGGCCGCGAGCCTGGTGGAAATGACCCGGCAGATGTTCCGGTATGTGGCGGATGAATTGAACGCCTGGGACGAACTGGACGAAATGGAAGCCTACTGACCGCCGGCCCGGAGCCGGAGCCCATCAAAGGCGATGTGATACCCCCTGGCTGCGGCCAGGGCCTCCGCCTCTTGGTGGGCTTTGTTGCCTTCATGGGAGAGATGGGTGGCATAGACCGCGCCGCCCGGCTTCAGGACATGCTCCCGCCGCATCCGGTCCGCAATGGCGGCTGCGCCGTCCGCGTTCAGGTGTCCGCTGCCGGCGATTCCCGCCCCGTAGGTCTGGTCCAGGATGGCGAGGTCCAGCGGTTCCTTCGCCAGGATGTCCCATGCCCGGGGGGAAAGCTCCGGAAGGTCCGTGCCGTAGAGGAACGCCGCGCCCCCTTTGCTGACGCGGAAGATGAGGGAATTTTCCGCCGGGTCGTGCAGGGATTCCAGCGCCGTCACCCGGTATTCCCCCAGAAAAACCGTTTCGCCGTGGCGGAGGGGAACCAGCGCAAGCCCCAGCTTCCGCTGAAAATCCGGGGAAAATAGGTCTGCTTCGGGGTCCTCCCCCCGCAGGCGGCGGGCCATGGCGGCCAGCGTTTCCGGCGAGGCGGCGATGGCGAGCGGCAGGCGGTTCTTTCCGGCATAGTCCGGATGGCGGGTAATCAGGTGGCCGGGGTCGAAATGGTCGGAGTGGGCGTGGGTTTGGAGCAGAAAGCGCACCCGGGAAAAATCGGCCCCCAGCCTTTCGGCGGAAGCCGGCGCGTCCGGCCCCAGGTCAATGAGCAGGTCCCCCTCCGCCAGCAGGGAGGCCCGGCAGCGGAGGTCCTTCCCGCCCCGTTCCCTGGCCGCCGAACAGGCGGGGCAGCAGCAGAAGGGGAGCGGAAAGGCAGTGGCTGCCGCCGTCCCCAGGAATAAAAGCTGCAAGGGCACCATCTCCTTTTTTCTTATGGGGCTCCCCGCAGCCGTCCGGATTTGCCGTGCCGGAATCCCTCTTGTCCCTATTATAACATATTTTGAATAAAAATGTAAGAAAATATGAAAAATATTTTATAAAGATAAAATTGCACAAATTTCTGTCTGCTAACTCTGGCTCTTCCTTATTATAAAAGGGGTCCCTTCGCCGCCTGTTCGCAATTTGTTCACGGAATTGCATAAAAAAATCAAAAGATTCTTGTGCAATGTTTTTTCCAAAAAAGTCTTTTCATTTTCGGTGAAGTCGTTATAATAGGGTATGAACAGAAGTTTTCTGCGGCTGGTTTGCAGGGCCGGCCCACTTCCAACGACAGAATGGCGGTGATTTTATGTTCCCATTGAAATGGGTATGGGAAAACCTGAAGGGCTACCGAAAAATGTACATCGTGGCCATCTGCATGGTAACGGTGACATCGGTGCTGAACCTTTCCAACTCCATGATTTCCCAGCAGATCGTCGACCAGGTTCTGGCTCCTCCGGAAGGAGTGGAGCGGCGCCTGGACCTGCTGGTGCCCCTGGTGCTTTTGATGGTGGGGTTCACACTGTTCCGCACGGGGCTCGGCTACCTGATGGTGATAACCTTTGAAAAGGGCGGCATCCTGGTGGCGACCAACATCCGCAGTTACATCTACCGGAACATGCAGAAGCAGGATATGAGCTTCTTCGACCGCAACCGCACCGGCGACCTGATGACCCGCCTGACCGGCGACCTGGACGCGGTGCGCTATGTGGTGGCGTTTTCCAGCCGCGTTGCGGTGGAATCGCTGGTGTCCTTTGTGGCGGTGCTCATTTTCTTCCTGTGCACCGACGTGGTGTTTACGCTGGCGCTGTGCTGCCTGTTCCCCCTGATTTATTTCATTACCTACAGCTATTCCCGCAGGGTGCGCCCGCTGTACGCCGCCCAGCGTGAAAAGCTGGCCGTGATGAACTCCCGCGCGCAGGAAAACATCGCGGGCAACCGCGTGGTCAAAGCCTTCGCCAAGGAGGACTACGAAATCGGCCTCTTCGACAAATGCAACACCGACTACCGCGACGCCAACCTGGCGGCCAATATGTTCTGGCTGAAATATTACCCTGCGCTGGAACTGGCGGCCCAGGCCATGCAGATTGCCGTGCTGCTCATCGGCGGCCTGTTCGTCATGAACGGCCGGATCACCATGGGCCAGCTGATGGCCTTCTCCGGCCTGACCTGGACCTTCTCCAACCCCATCCGCAACCTGGGGAACCTCCTGAACGACGCGCAGCGCTTTATGGCCAGCGCCGCCAAGGTCATCGAGCTTTACTACACCCGGCCCACCATCGTCAACCGCTACGGCTGCCGGGAAACCAACGAACGCTTTAAAGGCGACATCTCCTTTGAGGACGTTTCCCTCAACCTGGGCGGTCACGAGCTTTTGAAGCACATCAACCTCCACGTCAAACCCGGCGAGACGATTGCCATTATGGGCAACACCGGCTCCGGCAAGACGCTCCTGATGAACCTGATCCCCCGCCTCTACGATATTACGGAAGGCAGCCTCAAGATCGACGGGGTGCCCATCAAGGAATGGGACCTGCACACCCTGCGGCACAACATCGGCATGGCCACCCAGGACGTATTCCTGTTCTCCGACACGGTGGACGGCAATATTGCCTACGGGAATTCCGAAATGAGCGAAGAAATGACCCGCCATTACGCCCACCTGGCGGCGGCGGACTTTATCGACAAGATGGAGCAGGGCTATGAAACCATCGTCGGCGAACGCGGCGTCGGCCTCTCCGGCGGCCAGAAGCAGCGCATCGCCCTGGCCCGCGCCCTGGCCATCCGCCCGGCCATCCTCATCCTGGACGACACCACGTCCGCTGTGGATATGGAAACCGAGCATTTTATCCAGGAGAGCCTGAGCAACCTGGATTTCCCCTGCACCAAGCTCATTGTGGCGCAGCGAATCTCCACCACCCGGCGGGCCGACCGCATTATTATCCTCAAGGATGGTGAGATTTCCGAAATCGGCACCCATGAGGAGCTGGCCCACAGCGGCGGGTATTATACCGAGATCTGCCGCCTGCAGGAAGCGATTGGAGGTGAGGAGTAATGGCAGTACGCAACAAGTACGATGTGGACGAGACCCTGGAAACTCCATTTAATATCAAGCACCTGAAACGGGCGGCCGTCTATGCGAAAAAACGCTACAAAATGATGATTATCGCCCTGGTTGCCAGCATGATTTCCGCGCTGTCCGCCATGATTTACCCCCTCATCCTGGAGCACGCTTTCGACTACACCATCCCGGAAAAGAACGTGGGGGAACTTGTCGGCCTGACCCTGCTGACCATTCTCACCATCGCCATCGTTATCGTAATGAATACCGTCCGCTCCCGGCTGATGGCCCTGGTCGGGCAGGGAATCATCTACGACATGCGCAAGGACCTGTTCGACCATCTCCAGGAATTGCCCTTTTCCTTCTATGACAGCCGCCCTCACGGCAAGATTCTGACCCGCGTCATCCAGTACGTCAACAACGTGTCGGATATGCTGTCAAACGGCGTTGTCAACTTTATCCTGGAAATTTTCAACCTGATTTTTATCGCCATTTTCATGTTCTTTGTGGACGTCCAGCTTTCGCTGGTGGTGGTGGCCGGCATCCCGATTTTCGTGGTGGTCATCCTCCTCATTAAACCGGCGCAGCGCCGCGTCTGGCAGCAGGTGTCCAACAAGGGTTCCAACATGAACGCCTACCTCCAGGAGAGCCTGGACGGCGCCAAGATCACCCAGCTTTTCACCCGGGAACAGCAGAACGCCGGCATTTTTGACCGCCTGAACATGGACTATTACCATCTCTGGAACAAGGCCCAGCGGATTTCCAACTGCGTCTGGGTGACGGTGGACAACGTTTCCACCTGGGTTGTGGGCGCGCTGTACATCATCGGCGTGCTGGTCATGAACCCCATGGCCTCCTTCGGTACCATCGTGGCAATTTCCAACTACGCCTGGCGGTTTTGGCAGCCGCTTCTGAACCTTTCCAACCTTTACAACACCTTTATCAACGGCGTCGCCTACCTGGAGCGTATCTTCGAGATGATCGACGAGCCCGTGGAAATCAAGGACGCGCCCGACGCCTACGAGCTGCCCAAGGTGGAGGGCCGGGTCACCTTCGAGGACGTGACCTTCGCCTACGAGCCGCCCCGCAACATTCTGGAGCACGTCTCCTTCGACGTGAAGCCCGGCGAGAGCATCGCCCTGGTCGGCCCCACCGGCGCGGGAAAATCCACCATCGTCAACCTGATCTCCCGGTTCTATGACCTGAGCGGCGGCCGCATCCTCATCGACGGCCACGATATTTCCAAAGTCACCCTCCACTCCCTGCGGTCCCAGATGGGCATTATGCTGCAGGACAGCTTCATCTTCTCGGGCACGATTCTGGACAATATCCGCTACGCCCGCCAGGACGCCACTGACGAGGAAGTGCGGCGGGCCTGCAAGACCGTCTGCGCCGACGAGTTCATCAGCGAGATGGAAAAAGGCTATCTGACCGAAGTCAACGAGCGCGGCTCCCGGCTGTCCCAGGGCCAGCGCCAGCTGGTTTCCTTCGCCCGGACGCTGCTGGCCGACCCGAAGATTCTCATTCTGGACGAAGCCACCTCCTCCATCGACGCCAAAACCGAGCGGATGGTCCAGACGGCCCTCAACGAGCTGCTGAAGGGGCGCACCTCCTTCATCATCGCCCACCGGCTGTCCACCATCAAAAACTGCGACAAGATCATGTATGTCTCCAACAAGGGCATCAGCGAATGCGGCACCCACGAGGAGCTGCTGGCCAAGAAGGGCGACTACTATAAGCTCTACACCGCCCAGCGGACCGGAAACATGGGAAAACTGTAAACAGGATGAAACGGGCTCCGGCCAAAAGCGGCTGGGGCCCGTTTTTCAGGAAAGGGAGGAAATCCAAATGGAAGTGAAAGCGCTGATCTTTGCGGACATCCACTATACCGGCATTATGCCGGACGCCATCGGCCGGCTGAAGGCCATCATAGAAGCCGCCCGGCGGGAGCAGGCCGACTGCATCCTCTGCCTGGGGGATACCGCCTGGTCCAAGCCGGAGTTCCGGGATATCGCCGATATTTGGAACGGCATCGAGCTGCCGCATTATATGGCGCTGGGCAACCACGACATGGACCGCAACTCCAAGGAGGAGGTGACGGCGTTTTACGGCCTCCCTTCCAACTATTATTCCTTTGACGTGAAGGGCCTCCATTTTGCCGCCCTGGACACCAACTATTTCCGCCGGGAGCCGGACGGGGAGGTTTTTGACTACGACCACGCCAATTATGCGGGCCAGATTACCGACTGCATGCCCCAGGCCCAGCTGGACTGGCTGGCGGAGGACCTGCGCGCCACGGAAAAGCCTACCATCCTCCTGAGCCACGCGCCCCTTTACGACGACGGAGAGCCTGCCGCCTGCTGCAAGGAGCGCGAGGCGCTCCACAGGCTGCTGCTGGACCACAACCGGCAGCGGGGCTGGAAGCAGGCCTTCCTCAGCTGCAACGGCCACATGCACCTGGACAGCCTCGCCGACTGGGACGGCATTCATTATCTGGAAATCAACAGCGCTTCCAACCAGTGGCTGGGGGGCGAATACGCCCTTCTGGAGCCGGACGAGACCTTTTCCGCCGCCCAGCACGAAGCCTATGACTGCCTGCGGTATACGGCGCCTTTCCGCGACCCGGTTTATGCCCTGCTGACCTTTGATCTGGAGGCGCAAACCCTGCGGGTGACGGGGCCCCAGAGCAGCTACATCGGCCCCACCCCCATGGAACGGGGGCACAGCGGTTATGTGGGGACCGCCCCTCTGACCGCCGGGACAGCGCCGCGGTTCTTCCGCTGGTAACTGCGCTGTTATATCAAAAACGGGGGTCCCTTCTATGGGACGCCCCGTTTTTTTGCGGATATTTTGTCAATCTCAGTCCATCGCCAGATAGCAGACGCACCCTGCCTGGCCTGCGGGCCGAAAGCCGCAGCTTTCATAAAAGGCGGCAGTTTCCGGCCGGTCGTCGGTGAGCAGGACCAGCTGCCGGATGTGGGCGGCGTCCGCCCGCAGCTGCCGGAGCAGAACCCTTCCAAGCCCCTTGCGCTGATACTCCGGGCGGATCAGGATGTCCTGCACATACAGGATGGTTTCTCCGTCGCCCACCGCCCGCAGAAGGCCGATGAGACGCCCGTTTTCCCGGAAAAAATACCGGAAGCGGCTGTTTTGAACCGCACGGAGCAGCCGTTCCGGCTCCGCCGTATAGGCGGTCCAGCCGACGCTTTCGTACAGGTCGAGAAGCGCCGGGAGGGCGGGCAATGCAGCAGTCAACTCAATCGAATGCATGGAATCCTCCTTTCTGCTGTTTATTCAGAAAGGAAGGGCCGCAGCCTGACCACTCGAATTCCCCCTTATTTTTTGTGTTTTGCCACGTAAACAAGCCGCTGGGAGTCGGGGCGCGGCGTGGCGGAAAAATCCTCATCGTAAACCGCCTCCAGCCGGAGCCCCGCCTGTTCCAGGGCCGCCAGCACTTCTTCGTGGGAGTAAGCGCGCTCGGCGAAGCTCTCCTCCATCCGGGCGTAAAGGCCGTCCTCGGCCTCCGCGAAGATGGCAAGGTCCATCTGGACCAGGCCGTCCTCCAAAAGGGTATTCTGCCACGCGCAGAAGGCCTCGTCGTAGTCGTACAGAAAGGCGTTGTTCCCCAGCACCTCCCGGTGCTTGTAGGGCGTGTTCAGGTCAAAGACAAACACGCCGTCCGGATGGAGGAACAGCGCCGTTTTTGCGATGGCGGCGCAGAAATCCCGGTAATCCGTCAGGTGGTTCAGGCTGTCCAGCGCCGAAACGGCGGCGTCCACTGTGCCGTAAAGGTCCAGCTCGGTCATTTCCTGGCAGATGTAGGTGATGTCCCGCCCGCTTTCCATGCGCTTCCGCTGGGCCTGCCAGAGCATGTCCGGGGAATTGTCCACCCCGATGGCGTCATAGCCCAAAGCGGCCAGTTCTTCGGTCAGCGTCCCGGTGCCGCAGCCCAGGTCCAGCAGAATTCCGCGGAATCCGCCGTGCTTTAAAATCAGCCGGTCAAAGCCGGCGGCCCGGGCCGGATAGTCGATATCGGAGGTCAAAAGGTCGTAAACCTCCGCAAACTGCCCGTAATGGCTCATTCTTCCGCTTCCCTGCCTTCGGCTTCCTCTTTGGCCTTCAGCCGCTCAAAGACGATCTCGTAACCGTCGCAGCCGTAGTGAAGCGAACGGTTGACGCGGCTGATGGTGGCGGTACTGGCGCCGGTCTGGGCCACAATATCGCTGTAAACCTTGTTTTCGCTGAGCATTTTGGCCACTTTGATCCGCTGGGAAAGGGCCTTCAGCTCCGGGACTGTGCAGAGGTCCTCGAAAAATTTGTAGCATTCTTCCATGCTTTGGAGTTCCAGAACCGCTTTGAACAAAAGCTCCACATGGAATTCCTTCAGTTTTTCGTTCATCATTGTCCAATCCTTTCCTAGTCGTTGGGGAAACTCATAATGGTCTGCCTTACCTGATTTTAACACTCTGCATCATGAAAGTCAACCCTTTTTTATTACGACGCGGCCGCACGCCTTCCTTCGATACCGCTGGAGCGGCGCGACAAGCTGCGCCGCTATTGATCAGGGCTCTTTCCTCTCGAAAAGTTCCATTCCAGCAATTGCCGCGCTGCTCCGGCAGTGCCGAATCTGGACGTGCGGCCGCGTCGACATAAATTACCAGGGAAAATGCTTGGCAGGCTGACGGAATTCGTAAACCAGGCAGGCGAACTGCCCGTTGGAGGTGGGAACGTCCAGGGTTTCCCCCACCCGCATGGACATGCCGGCTTTCTGCATCACCCGGCCGGACGCGGGGTTTTCGATGGCATGCTTGGCGATAACCCGGCGATAGCCCACCTTTTTGACGGCGAATTCCAGGATGGTTTTCAGCGCCTCCGTGGCGTAGCCGCGGTTCCACCAGCGTTCGCCCAGGCAGTAGCCCGCTTCGCAGCATTTGTGGCCGTCGCCCTCCATCAGCCCGATGGAACCGATGAGCTGGCCGCTGGCCTTTTCCACCATGGCCCACTCGTAAAAATCCCGGCGGCGGTATTGGCGCAGCCAGTTTTCAATGACAGCCCGGGTCTCCTTCTCCGAACGGTGGGCCGTCCAGGTGAGACAGCGGGTGACGGCCGGGTGGCTGGCCCAGTTGGCAAACATGGCGGGGATGTCCGATTCCTGGAAGCGCCGCAGCAGCAGCCGCTCCGTTTCCAATGTGATGGTTCCGCAATGCTTCATAAAAACCGCTCTCCTTCGCTTCGATGTGCTGGAAATCAGCCTTGGAATTTTCAGCAGGCTATGGTATAATAATTGCAGAGGTTCCCCATCCGGGAGCCTTTTCTCCGGAAATGCCCGCTGCGGGAATGCCCAGACGGGAAAACTGTATGATTTCTCTGAAATATCCAATCCGTATAAAACGGAATGCGCCTGTGTTCTTCTATCATTGTACCACATTTGGCGCGGAAAAAACATAGGCAACAGTCAGGATGGTGACAAAAAAATGAATCAAATTTGGGACATGCATGTCCATACCTGCCGGAGCTTCGACGCCCAGGCGCTGCCGGAGGAACAGCTTGCCCAGGCGGCCCGGCTGGGGTTTGCAGGCTTTGCGGTGACCAACCACTGCGACGTCAACATGCAGTCATTGGCGGAAGCCCGGGCCGCCTTTCTGGCCGACGCGGAGGACGTTAGGCGGCTGCGGGAAAGCACGCCCGGCCCGCTGGTGCTCCAGGGGATCGAGCTGGGAGAACCGCTGGAGGACCTCCCCTATGCGGAGGAGATGATGGGCCTGCTTTCCTACGACTATATCCTCGGCTCGGTCCACAACACCCCCGGCCAGGAGGATTTTTACTTTATGGACTGTTCCGGAATTGACCTGGACCGGGTCCTGACGCCTTACTTTGAGGAGCTGATCCGCCTGGCGGAGTGGGGGAAAACCGATTCCATTGCCCATTTAACCTATCCTCTCCGTTATATTGAGGGAAAATATCACAGAAAGGTGGACCTTTCCCGCTATTCCGACCGGATTGACCAGCTTTTTCGGACAATGATCGGCAAAAACCTGGCGCTGGAGGTCAATTCCAGCGGGCTGCGGCAGGAGATCGGACGCCCCATGCCGGACGAGCGGTTTCTCCGCCGGTATTATGAGCTGGGAGGGCGGCGGATTATTTTCGGCTCCGACGCCCACGCCGCCGGGGATTTTGGGGCCGGAATCCGGGAATGCATGGCGCTGTGCCGCCGTATCGGCTTCCGGGAGGCCTGCTTTTTCCGCGGGCGGAAGGCGCAGACCTACAGCATAGGAGAGGAGGAACAGCCATGAGCCGGGGAACGGACAAGCGGAGAGGATTTCGCTCTGCCCTTGCGGAAATGTCCCACGACCTGCGGATCTTCCTGAAATGGACCGGCATTTCGGTGCTGTGCGGGCTGCCGGTGGGGCTGGTGGGCGCTGTTTTTCACCATCTGGTGGAGGAGGCGACCCTGTTCCGGGAGGAACATCGGTGGATCATCTGGCTGCTGCCGGCGGCGGGGGTCCTGATCGCCTGGCTTTACCGGGCGGCCGGAATGGAGACGGACGGCGGCACCAACACGGTGCTGTCGTCGGTGCGGTCGGAAAAGGAGCTCCGCTTCCGGACGGCGCCGCTGATCTTCGCGGGCACCGTCCTCACCCACCTGTTCGGCGGTTCGGCGGGCCGGGAGGGGGCTGCCCTTCAGCTCGGCGGCAGCATCGGCGCCCAGCTGGGGCGCTGGCTGCGGCTGGACAGCCGGGACCGCCACATTATCACCCTCTGCGGCATGAGCGCCTGCTTCGCCGCCCTGTTCGGCACGCCGCTGACGGCGGCGTTCTTCGCCATGGAGGTGGTCAGCGTCGGGCTCATGTACTACACGGCCATTGTGCCCTGCCTTTTTTCCGCCCTGATCGGCGCGGGCATTGCGGGGCAGCTGGGCGCGGTCCCCACCTCCTTTGCCGTTGGGGAGATTCCGGCGCTGTCGCTGGCGTCGGCGGCCCAGGCCGCCGGGATGGGGATACTCTGCGCCGGGGTGAGCATCCTGTTCTGCACCGCCATCCACATGACCGGCCATCAGATGAAAAAGCTGCTGCCCAACTCCCTGGTCCGGGCGGCCGCAGGCGGCGCGCTGGTAGCCGCGGCGGCATTCCTGCTGGGGACGACGGATTATAACGGCGCGGGAATGGACGTCGTCGCCCGGGCGCTGGCCGGGGAGGCCAGGCCGGAGGCGTTTCTGCTGAAAATCCTGTTCACGGCGGTGACGCTGGGGGCCGGGTTCCGGGGCGGCGAGATTGTGCCCGTCTTCTTTGCGGGAGCCACCTTCGGCTGCGCAGCGGGCCCTCTGCTGGGCCTGCCCGCCGGGTTCGGCGGAGCGCTGGGCATTGCCGCCCTCTTCTGCGGGGTGGTGAACTGCCCGCTGTCCAGCCTGCTGCTCTGCCTGGAGCTGTTCGGCGGAGAGGGGATGCCGCTGTTCGCGGTGGCAATTGCGGTGTCCTATCTGCTGTCGGGGTATTTCGGGCTGTACAGCAGCCAGCGGTTCTACTATTCCAAAACCGAACAGATGCGGGTGCGCTGGTCCGCATGGTAAGGCAATTTTTTGATTGATATGAAAAATTATACCATATGTATAGAGAAGGGAGTCCCACTATGGCAAAACTGATTCACGCAATGTCCGGGGACGGCTCGGTGATGGCGCTGGCCATCCGTTCCACCGATATCGTTTCCCGGATTGAACAAATCCACAAAACCTCCGCGGTGGTCACGGCTGCTCTGGGCCGGCTGGCGACGGCGGCTTCCATGATGGGGGTGATGCTCAAAGGGGAAGGGGATTCCCTGACCCTGCGGGTGGACGGCGGCGGCCCCGCCGGGACCCTCATTGCCGTGGCGGACAGCGCCGGCTGCGTCAAGGCGTATGTCCAGAACCCGGTGGTGGAGCTTCCCCTCAACGCCCGGGGCAAGCTGGACGTGGCGGGCGCTGTGGGCCGGGAGGGGTACCTGAGCGTCATCAAGGATCTGGGCCTGAAGGAGCCCTACAGCGGCCAGGTGCCCCTGATTTCCGGGGAACTGGCCGAGGATGTCACCAATTACTATGCCACCAGCGAACAGACACCCACCAGCTGCGGCCTGGGGGTTCTGGTCAACCCGGACCTGACCGTCCGGGCAGCAGGCGGTTTTTTGGTGCAGCTGCTGCCCAACGCGGCGGACGCCACGGTGGAGCGGCTGGAGCAGAACGTCCGCGCCATTCCGCCGGTTTCCAGCCTGATTGACCGCGGGATGGAGCCGGAGGAAATCTGCCGGATGCTGCTGGAGGGGCTGGACCCGGTGATTCTGGACGAGTTTGCGCCGGAATACCGCTGCGACTGCAGCCGGGAACGGGTGGAGCGCGCCGTCCTGAGCCTGGGCAAGGACCAGCTGGATGAGCTCATCAGCGAGGACCACGGCACCGAGGTGAGCTGCCATTTCTGCGGCAAGGCGTACCGGTTCAGCGAGGAGGAGCTCCGCGCCCTCCGGGACCGGGCGGTGCGGTAAGGAGGAGCGGATATGCGGGTACTGATGATCGGCGATGTGGTGAGCCAGCCCGGCTGCGAGTTTCTGCGGAAGGTGCTGCCCGCCTTCAAGAAGCAGGAGCTGGTGGACGTGGTAATCTGCAACGGCGAAAATTCGGCGGTGGGCAACGGCATTCTGCCCCATTCGGCCGACTACCTTTTTGACAGCGGCGTGGACGTCATCACCGGCGGGAACCACAGCCTCCGCCGCCGGGAAATCCAGGATTACCTGGACGACCACCCCAACCTCCTGCGTCCGGCCAACTATCCCGGGGAGTGCTACGGGCAGGGCTGGTGCAGGCTGGACCTTGGCAGCTGCACGCTGCTGGTGATCAGCCTGCTGGGGCAGGTGTACATGGAGCCCATCGGCAGCCCCTTTGCCTGCGCCGACGCCATCCTGGAGAAGGAAACGGCGGATTTTGTCCTGGTGGATTTCCACGCGGAGGCCACCGGGGAAAAGATGGCGCTGGGTTACTACCTGGACGGCCGCGTTTCGGCGGTGGCGGGGACCCACACCCATGTCCAGACGGCGGACGAAACCATTCTCCCGGGCGGCACCGCCTATATCTCCGACCTGGGAATGACCGGCCCCATCCGCTCCATTCTGGGGGTGAAGCCGGAGAATATCCTGCGCAGAATGACCACCTATCTGCCCACCCGGTTCGAGGTTCCCGGCAATGTCCCGTGTAAATTGGAGGGAATTGTACTGGATCTGGACAAAAAAACTGGGAAATGTATAAAAATTCGGCGAATCCGTTTGTTGTAAACTTACCAAAACACCCGGAAGATATTGAAAATTTTGTAGATATAGATTATAATAAAAGCAAGGAAATCATGTTTGATTGCCCTGCTTTGACAAAATTTTCGGGGGGATTCTGGAATGGATGTTCTCAAAGTTTCGACAAAATCAACACCAAATTCCGTAGCTGGAGCAATTGCAGGAGTCATTCGGGAAAAAGGTTCCGTTGAAATTCAAGCGATCGGCGCAGGAGCCGCCAACCAGGCAGTAAAAGCGGTGGCGATTGCGCGAGGATATCTGGCGCCAGCCGGAATTGACCTCGTCTGCATACCGGCATTCGCCAATGTGGAGATTGACGGCGCAGAGCGGACGGCCATCAAGCTGATTGTAGAGCCGCGCTGAAAAATCCCGGCCTTCCTTTCACGGAGGGCCGGGATTTTATTTTGCCTGCGGCAGATTACTGGTTGCTCCAGATGTGGTCCACATATTCCTGAACCGCACGGTCGGCGGAGAAATAGCCCGCGCCCGCGATGTTCAGCAGGGACATCCGGTTCCAGGTTTCCGCATCCCGGTAGACGTCGCCCACATGGGCCTGCATCTGCCGGTAGCTGTCGAAGTCTGCCAGGGACATATAGGTGTCGCTGTTGAGGAGGTATTCCCGGATGGAGTCGAAATTCTTGCCGTCCAGGCCGCCGTCCCGCACAAAATCCAGGACCTCCCGGATATGGGGGTCGGACTCGTACAGGCCGCGGGGATTGTAGCCGTTGAGGCGGGTCTGGTTCACCTGGTCGGTGTCCATGCCGAAGATGAAGATGTTGTCCGGGCCCACCTGGTTGTAAATTTCGATGTTGGCGCCGTCCATGGTGCCCAGGGTCAGGGCGCCGTTAAGCATCATCTTCATGTTGCCGGTGCCGGAAGCCTCCTTGCCGGCCTGGGAAATCTGCTCGCTGATTTCCGCCGCCGGATAGATCATCTCCGCCAGGGAAACTTTGTAGTCGGCCAGGAAAATGACCTTCAGCATGCCCTTCACGGCGGGGTCGCGGTTGATGACGTCGCCCAGGGCGCAGATAAAGCGGATGATCTCCTTGGCCATATAGTATCCGGGGGACGCTTTGGCGCCGAAGAGGAAGGTGCGGGGCTGGATGGTCAGGCCGTGGTTCTTGATCTGCAAATACAGGTGGCAGATGTGGAGGGCGTTCATCAGCTGGCGCTTGTACTCGTGGAGCCGCTTTACCTGCACGTCAAAGAGGGAGGAGGGGTCCACGTTGATGCCGTTGGCGGTGGAAATATACTTGGCCAGCCGCTTCTTGTTCTCCAGCTTGATGTCCGCCAGTTTCCGGAGGACCGCCGAATCGTCCGCGAAATCCCGGAGCTTTGCCAACTGGTCCCAGTCGTGGACAAACCCGTCCCCGATGAGCTCGGTGATATAATCGGAAAGCAGGGGATTGTCCTGGCAGAGCCAGCGGCGGGACGCAATGCCGTTGGTGACGTTGGTCAGCTTGCCGGGGAAGATGTCGTTGTAGTCCTTGAACAGGTCGTTTTTGAGAATATCGGAGTGCAGGGCGGAAACGCCGTTGACCGAATAGCAGGCCACCACGCAGAGGTTGGCCATCCGGACCTGGTTGTCGCCGATAATGGCCATGGAGGAAAGCTGGCCCCGCTTTTCCGGGTGGAAGTCAAAGACGTCCTTGCAGAAGCGGCGGTTGATTTCCTTGATAATGCTGGTGATGCGGGGGAGATGCTGCTCAAACAGCCCCAGGTCCCAGCGCTCCAGCGCTTCGCTCATGACGGTGTGGTTGGTGTAGGCCAGGGTGCGGCAGGTGAGCTCCCAGGCCGTCTCCCACTCGTAGCCGCACTCGTCCAGCAGGATGCGCATCAGCTCGGGGACGCAGAGGGCGGGGTGGGTGTCATTGATGTGGATGACCGCCTTTTCGGGGAGGTTATCCAGGGTGGGGTTGTTGCGCAGGTGCTCCCGGATGATGGTCTGGAGGGAGGCGCTGACGAAGAAATACTGCTGTTTCAGCCGCAGCCGCTTGCCCTCGATGTGGTCGTCGGCGGGATAAAGGACCTTGGAGATGGACTCCGCCTTGGCGTCCTCCTCCATGGATTTGACATATTCTCCGCGGGAGAAGGTGTGCATGTCAAAGCTCTGGGAGGTGGGAGCCTCCGCCCGCCAAAGACGCAGGCAGTTGACCGTTTTGCTGTCCTTGCCGGAGATCATCAGGTCGTAGGGGACGGCGCGGACGGTATAGTAGTCGCGGTGGATGGTGGTCAGGCCGTGTTCGTCCCACTTCTCCTCCACATGGCCGTCAAAGTGGATTTCCATGGCCTCGTCGTTGCGGGGGGTCAGCCAGTAGCCGCCCAGCTCCAGCCAGTCGTCGGGGAATTCCATCTGCCAGCCGTCGACGATCTTCTGGCGGAAAATGCCGAACTCATAGCGGATGGAAAAGCCGGTGAAGGGGTATTCCAGGGTGGTGGCGGCGTCCATATAGCAGCTGGCGAGCCGCCCCAGGCCGCCGTTGCCCAGGCCGGGGTCCGGTTCCATATCGTAAATTGTTTCCAGGTCAAAGCCCAGCTCGGAAACCGCCTGCTTCATGGCGGACTCCATGTTCAGGTTGTAGAGGTTGTTGCGCAGGGAGCGGCCCACCAGGAATTCCATGGACATGTAATAGATGCGCTTTTTATCGTTCTGTTTCAGGGAATCCAGATAGTCGGCGCGTTTTCTGGACAGGTAGGACTGAACAACAGTCAGCACGGAGCCGTACATCTGGCGGTCAGTCGCGTCCTCAGGGGAATAGCCGTAGTTGGTTTTCAGGGTCTGAATCAATTCATCCTTCAGAGTTGAGACGGATGGATTCATGTAGCAATCTCCTTTCCTCATGCAAAAATGCGCTTCACAAAATTGTGCACAATCATATACACTTTTATTTTACTATATTTTTCCCCGGAAAACAATAGAGAATCAGCCGAGAAACAATCTCGTGAAATTTGATTTTTATCGGATTTGTCTGGATATTTCCGCCGAAGGGCGCAAAAAAGCCGGTCCCATTGCGGGACCGGCCTGCGGGAAAGCTACAGGCTTTCGTACAGTTCTCTGTATTCCTCCGCCGATGCATTCCAGGAATAATCCCCGGACATGGCGTTGAGCATGATGGCCTTGCGCTGTTCCTTGTCCTTCCAGATGTCGATGGCGCGCCGGATGGCGTCCAGCATATCGCCGGCGTTGAAGGACTGGAAGGTGACGCCGGTGCCTTCGCCCGTCTCCGGGTTGAAGGGGATGACGGTGTCCTTGAGGCCGCCCACCGCGTGGACCACCGGGATGGTGCCGTAGCGCATGGCGATCATCTGGGCCAGGCCGCAGGGCTCCGACTTGGAGGGCATGAGGAAGATGTCCGCCCCGGCGTAGATCCGCTGGGCCAGGGGGGCCGAGAATTTAATCATCGCGCGGAACTTGTCGTGATAGGTGTAGTCGCAGTATTTGAAGTAGTTTTCATAATCGGCGTACCCGTTGCCCAGAACGACAACCTGAACGTCCATTTCCATCAGCTCCGCCAAAATGGGCTCGAACAGGTCGATGCCCTTCTGGGGTGTTAAGCGGGTGACCAGGCCCAGCACCGGCACGTTGGGCAGCTCCGGCAGACCCACTTCCTGCTGAAGGGCTTTTTTGTCAAAACGCTTGCTGCCCCGGGTCTTGACGGAGTAGTTGGTTTTGATGTTGGCGTCGGTTTCCGGGTTGAAAAGCTCGGTGTCGATGCCGTTGACGATGCCGTGGAGCTTGTACTTCCGCGCCTCCAGGATGGGATGCAGCCCGAAGGAGAAGTAGGGGTCCAGGATTTCTTCGGCGTAGGTGCGGGAAACGGTGGTGACGATGTTGGAGCACTCGATGGCGCCTTTCATCAGGTTGATGCAGCCGTCAAATTCCAGCAGCGACCGCTGGGAAGGGTAGATGCCGAAAACCGATTCCAGGATGGACATGTCGTATTTCCCCTGGAACTCGATGTTGTGGATGGAAAAGACGGTTTTGATGGAGCCGTAGCCCGGGATGGAGCGGTACTGGGTGTCCAGATAGACGGGGACCAGGGCGGTGTGCCAGTCGTTGGCGTGGATAATGTCCGGGAAAAAGTCAATCTGGGGCAGAATCTCCAGCACGGCTTTGGAGAAGAAAGCAAAGCGCTCCGCGTCGTCAAATTCGCCGTAGGTGCCGCCGCGCTTGAAGTACTGCTCGTTGTCGATGAGGTAATAGGTGACGCCGTCCGCCTGGGCGGAGAAGATGCCGCAGTAGCAGGACCGCCAGCCCAGGGAGAAGTAAAAGAACTTTTCAAATTTGCACATATCCCGCATTTTCTGCGCCATCACGGAGTACATGGGGATGACAACGCGGGCGTCGATTCCCTTTTTCACCAGCTCCTTCGGAAGGGCGCCCATGACGTCGCCCAGGCCGCCCACCTTGATAAAGGGCAGCGCTTCGCTGGCAGCAAACAGGATTTTCATACGCAAACCTCTTTCTCCGCCGCAATCAGGATGGCAAAGCGGGCCCCGCGGCGGAAGGGGCCCGTTTGCAGAAGGCAAAGGTCAGACGGTCTGGCCCTTGGAAATGACATAGGGGTAGGTAGCGTAGCCGGAGAGGGTGTGGCCGTTGTTGATGACAACGTCCTTGTCGATGATGACGCAGTTGAGGTGCGCCCCTTCCTTGACGGTGGTGTTCTGCATGATGATGCTGTTTTCCAGCACGGCGCCCTTTTCCACCACCACATCGCGGAAGATGATGCAGTTGCGGATTTCGCCGTCAATTTTGCAGCCGTCGGCCACCAGGGAGTTGGAAATCTTGCCGTCGAAGCCGTAGATGGTGGGGACGGAGTTTTTCACCCGGGTGAGGATGGGCGTATCGGAATAGAACAGCTCCCGCCGGACTTCCGGGTCCAGCACCTTCATGCTGGCGTCGTAGTAATCCGACACCGTGTTGACCACGGCGGAAAATCCCTGGTGGGCAAAGGCGTAAACCTTCATTTTGCCGATGTTTTTGGTAATGAAATCGCGCTCCAGATTGGTCCATCCGAAAGTATAGGCGCGGTCCAGCAGCGAAAGGAGCAGGCTCTTGCTCAGGACATAGACCCCGAACACCGTGTTCTGCGGCTCGGTGTGCTGGATGGTGGAGTAATAAGCGTCCTCCACGCGGCCGGAGGAATCCGTTTCCACCACCAGCCCGGTGTGGCTGGGACAGACTTTGGTCTGGTAGAGGAGGGTGATGTCCGCTTCGTTGTCAATATGGTAGTTGAGCAGGGACTTGAAGTCGATGTTCATGACCATGTTGGTGTCGGCCAGGATGATGTATTCCTGGTCCACCTTTTCGATGTACCGCTTAACCGACAGCAGGGCTTCCACCTTGCTGTGGTTGCGGGTGCCGGCCGATTCGGCCTTGGTGAAGGGGGTGAGGATCTGAAGGCCGCCGCGCTTCCGGTCCAGGTCCCAGTCCTTGCCCCAGCCCACATGGTCCATCAGGGAGCCGTAATGCTCCTTGGTGATGACGCCGATGTCGTAAATGCGGGCCTTGACCAGGGAAGAGAGAACAAAGTCAATTAAGCGGTACCGCCCCGCGAAGGGGACGGTGGCGAGGGTGCGCTCGGCAGCCAGCTCGTTGGGGGAAGCCCCATAGCTTTCAGAAAACAGGATGCAGATAGCCTTTGATGTCATGACGGTAGAACCTCCATATCTTTTTAGATAGCCGGGATATTCCGGCGGGTCAGCGGTTGGCGCCGGGATCGATCATTTCCTTGGGGCGGACAACCTGTCCTTTTTTGACCACGGCGCCCCGTCCGACCACGGCAATGCCCCATTCGGAGGGGTCGGAGGAATTGCAGGGATCGTCGCCCACCACGGCGCCTTCCTCAATGACGGCGTCCTCCGCGATAATGGCGTATTTCACGGTGGCGCCCTTGTGAATGACGCTGTTGCTCATGACCACGGCGGAATTAAGCTCCGCGCCTTCTTCTACGGTGACGCCGGAAAAGAGGACGGTGTACCAGAGCTTGCCGTTGATGTCGCAGCCTTCGGAAACGATGGACTCGGCAATCTGCGCGTGGTCCCCCACAAAGTGCGGCGGATGGGACTCATTGCGGGCGTAAATGCGCCAGTCGCTGTCCAGGTTCAGGCCGGACTGGGGATTTAACAGGTCCATATTGGCCTCCCAGAGGCTTTCGATGGTCCCAACGTCCTTCCAGTAGCCGTCAAACTCATAGGCGAACATCCGCTCATGATTTGCCAGCATGGCGGGAATAATGTTCTTGCCGAAGTCGTTGGCGCTGCCGGGGGTGTTTTCATCGTCGATGAGGTACTGGCGCAGCTTTTTCCAGTTGAAGATGTAGATGCCCATGGAAGCCTTGGTGGACTTGGGGTGCTTGGGCTTTTCCTCGAATTCGTAGATGGAGCCGTCCTCGTTGGTGTTCATGATGCCGAAGCGGCTCGCTTCCTCCAGGCTGACGTCCAAAACGGCAATGGTGGCGTCGGCGTTCTTTTCCTTGTGGTAGGCGAGCATTTTGGCGTAGTCCATCTTGTAGATATGGTCGCCCGAGAGGATGAGGACGTTTTCGGGATCATAGCGGTCAATGAAGTTGATGTTCTGATAGATGGCGTTGGCGGTTCCCTTGTACCACTGGCTGTCCTTGTCGGTGGCGTAGGGGGGCAGGATAAAGACGCCGCCGTTCATCCGGTCCAGGTCCCAGGGCTGGCCGTTGCCGATGTAGGAGTTGAGCTCCAGGGGGCGGTACTGGGTGAGGACGCCTACAGTGTCGATGCCGGAGTTGGTGCAGTTGGACAGCGGAAAGTCGATGATGCGGTACTTGCCGCCGAAGGGCACGGCGGGCTTTGCCACTTCCTTGGTCAGGACGTACAGGCGGCTGCCCTGGCCGCCCGCCAGCAGCATTGTAATCATTTCTTTTTTCTGTTTCATGACGGATACACCTCATTTATAAATTTCATGATCGCATGAAGGGGTTACACAGGTTTGGCGGGGCGTTTGGCCCCGGCGGATTTGTACAGGTAGACGGTTGTGAAGGGCGGGAGGTTCACCTCGATGCA
The DNA here is from genome assembly GCA_018713245.1 of Candidatus Merdivicinus intestinavium. GTDB lineage: Bacteria > Bacillota > Clostridia > Oscillospirales > Ruminococcaceae > Merdivicinus > Merdivicinus intestinavium. The sequence continues at coordinate 34,832 of DVFM01000100.1, forward strand.
GTAGGGCTTGCCGTCCGCGGGGCGGAGCTTCGCAAAATTGACGCCGCTGCTGCGCCCTTCCCCGCCGTACTGGGCTTCGTCGGTGTTGAACAGCTCGGCGTACTTGCCGCGCCGGTCCACCCCGATGGTCAGCCGTTCGGCCGGATTTTCGGTAAAGTTTGCGAGGACGAAGATCTGGCTGCCGGCCTCGTCCTGCCGGATATATCCCACAATCCCCGCGCCGGCGTTCAGGGAAAGGGGCCGGTAGCTTCCCGGATGTTCCGCCCGGACGGCGGCGCTTTTCTGGGCAAAGTCGTTGAGACTGCGGAGAAGGTACAGAAATTTTCGGTGCAGCTCATAGTCCAGAAGCAGCCAGTCCAGCTCGTGATAAGGCTGCCAGGCGGAGAACTGGGCGAGCTCGTTGCCCATCATGGAGAGTTTGCTGCCGGGAAAGAGGCGGAAGCAGGCGGTTCCGGCCCGCAGGCGGGCGAATTTTTCGTCGTAGCTCCCCGGCATGCGCCCGATGAGGGATTCCCTGCGCATTTCCTCCGCTTCCAGTTCCAGGATGCGGCCCGGTTCCGCGCGGGGCAGCTCCCCCGGCTTTCCGGCGGCCATATCCATGATCCGCCAGGCCGATTCCGGGTCCTCCCGGAAGGAAAAAGCGCCGCACTCCGGCCCGCCGATGAGGAAGGCGGAGGGGAAATCCCGCCGGACGGCGGCGGCAAGCGTTTCCAGGAATTCCCTGCCGCCGGGCCTTTGCGCAATCTGCGCCGTCCCGGCAACCCGCAGCCCGTCTAGGTGAAACACCTCAAACAGGCGGCAGGCAGAGGAGAGCAGGAAGCTCTGCACCTCCGGGCGCCGGAAATCAAAGAAGCGGAAGTCCCCCTCCTGGCCGCCGGCCTCCCAGTAAGGGCCGCCCGCGAAATCCGCTAAGCCGAAGTCGTCCGCCGGGAAACCCGCCGGGCACCAGTCCATCACCGCGCCGATTTCCGCCTGGTGAAGCACGTCCACCATCTGACGGAAGTCGTCCGGCACGCCGTACCGGGAGGTGATGGCAAAAAATCCTGTGGTTTTTCTGCCCCAGCTTTCGGGGTCCATGTATTCCAGCAGCGGAAGGAAATCCGCGTGGGTGCAGCCCAGCTTTTTCAGATAGGACGCCAGCTCCTCGCCCAGCTTGCAGTAGTTGAGCGGTTCCCCTCCGGCATAGGTGCGGAAAGCGCCCGCGTGGAGCTGGTAAAGATTCAGCGGCCCGTCCGGGCTGCGGCGGCTCATCCATTTGCCGTCGCCCCAGGCGTGATTCCCCATGGCATACACCTTGGAGGCGTTGGCCGGCGCCGTTTCCGCGTGGAAAGCGAAGGGGTCCGACTTAAAAACCGGCTGCCCGTCCGCCGTCATCCGCACGTATTTGTAGACGTCATACTGCGAAATCCCGGGAATCGTCAGGCAGAAAAGCCCGGGCTCGGTTTCCTGCATGGGATAACGGCAGGGGTCCCACCCGCAGAAACTGCCGGTGACGTAAAGGTTTTCCGCCCCCGGCGCCCAAACGCGGAAAACGGTATCCTGTCCGTCCGGATGGCATCCGAAAAATTCATAGGCATTGGCGGAAGTGCCGGTTTTCCATTGAGTGAAAGAAAAAGACATGGTTGTAACTGATGCTCCATTCTTAAGCCGCGCGGGCGGCAGGCTGCCGGCTGCGCAGTTTTTTGTTTGCTTCGTCTATAGGAAGGTTGTGTTTTTTGGGTGTTTTGCCATTTTGCCCTTGCAAAAGTTGTGTATAATTGGTACAATTACATTCTAACACAAGGGAACGTTTTTGTAAATAATCGACGATGAAAAAACAGGTGTTTAGATGTAGAAACATTTTGCGTTTTTTTGTAGGAAGTGTGGATTTTGCCTGAAAAGCGGTGTACATCTGCCGCCCGCTATTGTATAATAGGAAGAAATGACGCAAAAATTTTGACGGGACGGAAAGTCCATCGGGGGCATGGCCCCATAAAGGAGAAATGATTTTGCAGCCGAAAATTTACTATAATGCGTGGGATTCGTCCTGCAAGTCCCCCTTCGGGGCAGTCCGGGAGGGGGAAACGGTCCGCATCCGGTTCCGGGTGCAGTCCGGCGTGCGCCCCAGAAAGGTCAGCATGAAGCTGCGCCTGGACGGCGAATCGAGGGAACAGGAATTTGCCCTTGTCCCCGCCGGTGCACAAAACGAGTTTACCATATATGAAGGCGTGTTTTCTGTCGGAAAAAGGGGACTTTATTTTTATCGGTTCGAGATTTCGATGGATTACGGCATCCTGTTTGTCGGCCGGGATGAAGAAGCCGGCGCGGTGATTCAGGATTTCCTCCCGGAGTGGCAGCTGACGGTTTACGCCGCGGATTTTGCAGCGCCGGAAGGGATTGAAACCGGCGTTATGTACCAGATTTTCCCCGACCGTTTCCGCCGCTCCCGGGATGCGGGGCCCATGGGCCTTGCCCCCGGACAGGGCGTCCCCGGCAGCCGCAGCGTCCACCAGGACTGGTACGGGCGGCCCCTTTTCAAGGCGGACATCCCGGACTACCAGGCCAACGACTTTTTCGGCGGGGACCTGCGGGGGATCCGGGAAAAGCTCGATTACCTCAAGGAGCTGGGGGTGACGATGCTGTACCTGAACCCCATCTTTGAGTCGGCTTCCAACCACCGCTACAACACGGGGGACTACAAAAAGGTGGACCCCTACCTGGGCACGGAGGAGGACTTCCGGGAACTCTGCGCCGAAGCCAGGAAGCGCGGCATCCGGGTGATCCTGGACGGCGTGTTTTCCCACACCGGGTCGGACAGCCGCTATTTTAACCGGGACGGCCACTACCCCGACCTGGGGGCCTGGCAGTCGCCGGATTCCCCCTATGCCCCCTGGTACCGCTTTTTAAACCCGGAGCGGACCGAGTACGACTGCTGGTGGGGCTTCCTCACCCTGCCCAACGTCAACGAGGAGGAGCCCTCCTTCCAGGAGTTTGTCTGCGGGGAGGACGGCGTGCTTTCCTACTGGATGGAGCGCGGGACCGGCGGCTGGCGGCTGGATGTGGCCGACGAGCTGCCGGACGGCTTTCTGGACCGGGTGCGGGCGCGGATCAAGGCCCGCAGCCCGGACGCCTACCTTCTGGGCGAGGTCTGGGAGGACGCTTCCAACAAGGAAAGCTACGGACGCCGCCGCCGCTATCTTTTGGGGGACCAGCTGGACAGCGTGATGAATTACCCCTGGCGGACGGCGGTGCTGGATTTCGTGGGGGGCGGGGATGCCCGCCTGTTCCGGCGGCGGATCCTCACGCTGCTGGACCATTACCCGAAGCCCGCCGTTCAGGGGCTGATGAACCCCCTTTCCACCCATGATACCCCCCGCGCGCGGACGGTTCTCGGGGTGCGGCGTCCGGTGGACCCGCTGGAGCAGGGGAACTATCAGCCCACGGCGGAGGAACTGGAGAAAGGGGGGCGTCTGCTCCGGCTGGGGGCGATGCTGCAATACACGCTCCCCGGCTTCCCGAGCCTCTATTACGGCGATGAGGCGGGGCTCTGCGGCTTTTCCGACCCCTGGAACCGCCGCTGCTACCCCTGGGGGCGGGAGGACCGGGAGCTGATCGGCTTTTTCGCACGGCTGGGCGCGCTGCGGCGGGAGCATCCCGAGGAGATGTCGGCGGCGCTTTCCTTCCTCGTCAGCGACAAGGGCCTCACCTCCTTCCGGCGGGGACATCTGGCCGTGGCCGTCAACTGCGGCGGCGGGCGGGAGCAGCTTTCCCTGCCGCCGGGGGCGGAAATCCTCCTGGAGGAGGGCGGCGCTTCCTGGAAGGGGACGGCCCTCTGCCTGCCGCCGGACAGCGGGGCGATTCTGCGCCTGCCGGAGGAGCAGGTGGAAAGGAGCCGGAGATGAAAAAGGTTTTTTCGGTTTTGGAGGGAATCGGCGTCTATCTGGCGTTTCTTCTGCTGCCCGGCATCCTGCTGCTGGCGGTTCAGCTTCTGGCGCCCGGGGCGGCGGAAGGGGCTTACTGGGTTTTGCAGAATTTTTCCACGCTGATTACCGCCGCGGTGCTGCTGGCGGTTTACCGGCTGGCGGGAAAAAGGGTCCGGGAAGCGGCGGGCTGGCCCGCCGGACAGCTGAGCGGCCGGGATTGTCTGGCGGCGTTTCTGCTGGGAATCTGCGGGAATGCGGCGATCAGCGCGGTGCTGAACCTGCTCCCGGCTTCCTGGGTGGAGAGCTATGGGGAGCAGTCCTCCGCGGTGCTGGAGGGTCCTTTTGTGCTGATTCTGCTCACGGTGGTGATTCTGGCCCCCCTCTGCGAGGAAATCATCTTCCGGGGGCTCATTTTCCGCGCATTCCGGCGGGCGCTGCCCTTTGGGGCGGCGGGGGCTCTGTCGGCTTTGCTGTTCGGGGCGGCCCATGTGCACCCGCTGTGGGTCTGCTACGCTTTCGGGATGGGGTTTGCCTTTTCGGTGATGGTGGAGCGGAAGGGGAGCCTCGGGGTTTCGGCTGCGGCGCATTTCGGGTTTAACCTCATGTCCCTGCTGACGGCGGTGATCGCCTCTAGCCGTCTCCTGGGCTGGATTTTCTACGGCAGCGCGTTTCACATCCTGTTCTGGGGCGTGCTGGGTGCGGCGGGGGCGGTGCTCCTGTGGCGGCGCTTTTTTGGCCGAAAAGCGTAAAAAGGCGGGGATTTTGCCCTCAATAACGGTGCGAAAGGAAGAGAAATTGACATGAAAGCTGCGCATAAGCTGGAGCTGGGCCGGTTCATCCAGTGGGATCACGGGGAAAATTACCCCTTTTCCGCCTGCATGGCAAAACTCATGGAGCTGCTGGGCGGGGACGCCCGGCTTTACACCTACGGTTTTTTCGCGGGCCTGTCCGGCGATGATTTTGTTATGTGCTACGGCAACAACGGCCGCTGCAACGACTGCGTCTCGGTTTGCGAGAATACGGGGACCTTTCTGGCGCGCACCTTTGGCCGCATCGGCCTTTCCTACCGCTATTTCCCCTCCGCGGAGTGGAAAAAGGACCCCGGCGCCCTCTGGGAAGAACTCTGCGCCTTCCTGGACCGCGGAATCCCGGTCCTCACCGTCGGCGAGGGGGCCAAGGCCAATTATGACCTGGTTTTTGCCTATGACCGGCCCGCCTGCGTTTTCCAGACCACCTGCGGCGACCAGGTTTACGACCAGGCCATCCCGCTGGAGGGCGCGGAGGCAGGGTTCGTTTTCCTGGATGCGCTGCCCGCCGTCCGCGATTTGGCGGCGGTTTACCGCGAATCCATTCTGCAGATTCCCGCGCTGATGCAGGGCCGGACGGAAAACGGCGCGGTATTCGGCGCGAACGCCTACCGGAGCTGGGCGGACGACCTGGAAAACGGGCGGTACGACGGCTGTACGGAGGAGAACTTTGACAAGTGGCAGGACTGGTGCGTCTATGTCTGCAACCTCGCCACCAACGCCCGGCACGGCTGGGATTTTATTGCCAAAGCCTACTGGCATAACCAGGACCTGCCCAACATTCTGCACCTCATCGCCCTGCTGGACCGCAGCGAACGGGACGTCTGGTACGGGCTGGAGGCGGCGGGCTGCGGGTTCAACGTCACGCCGGAAAACCTGCAAAACCCGGAAAAGCGCGCCAAAGCGGCGGCGCTGCTGCGGCAGGCCGCCGGATTCAGCGATGAAATCTGCAGGCTGTTTTGAGAAAAAAGATGGGCCGGCTTGGTAAAACAAGCCAGCCTTCCTCGTGCCGCAGCCTTCTATTCCATGAGAAACACCCGGGTGAGCATGGGCTGCGCCCCGGTGGCCGGGTCCATCTCCATCACCATGACGTCCTTCATGTATTCGTTCCATTTGTCCACCACCGGGCTTTCCGCCTGGACCCGGGCGGCGTAGGCGCAGCCCTTTTCGCACTCATAATAGCCGAAAAGCTCGTTCCCCACGTTCCAGATGGTGTAATTTCGGATCCCCGCCTCCCGGAGGACCGCCTTCAGCTCCGGCCAGATGCTGTCGTGGCGGCGCTTGTACTCCGCCAGCATCCCCTCTTTGACAACGGCTTTCCACGCATAGCGTTCCATATGCATTCCCTCCCAAATCATCCCGGATTTTCTCCTTTTCCCACATTGTACCGCGTTTTCTTTCGGGATGCAAGGGAGTTTTTCTTTACATTTTCCGCAAAAACCGGTATACTGTTACTAATCGGAAGGAGATGGTCCCGGATGGGGAGGTGGAAAATGCCGGCGCTGGGCCTGGCGGCGCTGGCGGGCATCCAGACGGTCCGGATGGGCCTGGTTTTTCTGGCACAGCTTGTGGGGCCGGACAGCCTGACATGGAACCGGGTTTATAACGCAGCCTTTTTTCTGGCAGCATCCGCCGCGCTGGTTTGGGCGATGCGGCGGGCAGGAATCCGGCCTGCCGTCCTGCCGCCGTCCCGGAAGCCGGGATATACCGCGGCCGCAGCCCTGACGGCGCTGTTTTGGGGAATCACCCCCTTCATCACCCGGGATTTTTCGGCGGAAAACCTGGTTTTTCTGGCGGAATCGGCATTGCTGCTGCCGGTGTTTGAAGAGCTCCTGTTCCGCGGTTTCCTCTGGGACCGGCTGGAGCGGGCCTTCGGCGGGGGAAGTGCGGCGCTCTGGCTGTCCGCCGCGCTGTTCGGCCTGTGGCACGTCGGCTACGCGGACACCATCCTCTGCCGGATGGCCTGGACGGGCCGGGAGGGGAACCTCATCGCGATTCTGTGCGGAAAGGTCCTGACGGGCTTCCTTCTGGGGCTCTGTTTCGGCTGGCTGCGCCGGAAATTCCGAAACGGTTTTCCGGGGCTGCTGGCCCACATCGTCCTCAACACCATGGGATAAGGGGGAATCGGAATGAAAGTGACAGAACAGTGCCGGGCGGAAGCCCTGTCCTATCTGGGGTGTCGGGGGAATCCGCCGCCGGAGCTGGCGGCCCAGGTGGAGCGGGCGTTTGCCGCGGTCCGAACGCTGCCCCCGCCCAGGCTGGTCTGGCGGGAATTCTCTCTGGAGCGGCGGGACGGCCGCCTTTTTTTAGGCGGGACAGTCCTCTCCCTGCCGGGGGAGGACATCGCGGCGCTGCTTCGCGGCTGCGGCCGGGTGATTTTGCTGGCGGCTACCATGGGCCGGGAGGCGGACACGGCCGTCCGGCGGGCTCAGGCGTCGGACCTGGGGGACGCATTGGCGCTGGACTGCTGCCTCAGCGCGGCGGTGGAATCGGCCTGCGAGGAGTTTCAGGCCGGGATGGAGGCGGAAGCGGCGGCCCGGGAGGAGTTCCTCACCGACCGCTACAGCCCCGGCTACGGCGACCTGCCCCTCTCTGTCCAGCGGGGGGTGCTGGAGGTGCTGGACGCTCCGCGGAAAATCGGGCTGACCGTCACGCCGGAGGGGATTTTGCTCCCCCGGAAATCGGTGACGGCTTTGATGGGGATTGCGGCATCTCCCCAGCCCAGAAGGAGGGGCGGCTGCCGGAACTGCCCGCGTTATGAGGATTGTCAACTGCGAAAGGACGGGATTACCTGTGGAAAATAAGCTGCAAGCCCTGCTGGGGCGGAAAAAATGGGTCTATCTGGACGGAGCCATGGGCACCATGCTCCAGCAGCGGGGGCTGAAGCTGGGGGAGCGGCCGGAGCTTTTTGTGCTGGAGCATCCGGACGAGGTGGCGGACATCCACCGCCAGTATCTGGAAAGCGGCGCGGACATCCTTTACACCTGCACCTTCGGGGCCAACGCCCACAAGCTGGCGGGAACCGGCGTTTCCCCGGCGCAGGTGATCCGGGCGGCGGTGGGGGCGGCCAAACAGGCGGCGGAGGGCTTCCCCGGCGAACCGCCCCTCATCGCGCTGGACATCGGCCCCATCGGGGAGCTGCTGGAGCCGGCGGGGACCCTTTCCTTTGCCGAAGCCTACGAGCTTTTCCGGGAGCAGCTGGCTGCCGGGGAGGAAGCCGGGGCGGACCTGGCGGTTTTTGAAACCATGGCGGACCTGGGAGAGATGCGGGCGGCCATTCTGGCGGCCAAAGAGCACACCGCCCTCCCCATTTTGGCCACCATGACCTTTGAAAAGGACGGCCGGACCTTTGCCGGATGCACCGCCGAAGCCGCCGCCCGGACGCTGGACGGGCTGGGGGTGGATGCGCTGGGCCTCAACTGCTCGCTGGGCCCCGCGGAGGTGCTGCCCATCGCCCGGCGGATGGCCGCCTGCACCAAAAAGCCGCTGGCGGTGAAGCCGAACGCCGGCCTTCCCGACCCCCGGGACAATTCCTACAATCTCCCCCCGGCGGAATTCGCCCGGCAGATGGCGGAATTCGCCCCCCTGGGGCTGCGGCTGGCGGGGGGATGCTGCGGCACCGCGCCGGATTATATCCGGGAACTCCGGGCGGCGCTGGAGCCCCTTCCCTGCCCCCGGCGGGAAAAGATTTCTCCGGCGGCAGTCTGCTCCGCGCTGAAAACGGTGGAGCTTTCCGGCGTGCACATCATCGGCGAGCGGATTAACCCCACCGGCAAGAAGCGGTTCCAGCAGGCCCTTCTGGAGCAGGACCTGGATTACATCCTTGCCCAGGGGGCAGCCCAGGCGGACGCCGGGGCGGACATCCTGGACGTCAACGTGGGCCATCCCGGCGTGGACGAACCGGCCCTGATGGAAAAAACGGTCCGGGAGCTTCAGGGGGCCATCGGCCTGCCGCTGCAGATCGATTCCTCCGACCCCGCCGCCATTGAGGCGGGGCTGCGGGCTTTCCATGGGGTGGGAATCGTCAACTCGGTCAACGGGGAGGAGGAAAACCTCCGGAAAATCCTCCCCCTGGTGAAAAAATACGGCGCCTTCGTGGTGGGGCTCACGCTGGACGGCGGCGGCATCCCGCCCACCGCCGAAGCGCGTCTGGCCATTGCGGAGCGGATTGTCCGGGCGGCGGAACGCTATGGCATCCCCCGGGAAAAGGTGCTCATCGACTGCCTGACCCTCACCGTTTCCGCCCAGCAGTCCCAGGCCGCCGAAACCCTCCGGGCGGTGCGGCTGGTAAAGGAGAAGCTGGGGCTTAAAACGGTGCTCGGCGTGTCCAACATCTCCTTCGGGCTGCCCAACCGGGGGCTGCTGAACCGCAGCTTTCTTTCCGCCGCCATGGAGTGCGGCCTGAACCTGCCCATCCTGAACCCCAATATCCCGGACATGACGGCGGCGGTGGCGGCTTATAACGTCCTCCACGGCTATGACAAAGACTGCGCCGCCTATATCGGCCGGTTTTCCCGGGAAGAGGAAGCCGCTCCCGCCCCGGCGCCCGCCGGTTCCGGCCGGACCCTGGCGGAGGCGGTGAAAAAGGGACTCCGGGAGGAAGCCCGGGAAAAAACCGAAGCGCTTTTAAAGGAGAAGGACCCCTTTGACATCATCGACGGCATCCTCATCCCCGCCCTGGACGAGGTGGGGGCCGGCTTCGAGACGGGGAAGCTCTTCCTGCCCCAGCTCATTAACGCCGCCACCGCCTCCCAGGAAGCCTTTGAGGCAATCCGCAGACAGATGGCGAAGGAGGGCGGCGCGCCGGTGAACAAGGGAAGCATTATTCTGGCCACCGTCAAGGGGGATATCCACGACATCGGCAAAAATATCGTCAAGGTGCTGCTGGAAAACTACGGCTACCGGGTCATCGACCTGGGCCGGGATGTGCCGCCGGAAACGGTGGTGGAAACCGCCCTTCGGGAAAACATCCGGCTGGTGGGGTTAAGCGCCCTCATGACCACCACCCTGAAAAGCATGGCCGAAACCATCCGGCTCCTGCGGGAATCGGGCTGCCCCTGCAAAATCATGGTGGGGGGCGCCGTTTTGACCGAAAGCTACGCCATGGAGATGGGGGCGGACTACTACGCGAAGGACGCCAAGCGTTCCGCCGACATCGCGCGGGAAGTGTTTGAAGGGGAGGAATGAGCATGGAACCCATCCGGGAATATCTGAAAACAAAAAAGCTGCTTTTCGACGGGGCCATGGGGACATACTTCCTGTCCCGGCGTCCCGGGGCGGACCCGCGCTGCGAGCTGGCGAACCTTTCGGACCCCGGCGCAGTAATCGAAATCCACCGGGCCTACCTCCGCGCCGGGGCGAAGGCGCTGAAAACCAACACCTTCGGGGCGAACACCGCCGCGCTGGAGTGCGGATTGGAAACGGTGCGGGAGATTCTGGAGGCGGGGTACGGCCTGGCTTCCGGGGCCGCCGGGGAGGACGCTTACGTCTTTGCCGACATCGGCCCCATCGCCGCCCCGGAGGAGGATGCGGCGGCGGAATACTGCAAAATTGCCGACGTGTTCCTGGAGCTGGGGGCGGAGCATTTCCTTTTTGAGACATTCCCCTCCGCCGCGGGGCTGGAAACGGTCTGCCGGCACATCCGGGAAAAGAAGCCGGACGCCTTTCTTCTTGTCTCCTTCGCCGCCGCGCCGGACGGCTTTACCCGCCAGGGAGTCCCGGCATCCCGGCTGGTGAAGGAGGCCCTCGCCTTCGCCGATGCGGCGGGGTGCAACTGCGTGTCCGGCCCCTCCCACCTGCTGCGGCTGACGGGGGAGCTGCGCCGGGAGCTGCCGCCCGAAGCCGTTTTGTCGGTGATGCCCAATTCCGGGTATCCCGCGGCCCTGGGCGGGCGCACCTATTTTGAGAGCGGGGCGGATTACTTCGCCGGGATGATGGCCCGCATCGCCGAAAGCGGCGCGGGAATTCTGGGGGGCTGCTGCGGCACCACCCCCGCCCACATCGCCGCCACCGCCCGCATGCTGGCAGAGCCGGCTCGGGAAAGCCGGAAAGGGACTGCCGCCGGAGCGGAGGCGGTTTCGCAGAAAATTCCCCGCAACCGCTTCCGGGAGAAGCTGGAGGCGGGGAAAAAGGTCGTCGCCGTGGAGGTGGACCCGCCCGTCAACGATGACGGGGCATTTTTCCTGGAGGCGGCGGCCCGCCTGAAGGCGCTGGGGGCGGACGCCGTCACCATCGCCGACTGCCCGGTGGCGAGGGTGCGGGCGGATTCGTCCATACTGGCGGCCAAGCTCCGGCGGGAGCTGGATATGGACGCCATCCCCCACATGACCTGCCGGGACCGGAACCTAAACGCCGCCAAGGCGCTGCTGCTGGGCCTTTCCATGGAGGGGGTGCATAATGTTCTGGTGGTCACCGGCGACCCCGTCCCCAGCGCCAGCCGGGACGAGGTCAAGGCGGTGTTCAGCTTCAATTCCGCCATGCTGGCGGGGTATATCCGCGCGCTGGGGGAGGAAACCCTCCGGGGGCCGTTCCTCATCGCCGGGGCCCTCAACGTCAACGCCCCCAATTTTGACGCGGAGCTCAGAAAGGCCCTGCGCAAAAAGGAAAACGGCGTAGAGCTGCTGATGACCCAGCCGGTCTTTACCGATGAGGCCGTCCGGAACCTCCGCCGGGCCAAGGAGGAAACCGGCCTGCGCATTCTGGGCGGGCTCATGCCGCCGGTGAGCTACCGCAACGCAAGCTATATGCACAACGAGATTTCCGGCATCCGCCTTTCGGAAGAAATTCTGGAGCGCTACCGGGACACCGACCGGGAAACCGCCGGAAAGCTGGGGGTTTCCCTCTGCCTGGAGACGGCGGAAAAAATCGCCCCTTGGGTGGACGGCTACTACCTCATGACCCCTTTTCAGCGCATCGACCTCATTGAGGAAATCATGCGGGGGTTAGGGCGTTAGCGTAAAGACGCAGATTTCCGGGATGTTCCCCAGCCGCACCGGCAGTTTGGTCGTTCCGATGCCGCAGCTGACGAACAGATCGGATTCCCCGAGACGGTACCAGCCCTTTCGGAATTCCCGCCCGCCGGGCGGCAGGACCGCTTGTGTCAAAAACGGCAGAGAAACCTGACCGCCGTGGGAATGGCCCGACAGGATCAGGTCCACCCCGCCGGCGGGAAGTTCCCGGACCGGGTCCGGCTCGTGGGACAGGAGGATGACAAACGCATCTGCGGGGGCGTCCGAAAGGTCCAGGGACGGCGTCCCCAGCAGGCCGTCGTCCACCCCGGCCAGGACAAGCCCGCTTTCGGGCAGCGAGACCCACCGGTTGTCCAAAACGGAAAATCCGCCCGCTTCCATTACCTGCTCGTAGACCCGGGAGGCCCCGCCGCCCCGGTCGTGATTCCCCCAGACGGCGTATTTTCCCAGGCCGGCGTCAATCTCCGAGAGCGTTTCCCCGATTTGTTCCAGATCAAAAAGGGCCGCGTCCTTTGCGTAGGCGTCGAAAAAATCGCCGCCGAACAGCGCCAGGTCCGGCTTTTCCGCGTTGATTTTTTCCACAATGCGGGAAAGGTGATCGGGGGAATACAGGCTGCCGAAGTGGGTGTCGGTGAAGAATACCACGGTCAGCGGGCCGGTTTTGCCGTCTGCGGCAGCTTCCTGACGGCTGACCCGCAGGAGATTCGGCTCGATCAGCCAGGCGTAGCCGCCCACCAGGATGGCGGCGGCGATGGGAATCCATAGGAACCGGAGAATTTTTTTCATTGCGTCCTCTTTTCTTGGAAAAATGCCGGAAGGGCGGATAAAAGAACAGGGCGGGCAATTTGCCCGCCCTCTGTGTTTTTTCAAAAGTCCTGCGCCGCCCGGCGCCCGCCGCGCGGCAGCCCGGCCGCATCGGCACAGCCAAGGCAGCCGTACAGCGGGGAAAGACCTGCCGGGGGCGCAGCTTGTCTGCGCCAGCCGGAGCCCGCCGCGCGGCAGCCCGGCCGCGTCGGCATAAAAGAATTAGCGGGTTTCGATGGCGGCGGGGAGCTGGTTGGTTTCCCGGATGCGGCGGTAAATTTCCGGCGAGAATTTCGGGGTACGGTCGTAGCGGAACAGGCCGTTCTGCTCCTGCTCCACATCATAGGGCTGGGTGTAGCAGAAGGCGCAGATCTTTTCGTTTTCCAGCAGCACCCGGGTCAGGCCGCAGTAGCGGCTGCAAACTTCTTCCTCGGTTTTGGAAGCCTGGCCGTAGCCCCAGCCGTCCTGAACGCCGGGGCTCCACCAGGTGCCGCCGTATTCGCTGACGAAAAGGGGCGTTCTGCCGTCCCATTTTGCCCACTGGGGGAAGTTTTCAAAGCATTCGCCCTCCCCGGTGCGGGCATAGTGCTCCGCCATAACGGCGGGGTCCTGTTCGTAGTCGTGGACGTCGTAAAGGTCGGTTTTGCCGGTGTGGACAAAGCCGCTGGTGTCAATGACCGGGCGGGTGCGGTCCAGGAGCTTGGTCATTTCATATACCCGGAGGACGGTCTCCTGGGCGGTGGGGGAGTAATATTCCGGCTGCGTCTCGTTAAAGGGGCACCATCCCACAATGGAGGGGTGGTTGAAGTCCCGTTCCACCGATTCCGTCCATTCGGGGAGGAAAATTGCCAGGGCTTCCGGGCGGGTGATGTCAAACCCCCAGTTGGGATATTCGCCCCAGCAGAGATACCCCAGCTTGTCCGCCCAGTAGAGGAAACGGGGCTCGAATACCTTCTGATGGAGCCGGGCGCCGTTAAAGCCAAGGTCCTGGCACCGGATAATGTCCGCCTTCAGGTCATCGTCGGTGGGGGCGGTGTAGATGCCGTCGGGATAAAAGCCCTGGTCCAGCACCAGGCGCTGAAACACCGGTTTGCCGTTTAAGTACACCGCGCCGTCATGAACCTCCACCCCGCGCAGGCCGAAATAGCCCGTTACCCGGTCGCCTCCGGAAAGGGAGAGGGTCAGGTCGTAAAGGGCAGGGTGGCCCGGCTCCCACAGGTCGATGAGGGAGAGGGGAAGCTCTGCCGTCACGTGCGGGGCCGCTTTGACCGAAACCCGTCCGGCGAGGCGGCCGTCCAGGTCCGCGTCGGCGGTGAGCATCAGCCCTTCCGGGCAGCCGCTGATGGTTACGTCAATGGAAACCTTCCCGTTGCGGTAATCGGGCGTCACGCGGCAGCCCGCGATGTAGGTTTTGGGGACCGGCTCCAGCCAGACGGTCTGCCAGATGCCGGTGGTGCGGGTGTAGTCGCAGCCGTGGGAGCGAAGCTCCGAGCTCTGTTTTCCCCGGGGCTGGCGGCCGCTGCGGACATCGTCCTGGGCGCAGACGGTAATGAGATTTTCGCCGGGCTGCGCCGCGTCGGTAATGTCCAGGGTGAAGGGCGTGTAGCCCCCCTGATGAACGCCGACGGAACGCCCGTTAAGCCATACCTCGCAGCGGTAGTCCACCGCCCCGAAGTGAAGCAGCAGCCGGCCGGAGAGATCGGCCTCCGCCACGGTGAAGCGCCGCTTGTACCAGACCGCCGGCATGAAGTCGGTAAAGCCGATGCCGGAAAGACGGCTTTCCGGGCAGAAGGGGACCAGGATTGTCTGCCCCAGGTGCTCCGCTTCCGGCAGGCCGCGGGCCCGGCCGCTGTCGGAAAAGTCAAAGTCAAATTCCCATTCGCCGTTCAGATTGGTCCAGATAGGACGCACCATCTGCGGGCGGGGATATTCAGGGCGGGGGATGTTCATGGAATACCACTCCTTTTTCCGTATTTTGAAAGCACCTTTATTATAGAGAGCATTCCCGAAAAAGTCAATGAGGATTCCCGGCGGAATCCTCACTTTTACAATTTGGAAACGGAAAATTCAGAGAAAGCGCCCCCGCCCGGCAAAACGATAGGAGCGGAACCCTCCCAATGCGGCGAGCCCGGCGAGCCGTCCGGCGGTCGGAACGGAGCCAGACTGCCGCGCCGAATCAACAGCGGGGTTCCCCCGTGTGATGAAACGATAGGAGCGGAACCCTCCCAATACGGCGAGCCCGACGAGCCGTCCGGCGGTCGGAACGGCGCCAGACTGCCGCGTCGAATTAACAGCGGGGTTCCCCCGCCCGGCTTGGTTAGAGGATAAGGCAGACGAGGCCGTTGCACCCTTCGTTGATGATGCGTTCAATGGTTTCCTGGAGCTTCAGGCGGGCGTCGGTGGGCATGCGGTAGAGCTTGTTGTGCAGCCCTTCGTTGACCAGCTCGTGCAGGGACTTGCCGAAAATATTGGATTCCCAGATTTTGGTGGGGTTTTCCTCAAATTCGTCCAACAGGAATTTGACCAGCTCCTCCGATTGCTTTTCCGACCCTACAATGGGATTTACCTCGGTCTGAATGTCGGCTTTCATCATGTGGATGCTGGGGGCGCTGGCCCGGAGGCGCACGCCGTATTTGCCGCCCTGGCGGACAATTTGAGGTTCCTCCAGGGTCAGTTCGTCCATGGTGGGCATGACGATGCCGTAGCCTGTTGCAGCCACCTCGTCCAGAGCGCCCTTGAGCTTGCTGTACTCCCGCTGGCAGGCGGCCAGCTCCTTCATGCAGGGCATCAGATCCGCCTCGTCGGTGATGGTGAGGCCGGTGGCTTCGCCGAGAATCTGGTAGAAAAGCGCGGGCTTGAGCTGGATGGATACCCGGGCCTGGCCGGTCCCCAGATCAATTTTCGGCATGGTCACGGAGGCAATGTGCTCGCAGCCGGAAAGGGCCGCCCCCATGCCGGAGAGATCCCGCAGCAGCCGCATTTCCCGGGCGGTCTCCCGGATGGCGTCGAACACGGCGGATTTGAGCCAGTGTCCCTTCTCCAGGGAGATAATCCAGCGGGGGAGCTCCACGGCAATCTCCCGGACCGGGAATTCCAGCAGCATTTCCGACAAAAGGCCCTTGATGTCCTCTTCGGTCAGCTCCAGACAGTTGACCACCGCCACCGGACGGCCGTATTTTTCCTCCATCTGCTTTTGGAGGGAGAGGGTCTCGGGGGCGCGGGGGGAGGCGGTGTTCAGGAGGATGAGGAAAGGCTTCCCAAGCTCCGAAAGCTCCCGGATGACCCGTTCCTCCGCCTCCTCGTATTCCTCCCGGGGGATGTCGGTGAAGCTGCCGTCGGTGGTGAGGACCAATCCCAGGGTGGAATGGTCGGTGATGACCTTGCGGGTCCCCACCTCGGCGGCCATGTTGAAGGGGACCTCATCCTCAAACCAGGGGGTCCGCACCATGCGGGGGGCCTCGTTTTCAAAATACCCCAAAGAGCTGGGGACGATGTAGCCCACGCAGTCGATGAGCCGCACCCGGGCCGAGGCGTGCTCCTCCAGCTCCACCTGGGCGGCCTCCTCGGGGATGAACTTCGGCTCGGTGGTCATGATGGTCTTGCCGGCGGCGGACTGGGGCAGCTCGTCGGTGGCCCGCTCCCGGACAAATTCGCTTTGAATGTGGGGGATCACCAGGGTTTCCATGAATTTCTTGATAAAGGTGCTTTTTCCCGTCCGCACCGGCCCGACAATTCCAATGTAGATGTCGCCGCCGGTGCGCAGGGCGATATCCCGGTAAATGTTCCGATATTCCATTCCAATACCTCCGCTCTCTGACAATTTCAGCCGTCAATCAGGGGGATGAGCAGCATGGCCCGGGCGGGAAGCCGCTCCTCCTCCAGGCTGTTTTCCTCCATTACCGCCGCCATGGAGGTGGCGTAGGATTTGGCGATGTCCCAAACGTCGTCCCCCGCCTCGGCGTAGCAGATGCGCAGGGCGCAGAGGGGGTCCTTTTCCCGGGGGGAGTCCTCGTTTACTGCCGCGCCGGTGATGGCGGTGAACCGCCGCTTTTCATAAACCGGGCCGCTGACCCGCAGCTCCGCCCGGACCTCCAGGCTTGTTTCCGAAAGGATGGCGTACCCGCAGGAGAGCACCTCGACGCAGGGGGAAAAGGAAATCTCCTCCGCTTCCAGGCCGCTCAGAAGCTTCAGCTCGGTGGGTATGGTCTTATCCAGGACAAAAGGCATCCCGTCGGTTCCGATGCAGAGAAGGGAAACCTCCAGGTTCCCGCTGAGGGAGAGGGTCCCCTCCTCCGAAAACTGCACCGCCGCCTCCCCGAAGGAGGCCCAGGCGTCGCAGACGGCCGAAACGGCGGTGCCGGATTCCACGGTGCTGCGGGTCATAACCGTCAGGTCCGCGTCCTGGAGCAGGAATTCGACGGAAACGGGGCGGGTGGTGACGGCGGCTTCATACTGGGTGGAGTAGGCGTCGTCGGCCAGAACGAAATCCTGGTTCCGGTCGGCGGTGCAGAAGAGGCAGACGGTAAACTCGCAGTTTAAGATCCGGTTTACGCCGCTGTCATCGGGGTGGGGCTCGATGCTCACGCCGGAAACGGCGAACCGCGCCGCGCAGAGGTCCTCCTCCGTGACGCCGGGAAGGTCCGCAATCTGGCTGATGGGAACGGAGAATTCCATGGTTTCCGGGCGGGCGTTTTCCTCCTCGGGCTGATAGAGGATGTGGAGGGTCAGGTCCGCCTTGCAGATGACCTTGTTGGAAATGAGCTTCAGGTCGGAGGGGACCGCGCAGCAGGAATAGCCCAGCAGGGAACCGAAGGCGGGTTTGGCGGAGCCAAGCTCCAGGTCCTCGTTGACGACAAAGGATTTGCTGCCGCTTTTCCGCGGCCCGCAGGCGGAAAGGCGCAGCGGGTGGAACTGCAGCCCCCCTCCGCTGCCGCCGGTGATGACCGGAAGCGCCTTTTGGTCGCAGACCTTCACCTTGCAGCTGATGCCGCCGCGGATGTCCAGGCGGCGCTGGTTGACCGCCCGTCCGCTGACGAAATAGCAGCGGGGGACGGCAAAAACGGAGGGATTCTGGCATTCGGCGGGGAGCTCCGCCGTTTTGGAAAAGGGAATGTTTTGAGAAACGCAGCAGACACGGCCGGAATTCTCCGCCAGGTAAAGGGCGCGGACCACCGCGACGCCGTCCAATGCGACCTGGTTCCCGGCGGTTTTCTGAGACTGGATGACAGGAATGACGGAGGTTTTGAGGAGCTTGAAAATGTTGGGGCAGTAGTCCGGGAGGAAATAGTCCAGCTCGACCGACTGCTCCACCGAGGTGTCCAGGATGGTTTCGCTGATATAGACGGTGTCCTGGGAAAGAGTGGGCTGGGACATGGTATCATCCTTTCTTTTTTAGCTGTACCCCATCCATATGCGGCGAAGGGACAAAATATGCCGGGAATAAGGCGGGATGCGGCCGGGCAGAATATTTTTGCGGGCAGGGCCGCAATTTTCAAGGAAAGGAGGGAGCAGCGTGAACGTCTTTATGGAATCCCTTTCCCGGAACGAGTATTTCCAAAGCCTCCCCGTCTGGATGCGGGAAAATATCTGCCAGTCCGGCGCGCAGTTTCAAAACGAGCAGGAGCTCCGGAGCTTTTCCGCGCAGTTTTTGAACCGGAGCCGCTGAACCTTGGGGAACTGTACAGATTTCTTTCCAAATAAGGGGGCAGTTTCTCCTGACTGCTCCCGTTTTTCGTTTGACTTTCCCTCCGGGACATGGTACAATGTCAATAAAAGGATCGTTAATTTTTAGACATTGTGATTGCAGTCACGAGACAGAAACGGAAAAAGAGGGGAATTGCGATGAATTACACGCCGGAACAGATCAAGGCAGTCAAGGGCCAGGGCTTTTTGTTCAACAACGACAAGGAGCATTTCAACGGCCGGGTCATTACCGAAAACGGGGTGCTGAACGCGGAGCAGCTTTCCGCCATTGCCGCGGCGGCGAAGAAATTCGGCAACGGGGAAGTCTCCTTCACCACCCGCATGACCGTGGAGGTCCACGGCCTGCATTACGAGGACATCGAGGCGTTCCAGGCGGAGCTCGCCAAAGCGGGCCTGACCACCGGCGGCACCGGCGCGAAGGTGCGCCCCGTCGTTGCCTGCAAGGGGACCATGTGCGTGTTCGGCCTCATCGACACCCAGGGCCTTGCCAAGGAAATCCACGACCGGTTCTATGTGGGCTACCGTTCGGTGGCGCTGCCGCATAAGTTCAAAATCGCCGTGGGCGGCTGCCCCAACAACTGCGCGAAGCCCGACCTCAACGACATCGGCATCATCGGCCAGCGCATCCCGCACATCAATCAGGAGCTCTGCCGCGGCTGCAAGAAGTGCGGCTGCGAGGCGGAATGCCCCATCGGCGCCTGCCATGTGGAGGACGGCAAGCTGGTCATCGATGAAGAAAAGTGCAACCACTGCGGCCGCTGCATCTCCAAGTGCTACTTCCAGGCCAACGAGGGCAGCCAGTCCTATTATAAGATCTACATCGGCGGCCGCTGGGGCAAGCAGGTCCGCCAGGGCCAGGCGCTGCGCCACCTCTGCGCCACCAAGGAGGAGGCCATGGACATTGTGGAGAAGGCCATTCTCCTCTTCAAGTCCCAGGGCAGGCAGGGGGAGCGGTTCTCCAGCCTGGTGGAGCGTCTGGGCATGGACAAGGTAGAGGAAATCCTCCTCTCCGACAGCCTGCTCCAGCAGAAGGAAGAAATTCTCGCCAAATAAAAGCGGAAAAGAGGCCGGAGACGATTCCAAACGTCTCCGGCCTCAGCCTGTCGAAAAAGAGAGAATGGTCTGACAAATTGCACACAGAGGTGTTATTTGCTGACGCAAATGAGCTGTGGATAAAAACTTGGGAAATTCTAACCCGGCATTTTGCAAGCAAAATGCCGGCGCGGGGTCATCCGCGGCGGGTCTGCACGTCATGAATTGATACCTCAATTCATGACTCCGCTTTTTTCTTTTTGTTCGCGCCCGGGGCGCGAAAAGATTGGGTTCCGCTTTCTGCGGAAAGCGGCCAAAGGCTCTGCCTTTGGAATCTGCCGCCTTTTGAAAAAGGCGGGCGAAAACTTTCCGTTCTCTTTTTGATACAGTTTTACTTTTAAAAGAGGTTTTTCGACACTCTGAGGCCGGAGACGATTCCAAACGTCTCCGGCTTTTCCCTTTAAAACTGTTTTTCCATCTCCCCTTTCAACCGGCGGATAATCCGCTTTTCCAGCCGGGAAATATAGGATTGGGAAATCCCGATGCGGTCCGCCACCTCCTTCTGGGTCTGCTCCTTCTGTCCGGCCAGGCCGAACCGGAGCTGCATGATGAGCTTTTCCCGGCTGCTCAGCCCCTCGATGCACTGGCAGAGGACCGACTTTTCCGCCTCGTCCTCCATGCCGCGGCTGACGGCGTCCTCTTCCGTGCCCAGAATGTCCGAGAGCAGCAGCTCGTTGCCGTCCCAGTCCACATTGAGCGGCTCGTCTAAGGAAATCTCCTCCTTCTGGCGGCTGGTTTTGCGCAGATGCATGAGGATTTCATTTTCGATGCAGCGGGACGCATAGGTCGCGAGCTTGATGTTTTTGTCCGGGGAGAAGGTGTTCACCCCCTTAATCAGCCCGATGGTGCCGATGGAGATGAGATCCTCCAGATTGATTCCGGTGCTCTCGAACCGCTTGGCAATGTAGACCACCAGCCGCAGGTTCCGGGTAATCAGCGTTTCCCGCGCCTTGTCCGGCTCGGTCCGGAGCTGGGCGAACACCGCCTGCTCCTCCTCCCTGGTGAGGGGCGGGGGCAGGGTCTGGGCGCCGTTTATGTAGTCGCACCGCCGGGAAAGCCCCAGCTTTTGCAGCAGCCGGAACAGGACCATTGCCAGCCGGTTTTGAATGTTCATGGACTTCCTCCTTTCCTTCCGTTTTCGGCGCGGCGCTTTCCGCCGGGAAGCACTCCGCTCCCGCGATGGCCTCAAACCCGTCCCGCAGGGGCTTCCGGGACACCGCCGCCAGGCAGGGCACCGGCTCCCCGCCCTCCGGCTTGAAATAGTCCGGCCGGAACCCGGCCAGCAGGCTCCCGCCGCCCACCGTTTCACAGGGGATGAGCCGCACTCTGTCCCGCCATTTTCCGCAGGCAGGCCCCGCGCCGGGATTTTCCAGCGCCTCCAGCAGCTCCGGGGGCAGCAGCCCTTCCAGCGCCCGGCGGTCGCAGATGACCACCGGCAGCCCGCCCATGCTTTTCAGGCGGTTCCCTGTGTCCAGCAGCACCCGGAGCAGAACCTCCCGCCCGCCGAATCCCAGCCGTGCGGTAAAGGTCCGCTCCCGGGCGGCGGTCTTTTCCCGCAGCAGGGCGAAAATCCGGACCGCCCCGTAGGCGAGGACGGTGGAGACCGCCAGCGTCATGGCGGGGATGTGGTAGTACACCACGCCGTTGCGGATGACCAGCCGCGGCGGGGCCGCCAGCAGCCAGAGGGCGATCATGACCCCGGCAAACAGGAAATTCGCCGCAAAAAAGAACCCCATCCGGCGGAAAAAGCCGCCCCTCCCTCCGGCGATGCCGGTGATGGCCGCGGCCAGGGCCAGCTTGAACGCCGCCAGCAGCCAGAAGGGCAGCTCCGGCAGGAAGATGGCCAGGGAGGAAAGCCCTCCCGCCAGCGCGGCCAGCCCCCGCCGCCAGCGCCTGCACGGCCTGCCGGACAGCGCTTCCGACGCCAGCAGCAAAAACCAGGTGACATACAGGTTCAGCGCCACCAGAACGTCGGCGTAAATCGTGATGATCCGTTCCTCCCCCCTTCCGTTATTTTCATTATAGCCTGTCTCGGGCGGCGAAAGCGGTCGTTGTGTGGCAGGGGCGCTTAATTTCTTCCCGCCCTTTCCGCAGACTGCTTTACAAATCCCGCGTTTTCCCGTATAATGGCAGTATATCATCATATTAGGAGGCAAACGACCATGAAACCTGCCAGCCTTCCCGCCATTCTCTGGAAGGACCGGAAGCACTTCCTCTGGTTCCCCTGGAGCTTTACCCGCTATACCCTGGATGAAAACCGGCTGTATGTGGACACCGGCCTGCTCAATACCCGCCACGAAGAAACGCTGCTCTACCGGGTTGTGGATATTTCCATGCACCGGTCCCTGGCGCAGCGCATTTTCGGCACCGGCACCATCATCCTTTACACCAAGGTGGATGTGTCCGGCGAAATTCACCTGAAAAACATCAAACAGACCGAGGATGTCAACCGCCTGCTTTCCGACCTGATCGAAAAGGCCCGCGACAAAAAGCGGGTGGTCGGCAAGGAGTTTTACGACGCGGACATTCCCGACGACGGTCCGGACGATACGCCGCAGGACTGACATGCACCCCCGGGCGGAGAACCGCCCGGGGGCTTTTTATCACAATGTGATGGAAATGTAAATATTCTTTTGTATCTCTTGACATTGCCGCGCCGGGAGGGTATGCTTACTTAAGTAACATAATTAAGCTGGATAAATAAACAGAGATTCCAGCGGAAAGGTGGCTGTTTTCATGGAACAGACATCCGGCCGCGCGGCGCAGCTCTTCCTTGTGATGGACCGCATCCGCCGGGCCTGGAAACGCCTGAGCTTCTGCCCGGAGCTCAACAAGTCTCAGTTCTGGACGCTTTACTGGCTGTACCGCAGCCAGAAAGGGCAGCCCGAAGGGCGGCTGGTTACCCTGTCCGCCCTGGCGCACGCCATGGGGCAGAGCATGCCCGCCGTCTGCCAGCGGATCAGCCGGCTGGAAGCCATGGGCTATGTAGAGCGGGTCCCCGACCCCAGGGATAAGCGGAGCACGGGCCTGCGCATTTCCGACGGCGGGGCGAGCCTGCTGAACACCGCTTACACCCGCATGGCGCAGACCATGGAGGAAATTCTGGGGGTCCTGGGCGAGGATGAGACGGAAGACATGTTCCGGATGCTGGCCCGGCTGGCAGAAGCCATGGAAGCGCACCAGGAACCGGCGGCGGAACGCCGGGATCTCAATTGACAAAGGAGAGGAAACCATGCTGAAACTCAAACGGTACCTGAAGCCCTATCTGGCGCTTCTGCTGGCTGCCGTGGCGCTGCTCTTCGGGCAGGCGATGCTGGAACTCACGCTGCCCAACTATATGAGCGACATCGTCAACATCGGCCTGCAGCAGGGCGGTATCACCGACGCCGCGCCGGAAGCCATCGGGGCGGAGGAAATGGCCATGATGGAAACATTCATGTCCGAAAGCGACAAAGCGGCCGTCCAAAGCGCCTATACCCGGCTGGAGGAAGGCTCGGAAAGCCTGACCAGCCTCCGGGGAACCTATCCCGGGCTGGAAGCGGGGGACTGGGCCCTTGCGGAGGACGCGGACCGGGATGCGGCCAACGCCGCCTTTTCGAGGGCAGCCTACGCCCTGGTCGACGTCATGGGGGCTTTGGGCGGCGGCGAGCTGCCGGAGGAGAGCAGTTCGTCCGTGGATATGGAGGCCGTCGCCTCCATGATGGCGGCGCTGGGCGAGCCCGCGGGGCAGCAGGCGCTGGCCGCCGCTGTCCAGGAAGCCGCCGTCACGCCGGAATCCATGCTGAGCCAGACCGGCGTGGTGTTCACCCGGATCTTTTACCAGCAGCTGGGGGCGGATACCGACTCCATCCAGACCGGCTATATCTGGAAGGTGGGCCTCGAGATGGTGGGGCTCACGCTGCTGCTCACCGCCTGCGCCATCGCGGCGGGCTTCTGCCTGGCCCGGCTGGGCGCCGGCGTGGGGCGGGACCTCAGGCGGGATATTTTCCGCAAGGTCACCTATTTCAACAACGCCGAGATGGACCAGTTTTCCACCGCCAGCCTCATCACCCGCTCCACCAACGACATCACACAGGTTCAGAACTTCCTGAGCATGGGCCTGCGGATGCTCTGCTTTGCCCCGATTATGGGCATCGGCGGGCTGATTATGGGCCTTTCCAAGTGCCTGAGCCTTGCCTGGGTGCTGGCGCTGGCGCTGGTGGTGATGCTGGGGCTTATCCTCGTGCTGTTCGCCGTGGCGCTGCCCCGGTTTAAGAAGATGCAGCATTTCATCGACCAGCTGAACCTGGTCAGCCGGGAGGAACTTTCCGGGCTGATGGTGGTCCGCGCCTTCGACAACCAGAAATTCATGCAGGACCGTTTTGACAAGGCCAACGGTGATTTGAACAGCAACACCCTTTTCGTCAACCGCGCCATGGCGGTGATGATGCCGGTGATGACGCTGGTAATGAACGGCATTTCCCTGCTCATCGTCTGGTTCGGCGGCCACCAGATCGCCGAAAGCAGCCTTCAGGTGGGCGACATGATGGCCTTCATTCAGTACGCCATGCAGGTCATCATGAGCTTCCTCTTCATCAGCATGATGTTCATCATGGTCCCCCGCGCCAGCGTTTCCGCCGAGCGCATCAACGATATCCTGGCCACCGAAAACGGCGTGGCCGACCCCGCTTCCCCCAAGCATCTTTCTGCTCCGGCGGACGGCACCGTGGCGTTCCACGATGTTTCCTTCCGGTATGAAGGGGCGGACGACAACGTTCTGGAGCACATCACCTTCACCGCGAAACCCGGCCAGACCACGGCCTTTATCGGCTCCACCGGTTCGGGCAAATCCACCCTGGTAAACCTCATCCCCCGGTTTTACGATGTGAGCGAGGGGAGCGTCACCGTGGGCGGCGTGGACGTGCGGGAACTGCCCCAGAAGGAGCTGCGGGACGCCATCGGCTATGTCCCCCAGAAAGGGCTGCTCTTCAGCGGAACCATTGCCTCCAACCTGCGCTACGGCGATGAAAACGCCGGGGAGGACCTTCTCCGGCAGAGCGCCGAAGTGGCCCAGGCTACCGAATTCATCGACGAACTGCCCGAGGGCTTTGAAACCGAAATCAGCCAGGGGGGCACCAACGTCTCCGGCGGCCAGCGCCAGCGGCTTTCCATTGCCCGCGCGCTGGTGAAAAAGGCCCCCATCTATATCTTTGACGACACCTTCTCCGCCCTGGACTTCAAGACCGACGCCAAGCTGCGCAAGGCCCTGAAAGGATATACGGAAAACGCCACGGTGCTCATTGTCGCACAGCGGGTTTCCACCATCATGCACGCGGAGCAGATTGTGGTGCTGGATGAAGGCCGCGTGGCCGGCATCGGCACCCACGAGGAGCTGCTGCAAACCTGCCCGACTTACCGCGAGATTGCGGAAAGCCAGCTTTCAAAGGAGGAATTGGCATAATGGCACAAGCACAACAACGCCGCGGGCCCATGGGCCACGGCCGCGGTCCCGGCCCCATGGCGGCCGGCGAAAAGGCCAAGGACTTCAAGGGCACTATGAAAAAGCTGCTGGGGTATTTGAAAAAATTCCTGCCCGGCATCATCCTGGTTCTGGTCTGCGCCGCCGCCAGCACCGTATTTTCCATCTTCGGCCCCAAGATTTTGGGCCAGGCTACAACCAAGCTCTTTGAAGGGCTGATCGCCATGCTCACCGGCACAGGGTCCATCGACTTCGGCGCCATCGGCCGGATCCTGCTGCTGCTGGGAACCCTCTATCTGGTGAGCGCGCTGCTTTCGTATGTGCAGGGCTGGGTCATGTCCGGCGTGGCCACCAAGCTCAGCTACACCATGCGCACCGACATCAGCCGGAAGATCGACAAGCTCCCCCTCTCCTACTTTGACCGGGTCCCCAACGGCGAGGTTTTGAGCCGCATCACCAACGATGTGGACACCATCACCCAGACCCTGAACCAGAGCCTTTCTCAGATTGTTTCCAACATCACCATGATGGTGGGCGTTCTGTGCATGATGCTCTCCATCAGCCCGATTATGACCCTGGTAGCCATCTGCGTGCTGCCTTTCAGCGTTGTCATCGTGACGGTGGTGGTGAAAAAGAGTCAGCCCTTCTTCCGCCGCCAGCAGGAGTATCTGGGCCATGTCAACGGCCATGTGGAGGAAATGTACGGCGGCCATGTGGTAGTCACCGCCTTCAACGGCCAGGAAGAGAGCATCAAAACCTTCAATGAGCTCAACGAGAATCTCTACCACGCCGGCTGGAAGAGCCAGTTCCTCTCCGGCATGATGATGCCGCTGATGAACTTTGTCAGCAACCTGGGGTATGTGGCCATCTGCGTCCTGGGCGGGTTCCTTTCCCTGAACGGCGCCATTACCGTGGGCGATATCCAGGCGTTCACCCAGTACGTCCGCCAGTTTACCCAGCCCATCACCCAGATTGCCAACATTTCCAACGTTCTCCAGCAGACGGCCGCCGCCGCTGAGCGCGTGTTTGCTTTCCTGGAGGAGGACGAGGAGGTTCCCGACCCGGAAAACGCCCTCTCTCCCGAGGTGATTGACGGTTCGGTGGCGTTTGCCCACGTGCATTTCGGCTATGTCCCCGAAAAGACCATTATCCATGACTTTTCCGCCATTGTCAATCCCGGCACCAAGGTGGCCATTGTCGGCCCCACCGGCGCGGGCAAGACCACCATGGTCAAGCTGCTGATGCGCTTTTACGACGTGAGCGACGGCGCGATTCTTCTGGGCGGCTGCGATGTGCGGCAGTTCGCCCGCAGCGGCCTGCGCAGCGCCTTCGGCATGGTGCTCCAGGACACCTGGCTCTACAACGGCACCATCCGGGAAAACATCCGCTTCGGCCGCCTGGACGCCACCGACGAGGAGGTTCTGGCCGCCGCCAAGGCCGCCCAGGTGGACCACTTTGTCCGCACCCTGCCCCAGGGCTACGACACCGTCCTCAACGAAGAGGCCAGCAACATCAGCCAGGGCCAGAAGCAGCTTCTGACCATCGCCCGCACCATCCTCTCCGACCCCAAGGTCCTCATTCTGGACGAAGCGACCTCCAGCGTGGACACCCGCACGGAACTTTCCATCCAGCGGGCCATGGACGAGCTGACGAAGGGGCGCACCTCCTTCATCATCGCACACCGCCTGTCCACCATCCGGGACGCCGACATGATTTTGGTCATGCGGGACGGCGACATTGTGGAAACCGGCAATCACAAGGAACTCCTTGCGAAGGGCGGGTTCTACGCCTCCCTCTACATGAGCCAGTTTGCCGACGTAAACGAAGCATGATTTTCAAGTCCCCGCGCCCCGCAGCGCGGGGATTTTTCTGCCCATGCGGCCGGGGCATTTGAGAGGGGAGCGGCCGCAGAAAGCAAAGTCTGAAAGTTTCCAACAAAAGGAGGCGCTGCTGGGCAATCGGCAGCGCCTCCTTTGTGCTGTTTATTTTTCCGGGGCGGCGGAACGGTTACTGCGGCGTCTCCTTTTTTTGCAGAATGCTCGCCTTGTACTGCCCGGGGGTCATGTTTTCCAGCTTTTTAAACACCCGGATGAGGGCCGCCGAATTGTAAAAACCGGTCCGGTCCGCAATGTCCTTTAAGAGGATGTCCGGATCGCTGCGGATCAGCTCCTTTGCCGCGTTGACGCGGTAATGCTGGAGGTAGTCCAAAAGCCCGATGCCGGTCTGCTGCTTGAAATACCGGGAGATGTAGGAGGGGTTCAGGGAGAGGGTTTCGGCAATCATCGTCAGGCTGAGGTTGCTGTCGGCGTAATGCTCCTTGATGATGGCGACGCAGTGCTCGATGCTTTCGGCGTAGACATCCCGGGACACCCGGCTGTCGGTTTCGCTCTCCTCCCGGTCCAGGGAAGCGCGCACTTCCGCGTAAGCCTGGGGGAGGTCCTCCAGCCGGCAGCAGACGCTGCTGAAAAAGGGCTTGAAGTTCAGCTGAAAATGCCGGCGGATGGCGTCGATGGCGCTGTCTGTGGCGTCGGACAGCTGCCTGCGCACCCGCTCCTCCGCGGAGAGGTTGCACAGGGCGATGGGGATTTCGTTGATTTCCAGCATATAGACCCTGCAAAATTTGGAATACAGCTCCGTTACGATGTTCTGGACGATAAACTGCGTCAGTTCGGTGCGCTCCTGGTTGTCCAGCGTCTCGTCCTGAAACAGGACGAAGTCCTCGTCCGGCTGGAACAGGACCAGCGTAAACGCCTCGTACGGAAAAGAAATGTTGTGCAGCTTCAGCCCGTCGGGGATGCTGGACCGGTTGGGGATGTAATCGAGCAGCAGCTTTTCCAGGTAAAGCTGCTGGAGGCGGAGGGCATTTTTTGTGCAGCTGGCCGTCAGGGTGTGGTTCTGGGCAATATAATCCTGGAGGGTGTCTTCAATCAGCGCATATTCGTTGTCCAAATCGTTTTTGACGCTGCTGCTGATGAGGGAGCAGATTTTTTGAACCGGGCGGTAGTTTTTGCGCACCAGATAAGCCCCCAGCAGGGTCGTCGCCGCCAGGCTCCCGCCGAACAGCACCAGGAAGTACTGCCAGACGGTGCGGCTGGAGGTCTTGATCAGCTCCATGGGCACGGCGTAAAGGATTTGGAAATCAAACGCCGCGGAAGGGGCTGTCAGCAGCCGGTAGGAAACGCCGTCCGTTTTGAACTGGCTGTCCCCGTTCCGATAGGCGTCCTGAATCGCGCCCCACGGGGGGGGGGTATTTGCCAGGTCCCCATACGGGGTAGAAAACACGACCCCGATTCCCCTGTCCCGGGAATCGGAAAAACGCAGGTGGCTGCGCAGGTAATCGGTCCGGATTTCCGTGACCGCCACCGCCGACGAATCCGAGGCGGAAAGGCTGGAAACCTTCCGCAGAATCAGATAACGGATGGATTCCGGAGCCGCGCTGTCCGCGACGGAGGCAATCTGCGAGCGGTTGCTCCCGTTCTGCAGCAGCCGGAGCCATTCGTCGTAGGAGCCGGCATAATTCCTTTCAAAAAAAGCGCGGGTGCTGGTGACGTTGTTATCCGCGATAATCACATCAAACTGCGGCAGATAGAAATAGCAGGTCGCAATATTGTCAAACCCGATCTGGCTGTCAATGAGCTCCTGCCGGATTTCGTATTCCTGCATGTAATCCCGCCGGTCCGACAGGATGTATTGCTGAATGGCCTGTCCGGTGGTGATTTTGTAATTCAGGCGGACCGCGGTATTCAGAACCACGTCAGCCTCCTCCGCCAGATGGTCCGCCACGGTCTGGTAGGAAGAGCAGACCTCGTCCGCCACCACATTGACGGAATAAAGATGGAACAGGAACATCATCACGCCGGGGATCAGCAGGATGCTCGCAAAGGACATGACAAGGAGGCGGGAAACCTTGGAATATCGCTTGAATATCCTGATCCGTTTCATAGCGCCGAACATCCCCTTTGCGAGTGATATTGATAAATTTCATAGAAAAAATATGAAAATAACGGCAAATATAGTATAACAGATGGAGCTTTTCTTTGCAAGTTGATTTTGAAAAATTCGTTTGCAAGGTAAAATAATAAAAATTATAAGGTAAATTTTTGGAAACCGGACATATTCGCAATATTTTACCAATAATCTGTACAAAAAATATGGATATTTACAGAGATTTTGTTCTGTGTTATGCTATGGACAGCGAAGATGCCAAGGAGCGCGGATGATCCCGCGCAAAACCGTATTTTTTATGAAAGATTAACTATTAAAAGTCAAGCCTGAAAATGAATGGTGGTGGTGAAAAAGGATAGCTCAAAAAAGGTATAGCAAAGCTAAGGTCTTGTCAGACCTCTGCTGGCTATTTCAAGCAGCTGCCCTCAAGC
>DVFM01000101.1 GCA_018713245.1 Candidatus Merdivicinus intestinavium
AGGGCATCAATGATCTGCTGGCTGTTGGACGAGGTGCATCCGGTGCCGCCGCAGACCAGGACATGAGAACGATACATGAAGCTGCCTCCTTATTTCAAATTGCTGACGCTGCCAATGGTGTATTCTTCCACTGCCTTGCCATTGACCAGATGCTCGGTGACAATGCGGGCAACTTTTTCGGGGGTCATTTTGACATAGGTGGTCTTGCTGCCGTCCGGCTCAAAGACCTCCACCACAGGCTCATACTGGCAGATGCCGATGCAGCCGGTCTGGGTGACCATGACGTTTTGGAGGCCGCGTTTGGCAACCTCTTCGGTAAAGGCAGCCAGCACCGGGCGGGCGCCGGCGGCGATGCCGCAGGTGGCCATGCCGACTACGACGCGGATGTTGTCGGCAGAGTCTTCTTTCCGCAGGTGTACGGTATTTTTCACGCGGTCGCGGATTGCCTTGAGTTCTTCCACACTCTTCATAAAAAGTCCATCCTTTCCTTATGACTGGGCAGGCGCGCAGAGTTCGGCCTCCCCTTCCTCCAGAGATTCTTTCAAAAAGGCGGCGACCTCCGGAGTATTCAGCGGGACATCCTCCAGGACCGCCTTCAGTTCCCGGGTGTCCAGCGTATAGACCCTGCCGTCCCGTTCATGGCGGTAGACAAAGTCCATATCAGGGTTCATGGTAATCAGCGAGAGGATTGTGGCGTTCATGTCGCCCACCGGCAGCATGTCGATGTGGCCGGTATTGTAGCGGGCGGTGGTGGTGGTTCCCTTTCCCACCTGGGACACGATGGAAAAGCTGCCGCCGGTGGCTTCCGCGGACATCTTGAAAAACGGCACCCCAAGCCCCACCTTGCGGGTGGTCCGGGTGGTGAAAAACGGGTCCATCACATGGGAAACCTGTTCCTCCGTCATGCCGCAGCCGTCGTCCGCAACGGATATTTCCAGAAACCGGTCGGCGGTCCGTTCCAGGACCGAAATCGTCACCAGGGAAGCATTGGCCCGCACCGAATTCTGGGCGATGTCCAGCACATTCAGGGAAAGCTCCTGCATGGGTCACACAATCCTTTCCCGGCAGCCGTCAGGCGCCGTATTTGGCAAGAATGTCGTCGATATCGTCGGGAAGCAGCTTGCCGTAAACCTCGTCGTTGATGGTCATAACGGGGGCGAGGCCGCAGGCGCCGATGCAGCGGCAGGCATCCAGGGAGAATTTGCCGTCGGGGGTGCATTCCCCGCCCTTGATGCCCAGCTTCTGCTGGAGCCGGTCATAAATGTCGCCGGAGCCCTTGACGTAGCAGGCGGTGCCCAGGCAGACGGAAATTTTGTACTGGCCCTTGGGGTAGAGGGAGAACTGGGCGTAGAAGGTGACGACGCCGTACACTTCTTCCAGCGGGATGTCGAGGCCCTCGGCGATGGCTGCCTGTACTTCCATGGGCAGGTAGCCGTAAACTTCCTGAGCCTGCTGGAGAACCGGCATCAGGGCGCCGGCCTGGTCCTTATGCGCCGCAATGATTTCCTCGAGCTTCTTTTTCTGTTCCGGTGTATCCTGGAAGAGAACGCCGGCTTTCTTGGTGGACATAACAATGAACCTCCTTATGAGATGGCGCGGATTTTCGCGCGCCGGAAAAGGATACCGGCCGCCGTTTTTGGGCAAACCGGCACATGGCAGGGGTTTTTCAAAATCTCTGAAAAACACAGATACTTTTCATCAGTATAACATGTTTTCAGAAAAAATGCTAGCGCGGAGCATGGAAAACCTTCCTGCATTTTTTTGCACAACTCTTACAAAAATAAAAACAATAAATCCGTACTATTGCACGCCGTGGAAAAATCATATATAATGAAATCAGGCATCGGGCGGATTTTATTGGAATCATTCAATTTTATTCAACGCCCGGCAGTATTTTCCAGACTCAAAACAGGAGGGACAGCGATGAACGTACAGGATATCATGCGGGTACTGGATGCGGAGCTGGTCTGCGGGGAGGAAAACCTGGATACCGAGGTACACGAGGCCTGCGGCTCCGACATGATGAGCGATGTGCTCGCCTACGTCAAGGACCAGGCGGTGCTTCTCACGGGCCTGGTCAACATTCAGGTGGTTCGGACGGCGGACATGATGGATATGGTCTGCATCGTGTTCGTCCGGGGCAAGGAGCCGGATGCGGACATGATCGCGCTGGCCAAGCGCCGGGGGATGGTTCTGCTCAAAACTCAGCACCGGATGTTCACCGCCTGCGGACTCCTTTGGGAAAACGGCCTGCGGGGAGGAGGGAAAGCGGATGAACACATTAAAATGGACCTATGAGGTGGACGGCAGCGATTTCACCCGGGCGGGGGAGGCTTCCTCCAACGTCAAAAAGAAGCTGCGGGCGCTGGGGGTCTCGCCGGATGTCATCCGCAAGGTTTCCATTGCCCTGTACGAAGGGGAAATCAACATGGTCATTCACGCGGACGGCGGGAAAATTGACGTGGAGATGACCCCGGAAAAAATCGACATGGTGCTGGCCGATACGGGCAAAGGCATCCCGGACATCGAGCAGGCCATGCAGGAAGGCTGGTCCACCGCCCCGGACGAAGTGCGGTCTTTGGGCTTCGGCGCGGGGATGGGACTCCCCAACATGAAAAAATACTCTGACGAAATGCGCATCGAATCCACTGTGGGAGTGGGAACGACGGTCTATATGACGGTGTATATCCAGTAAATATACGGAAGAAGGTGCCGCAATTGTCAAACGGAGCGTTTTCTGCCGGGCATTCGCCCTTTTCTGGGCGGCGGCGTTCAGCCTTGTCCTTTGGGGCGGCTTTCCCGCCGCGGCCCAGACGCTGCTCCCCGCGGAGGGGGAGGAGAACGTCTGGGAGGTCCGCGAAAACCGGGACGGGCCGGTGATTTACACCATCTCCCCCACCGGGGATTCCTCCGGCGGGGAGGGCGCTTTGGCGGTGACAAAGGACGGGGAAACGGAAGAATACCGCTACGAGTTTTCCGGGGACCGGGAGGATTACCGCTGCGAGATCCGCTTCCCGGACGGGACCGGCTGGTACTGGAACCAGGACGCGGACGGCTTCGGTTCCGGAGGCGGGAGCTGGTACGACACGTACATGCTTTCCTCCCCCTATCCGGACCCGGACATCCTCTGCGAGGTGATCGTCGAGCTGGAAGCCGCCCCTGCCGGCGGCGGGATCGGAGGGCGGCTGATCCCCGCCATGATCCTGGCGGCGCTGGGGCTTTTCGAGCTGCTGAAGCCCCGGACGGCCTGGTATCTCTCCTACGGCTGGCGGTATAAAAACGCGGAGCCCAGCGACATTGCGCTGGGCGTGGGGCGGGCGTCCGGCATCGTCATTCTGATCTGCGCGGCGGTTCTGCTCTTCAGCTGAACGGCGTCCGGCTCCGCCTTAAAAATCCGGACGGACAGGAGGTTTTCCTTATGCAGGAATTTTTTCACTCGGTGACGCTGGACCGGGATAAGTGCATGGGGTGCATCAACTGCATCAAGCGCTGTCCCACCGAGGCCATCCGGGTCCGCAATAAAAAAGCGTACATTATTAAGGAACGCTGCATCGACTGCGGCGAGTGCATCCGGGTCTGCCCCCATCACGCCAAACGGGCCACCTGCGACAACTTGGACATTATCGGGCGCTATGAGTACGCCATCGCCCTGCCGGCTCCATCCTTTATGGCCCAGTTCAACAATCTGGAGGACGTGGACATTGTGCTCAACGCCCTTTTGGATTTCGGGTTTCACGAGGTGTTCGAGGTGGCCAAGGCGGCGGAGATCGTTTCGGCCGCCACCCGCGCCCTCATGAAGGAAGGGAACCTGCCGAAGCCCGTCATCAGCTCGGCCTGCCCGGCGGTGACCAGGCTCATCCGGGTGCGGTTCCCGGGGCTCATCGACCACATTCTGCCCCTTAACGCCCCCATCGAGGTGGCGGCCCGGATGGCGAAAAAGGCGGCGGTGGAAAAGACCGGCCTCCCCATGGAGAAAATCGGGGCCATCTTTATTTCCCCCTGCCCCGCCAAGGTGACGGCCACCAAAATGCCCCTGGGCACCGAAAAAAGCTGGGTGGACGGGGTCATTGCCGTCAGCGAAATCTACCCGAAGCTGGTGTCCGTCATGAAGGAGACGGCGGCGAAGCCCATGCAGCCCTTAAGCGAGGCGGGAAAAATCGGCCTTTCCTGGGGCAGCAGCAGCGGGGAGTGCTCCGGAATCCTCAACGACAACTATCTGGCGGCGGACGGCATTGAAAATGTCATCCGGGTGCTGGAGGACCTGGAGGACGAGAAATTCCGGGATGTGGATTTTATCGAGCTGAACGCCTGCTCCGGCGGCTGCGTGGGGGGCGTTTTGAACGTGGAAAACCCCTATGTGGCCAAAACCAAGCTCTACCGCATCCGCAAGCACCTGCCGGTGAGCCTCAACCGCCTGGATTCCCCGGAGGAGGCCCGGGAGGACCTGATGTGGGATACGCCGCTGGAATTTGTGCCGGTCCTCAAGCTGGACGAGGACATGTGGACGGCGATGGAAAAGATGGAAAAGGTGGAGGAAATCTGCCAGTCGCTGGAGGGGTTGGACTGCGGCTCCTGCGGGGCGCCTTCCTGCCGGGCGCTGGCGGAGGACGTGGTCCGGGGGCTGGCTTCGGTGGACGACTGCATTTTCCGGTATAAGGACAGCATCCATGTGCTGCTGAACGACCTGCACCGGCTGGAACGGGCGGTTCCCGCGCCCTTCCGCACGGGGGAGCCGGAGGAACCGGCGAAAAAGGAGGAGAAAACGGATGACACCCATTGAATTTGCCCAAAAATACGGCCTGACGGTGGTCAGCGAGGGGGGCGGCGGCTGCCGGGAAATCGAGGGGGCGTACTGCTGCGACCTGTTAAGCCTGGTCATGGGCCGGGCAAAGGAAAACGACGCCTTTGTGACGGTGATGGCAAACGTCAACACCATCGCCGTGGCGGTACTGGCGGACGTGGCCTGCGTCATCCTCTGCGAGGGCATCCATTTTGACGCCCAGAGCCTTGCCCGCGCCAAGCAGCAGGAGGTCTGCGTGCTGGAAAGCGGGGAATCGAGCTTTGCGGTGGCGCTGAAGCTGGGGAAGGAGCTGGGGCTTTGCTAGCCCCTTACGACCTCCACATCCACTCCTGCCTGTCCCCCTGCGGGGAGGAGGAGATGACCCCCAACAACATTGTCGGCATGGCGCAGATTCTGGAGCTTTCCGTCTTTGCAGTGGCCGACCACAACACCGCCCGGAACCTTCCTGCCGTCCGGAAACTGGCGGAGGAGGCGGGGCTTTTGCTCATTCCGGCCATGGAAATCACCACGGCGGAGGAGGTCCACGTCCTTTCCCTGTTCCCCAGCGTGGAGGCGGCTTTGGAGATGGGGGAGGAAGTATATGCCGCCCTGCCGCCTGTCCGCAACAAGCCGGATATTTTCGGGTATCAGCGGATTTTAGATGAAAACGACGAGCCGGTTGGGGAGCTGGAAAAGCTGCTCATCAACGCCGCAATGCTCCCCATCGACGCGGTGTTTGAGAAGGTGCGGGGTTACGGCGGCGTTCCCATCCCCGCTCATATCGACAAGAGCGCCAACTCCGTGCTGGCAAACCTGGGCGTAATCCCTCCGGAGCTGGAGGCCAAAACGGTGGAAATCAGCCCCCGGGGCATCGACCGGGGCTTTGCCCCGCCCGACGGGGAGGAGTATTTTGTCATCACCGATTCCGATGCTCACGACCTGGAAACCATGTCCGGGCATGAGGCGCGGGCGCTGGAATTGGAGGAAATATCCGTGGGGGCAATCTTAAAACAATTGGGAGGATTGGAATGACCCGGTTATTTTTTGTGCGCCACGCGCAGCCGCAGCACTCCTGGAAAGACGACAGGACGCGGCCTTTGACGGAGGAAGGAATGCAGGACACCGCTCGGGTGCTGGAATTTTTCCGCAATGTCCCGCCGGATGCTGTGTACAGCAGCCCTTACCGGCGAAGTGTGGATACCATAAAATCCGCGGCGGAATATTGGCAGAAAGAGATTCACACAGATGAAAGGCTGCGGGAACGGGAATCTGGGACAGTTGGCTCGAGCGGCCGCGAAATGATTCAAAAACGGTGGGCGGATTTTGACTATCACGAACCCGGCGGCGAGTCCATTGGCATGGCGCAGGAGCGCAATATTGCCGCCGTGATGGAAATTTTGGAGCAGAACCCGGGAAAAAACCGTGATGATCGGGACCCATGGGACTGCCTTGAGCAGTATCCTCAACTATCTGGAGCCGGATTTTGGGTGCGAGGATTTCTTTCGGATCATAGACTGGATGCCTTACATTCTGGAACTGGATTTTGAAGGGAAAACATATCTGGGAAAGAAAGAGCACTTCTTCATCCACAAACGGTTTGAAAACCGCAATCCGTAACTTGGAGCAGGCAATTTCGGGAGGGAGTATGATGCGGGAATTTTGGGATTACCAGCTTTGCGGCGCGCAGATTATCCGGGTTCTGGACGAAGGCGGCGGCCGGGTAAAACTGGTGCTGGACGGGGTGGACGCCTCCTCGGAAGAAATCCGGGCGGGAACCTCCAGCGAGGTGGAGGCGGTGTCTCTGGATGTGCGGTTTACCGGCGTGCCGGAGGAAGCCGTCCTGGGGCTTTGCAGTCAGGAAGGCCATACCATCCGGGATTTTTCCTATCTGGACATCGGAAACGGGGAGAATACCGCCCAATTGAACGGGATTTCCTTCCCCTATGAACGGCTGGAATGGGTGGAAGGGGAGCTGCCCCAGTGCTTTTTTGAGATAGAGCCGGACCCTGCTTTTGCGGGCTGCCAGTGGATTTTTGACAGCAATACCTGGGACATGTGGATGATTTTTCCAAGGGAAACAGAAGTTTATGACGCCGCCAAATCCGTAGTGAACCCCCGGAAACTCACGGAATACGCCGAAGCCGGGGGCGTGGGGGCCGCCATTTTTGCCGCCAACGGCGAAATTTACACCGGTGTGTGCATCGACGTGGCCTGCTCCATCGGCTTCTGCGCCGAACACGCCGCGGCCGCCGCCATGATTACCGCCGGGGAATCCCAAATTTACGCGGTTGCGGCGGTGGGCTGGGACGGGAAAATCATGCCCCCCTGCGGACGGTGCCGGGAATTCCTCACCGCCCTGCACCCAAACAACCGGTACGCCAGCGTGCTGCTCCCCGGCTGGAAAACCTGCACGCTGGAGGAGCTGCTGCCCTATGACTGGAAAAAATTTGAGGAGGGATCCACATGAACAGAGCGTGGTGTTTTCTCACCGCATTGGCTTTGACGCTTTCCCTGTCGGCCTGCAATGCGGGACAGACAGAGGAAAGCAGCCTGCCGGAAGAATCTGCCGGGTCCCCGGCCGCTTCGGAAATTGCCCAACCGGAGGAACCGGAATCCTCCGGCGAAGAATCGGAGACGGAAACCGAAGGGCCGTGCAGAATCCACACCTTTTCTTACCACACCATCACCGGGGAACTGATTAATTTTGTCGGCCCGGAGGAATTCGACGCCTGGCTGGCGGAGCGCCCGGGCGAGGAAATGAATATTTCCAATTTGATTGCCGATTTCCAAATCCCTCAGGAGGATTTTTCCCGCATGATCCGGGAAAGCGCAGGGTCGCTGTCCCCGGAGGAACAGGAAGCCCATTGGGAAGAGTTCGGCTTTACGCAGGAGCAGATCGACGCCCTCTATTCCGGGGACCAAAAGGCGGTCAACCAGGTTTTCTGCGGCCCTCTGGCCTTTTATAACGAGGCGGACGGGGAGCTTTACTCCATTGACTGGCTGGCGGAGCATACGGCGGAGGATTATCTGGCGGCGGACCTGCCCCTGGAAAAGGCGGAGGAAGTTATTCGGGCGGCGGAACAGGAAACCGGCACAGAGATGCCGGAGCTGGCCCAAAAGGCCCGGGCTGCTCTGGAGGATGCCCGGCTGCAGGACGGTTCCGCTCAGGAGACATCGGCGGGCGGGCAGGACGCCTGCACGGCCCACACCCCTTCCTATCATTCTATCAGAGGGGAGCTGATGAACTATGTCGGGCAGGAAGGCGCTGCCGCCTGGGCGGAAAGCGTCGTCCGCTCCGGTCCGGACGGCAGAGAAAATATGAATATTCTGGCCTTTATCGAGGAGTATGATATTCCGAAAGAGAAGTTCGTCGAACTGACCCAGGGCGCTGTGACCGACGATTTTCTGGAAACGCTGGGGATGACCCGGGAGGAATATTACGCGGAGTTCGGCTATACCGACGCGCAGATCGACGCCCTCTACTCCGGGGATCAGCGGGCGCTCAACGAGGCTTTCTGCGGGAAGCTGGCCCTCTTTAACCAATCGGACGGGGCGCTTTACTCCATCGACTGGCTGGCAGAGCACACGGCGGAGGATTATCTGGCGGCGGGGTTCCCGCTGGAGGAAGCGGACGCAATTTTGGAAAGGGCCGCCCTGCCTGAGAACGGCATGCGCACCGGCCAAATCGAGGCCATCGCCCCTGTTTTGGAAGAGGCGCGGGCGCTGAAGGAGGAATAGCATGCTGAAACTCGTAAAACCCGCGGAAACGGACTGGGCGAAAATTGATGAGATGATGGCGGAATGGACGGCGTCGGGGGAAAAAATCGTCCCCTATTCCATTCGCGTGTGCAACTATCGGGACCGGGAGCAGTATCTGGCCGTCTTTGAGGCGGAGGAGCAGGGAATCCCGGGGTTTGTCCCCGCCACCACCTATTTCTGCCTGGACACGGAGCGGGATATTCTGGTGGGGGCGGTGAACATCCGCCACCGCTTAAACGAATCCCTTCTGCAGGACGGGGGCCACATCGGCGACGGCGTCCGGCCCAGCGAGCGGCGCAGGGGATATGCCACCCGCATGATTGCCCTGGCGCTGGAAAAATGCCGGGAAATGGGAATCGGGCGGGTACTGATGACCTGCAGCCGGGACAATATCGGCTCCGCCAAAAGCATCCGCAAAAACGGCGGTGTGCTGGAAAACGAGATTTCCAGCGGCGGGGAAATTGTGCAGCGGTACTGGATTGAACTTGGGTAAAATTTTTCGCAAACGGCTGTGCCCGGCGGGGTCTCCCCCTGCAAATCCCTGCCGGGCATGTTATGCTGAATTTAAGAGATGCGGCGGGACGCCTGCCGTTATGAAAAGGAGCGATACGGAATGAATTGGAGAGCGGATTTTGCAAAAACTCCCGAATGGGAGCGGGTGGAGATTGCTTCCGTGGGGCGTGTGCCCGCACACACGCTTTGGGAAGCCTGCTCCTCCGGGGAGGAAGCGGCAGCGGGAAAGGGAATTTCCGCCAACAGGATTTCCCTGAACGGCAAGTGGGAGTTCAAGCTGGAGGATTCTCCCGAAAAGGTGGGAGAATTCTTCCGGGACGGAGCCGCGCCGGAGGGATTTTCTTCCATCACGGTGCCGGGAAGCTGGGAGCTTCAGGGCTTCGGCGAGCCCATCTACACCAATACCCTTTACCCCTGGCGGTACGAGGGAGAGGGGCGCTGGCTCATCCGGCCGGAAAAGGGAGGGCGGCAGTTCCCCAATCCGCCCTATGTTCCGGACCAGAACCCGGTGGGCTGCTACCGCCGGACCTTTGCGCTGCCGGAGCATTTTGCGGGGAAGGAGGTATTCCTGCGCTTCGACGGGGTGGAAACCGCTTTCTACCTCTGGGTCAACGGCCGGCCTGCGGGGTATTCCGAGGACAGCAAGCTGCCCGCCGAATTTGATGTGACAAGCCTGCTCCGTCCCGGGGAGAATACCCTGGCCCTGGCGGTGCTGCGGTTTTCCAAGAGCATTTATCTGGAGGACCAGGACTACTGGCACCTGTCCGGCATCCACCGGAACGTCTGGCTGACGGCCAAGCCCCGGGAGCGGGTGGAGGATTACCGCATCACCGCCCTGCCTGATCTGGACCGGGGCGGCGGGGAGGTCTGCGCCGACATTGCCGTTTCCCGGGCGGACGGGTTCGCAGACTGCCGGGTGCGGCTTGCCGTCTATTCCCCGGAGGGGGAAAAGCTGGCGGAAGGGGAAGCGCCGGTCATGGCGTCGGCCCAGTACCGCACCGACGTCCTGCCCACCGCCAACACCGGGCGGGTGCGGCTCTCCCTGCCGGAAGTGAAGCTCTGGACGCCGGAGACGCCCGCGCTTTACCGGGCGGTTGTGACCCTGATCGATGGGGATGGAGCGGAAGCGGACTGGGAGGGCTGCCGGTTCGGCTTTAAGAAGGTGGAAGTCAGGGATGGGGTGGTTTTCCTCAATGGACAGCGGCTCATCATCCGGGGGGTCAACCGCCACGATTTCTGCTGGGAAGGCGGCCGCACCGTTTCCCGCGAACACATGGCGGAGGAGATCCGCCAGATGAAGCGGATGAACATCAATTCGGTGCGCACCTGCCACTATCCCGACTGCCCGGAATGGTACGACCTCTGCGACGAGCTGGGCATCCTGCTCATCTGCGAGTGCGACCTGGAGACCCACGGCGTTATGGGGGCGCTGAGCCACAATCCCGCCTGGGCTTCCCAGTATCTGGAGCGGGCCGCGCGGATGGCTGCCTTTTATAAAAATCACGCTTCCATTTATTCCTGGTCCCTGGGCAACGAAAGCGGCACGGGCGCCAACCACGCCGCCATGTACGGCTTTTTGAAGGAATACGACAAGACCCGGCTCTGTCAGTATGAGGCGGGGGAACCGGGGCCCAATATTTCGGACGTCCGGGGGAATATGTACGCCACCATTGAGTATATTCTGAAAATGCTCGCCGACCCCAGGGATTCCCGGCCCATTATTTTGGTGGAATATCTGTATCAAATTTCCAACAGCGGCGGCGGGATGAACAAATTCCGGGAGCTGACCGAGCGGTATCCCCGGTTCCAGGGCGGATACATCTGGGACTGGCAGGACAAATCCCTGGCGGGAAAAACTGCGGACGGGAAGAAGTTTTTCGCCTACGGCGGGGATTTCGGCGAATCGGTGGTGGACTGGGAGAATCCGCCTTATATGACCAACAACGGCATCGTACAGGCCGACCTGCGCTGGAAGCCGGTGGCTTATGAGGTGAAGCAGGGGTACTGCCCCATCTGGATGGAAAAGCCGCAGCACTTTTCCGCCTGGGAGACGGTTTCGGCGGAGGGCGTTTATGTGCTGAAAAACCGCGCCATAACCGAGTGGGGCCGGGATTTCCGGTGCGAGGCGGTGCTGCGGGAGGACGGGAAGGAGATCGCCCGGTGGGAGGTTCCGCTGCCGGACCTGCCGCCCATGTCGGAGCGGGAGCTGCGGGTGGAAATTCCAAATTGCAGAAAACAGAGGGCTGAATACGCTCTGGAATTCTCTTTCAGCCGGCGGGCGGACACCTGGTTTGCCCGGGCGGGGGAGGAGATTGGCTTTACCCAGTTTACGCTGGCCGGGGGACTGTATCGAATCTCAATGCCTCCCTGCGGCGCACAGCCCGTTTTGGAGGAGGACGAAGCCTGCGTTAAAATCGCGGCGGGGGATTTCTCCGCGGCCTTCCGGAAGGATACCGGCGGGCTCTGCTCCCTTCGCAGAGGAAGCCGGGAGTATCTGGCGGGGAGCCTGGTTCCCTGCCTGACCCGGCCCCGCACCGGGCTGGACGTCCGCCCCGGCTGGGGATGGTACGATGTGCTGGAGCCGCTGGAAAAGCTGGTGCCGAAAGCGGGAAAGCCGACGGTTTTGCGGGGAGACGGCTGCGTTCGGGTGGAATTTGCCTATGAAATGACCGGAGGGGAGGCGGAAGGAAAGCTCTGCTACACGGTCCGGGAAGGATGGGTGGAAATCGGGTTTTCTGTCCGGCTGCCGGAATCGGTCCCGGCGATTTCCCGGGCGGGAGTGGAAATTCCCCTGGCCCCCGGTCTGGAGGAGATTTCCTGCTATGGGCGCGGCCCGGAAGAAAATTACTGCGACCGCAAGCTGGCGGCGCGGCTTCAGGTGTGGGAATCCACCGTCGCCGCCCAGCATTTCCCCTTCAGCCCGCCTTCTGAGACCGGCGGCCATGAGGATGCCCGCTGGCTGGAACTGCGGGGAGAAGGAGGCTGTTTCCGGGCGGAAGCGGACCGGCCCTTCCATTTCGACGTGCGCCATCACGCCGCTGCCGATTACAGGGCGGCGCATGACCACGAGATGCCCCTCCGGCAGGAAAGCTGGCTGCACATTGACGCGGCGCACGGCCCCATCGGGTCGGATATGGCCTGGAGCACCGGGATGCCGGCGGAATACCGTCTGCCCGGCGGGGAATACGCCCTGACCTTCCGGCTGGAAATCCGATAAAAACGCAGCGGTTCCGAGGATGCCTGTTCCATGCGGACAGGTGTCCTCGGACATGAGCGAATTTCCCAAAATTTCAGAAAAAAATATGCCGAATCACGGAGCAATTTATTTTTCAAAAAACTGTTGACAAATGGAAAAAGCTGTGATATAATCATATACGTTGTCACGAGAGACAACAAAATGCGCTCGTAGCTCAGTTGGATAGAGTGTTTGACTACGAATCAAAAGGTCGCGGGTTCGAATCCCTCCGGGCGCGCCAAAGAGAAGAGCCGCAGATCGCGGTATTTGCGGCTCGTTTCTTTCAAAAAAGAAAGTGCTTGACAATCCCACAAGTTTGTGGTATAATAGTTGAGCTGTCATGAGGACTAACACCGGGGCGTAGCTCAGTTTGGTAGAGTGCTTGGTTTGGGACCAAGATGCCGCAGGTTCGAGTCCTGTCGCCCCGACCATTTGGGGCAGGGATAACAATTTGCTGGTGTAGCTCAGTTGGTAGAGCAGCTGATTTGTAATCAGCAGGTCGGGGGTTCGAGTCCGTCCACCAGCTCCACTTTCTTTCTCAATTGAATATGGACGAGTTCCCGAGTGGCCAAAGGGGGCAGACTGTAAATCTGTTGCTTTTCAGCTTCGGTGGTCCGAATCCACCCTCGTCCACCATCTGGGGTAGACACTTTAGATGCCTACCCCATTTTTGTTAGTATTCATGCGGGTTTGCGGGCTTTTTAGAGCGCAAAATCCAAAATGATTTTTCATAGATGCCTTTTCCATAAAATGGCAATATCAAGATTTTTCGTGAGCAGATGCGGGGCTTCCGCCTGAAAATTCAGGCAGGAGGCTCCGCTTTTTTGCGTTTACCACCCTTTTTTCCCGTTGTCGGAAGTGTAGAAGTTTCCGGCAGTTTCATAGATAGATTGACGAATCCCCCCCAAAAGGGCCAATTTTAAGCCCTCAAGATACAAGGGGGTAGTGCGCCCTTTTTTAGGAACCGCTCCGGCTGAATGGCCGGGGCGGTTTTCCGCTTCCCCCCCTCTCACACTCTCCCCCCCTAATACTTTACCAGCTGGGAAAGAACAAGATAACTCTAAGCTCTAACTCAGCAAAGATCTCAAGTTTTTAACAACCAACAAGAAAGGATGAGCAAAACCATGAACATTGGCATCGACCATGGCTATTACGCAATCAAAACCCGG
>DVFM01000102.1 GCA_018713245.1 Candidatus Merdivicinus intestinavium
TGGAGTTGATGAGCACCACCTCCAGCCCTTCCTCCTTCAGGGCGCGGCAGGCCTGGGTTCCGGCGTAGTCGAATTCGGCCGCCTGGCCGATGACGATGGGGCCGGAGCCGATGACCAGCACTTTTTTGATATCGCTTCTGAGCGGCATTGTCTATCATCCTTCCATGGTAGTAAAAAAATCAATTGTTCAGCAGATAAAGTCCCCAAACCCCGTCTTTTTTAAGAAACGCCCCGCCGGGGTACGGCGCGCCCGCCTCGAATTGGCAGGGGATGATTTCCTTTCCGGTTTCATCCAGCACGCCCCATTTGCCCTCCCGCATCACCGGGGCAAAGCCGTCCCAGAGGGAGTAGGCGAATGTAGGCTCATCCAGAGTGGATTCCCCGGTATCCGAATTATAAACATAGGAATATTGCCAGCAGCTTTCGTAGATAAACTCCGTGGCAAAATTGCCCTCCCCGTCCACATAGGCCCATTTCCCGTCCTTCTGGACCGGGGCCAGGGCTTCGCCGGAGAACCATCCCACCTGGTCAAATTCTTCGTTTGGGCAGAGGACGTTCCCCTCCGCATCGGCGAAATTCCAGAAAACATTT
This sequence comes from Candidatus Merdivicinus intestinavium, assembly GCA_018713245.1. Lineage (GTDB taxonomy): Bacteria > Bacillota > Clostridia > Oscillospirales > Ruminococcaceae > Merdivicinus > Merdivicinus intestinavium. The sequence goes on from DVFM01000102.1 coordinate 592, forward strand.
CCCGTTAGGGTAAAGCCCGTTTCTTCTTCCGTCAAATCCCCGTATTTTACCGGGAAAAAGGCGTCGCCACGGGTTTCTTCCGGCAGCAGTTCCTGGAAATAGGAGCTTCCCGGCTGGCCGTGCATGGCCTGGGGAATTTGGCCGGGGGCAGTGGCAAACAGATAGGTCGTAGAACCGCCGTGTCCCGGGCAGAGGGCATGGCCGGTGGTTTTTTCCAGTTCCGCGGAAACATTATCCCAATTATCGATTGCGCCGGAATATACCCAGTGCCCGTCAAAACAGAGGGTCACAGCGTTGTCGCTCCCACAGGGCAGAAGCTCTGTCCCGTTTTCGTCAATCAGGCCCCATTTGCCGCCCTCCAGGACCGTGTAATAAGGGGTGTCCCCATGGGACAGCCTTGGAACCACTTGACTGTTCAGGTCGGCCGGTGCCATGGCTTCATAATCCCCTTCCAAAGTGCGGACGGGGGCGAGGGCGGCTCCATCTGCGGAAGATTCCGCAATACTTTCCGGTTCCGCGCTTTCTTCCGCGGAGGATTCTGCGGCAGAAGATTCCGCCGCGCTTTGAACGGAGCTTTCCGTCAGGGAACTTTCCGCCGGAACAATGGGGGTGCAGGCGGTGAGCAGGGCCGCCGCCAGCAGCATGGGGAAAAGCCTTTTCACAGGAATCCCTCCTTCTCCGGTGTTACCGGATGGTCACAAAGCTCCCGATATCGTCCCGCATCCGGATGGCTTCGGCGCGGGCCGCTTCCGCAAATTCCGTCTCGTTCCAATCGCCCTTCTGGTAGGCGCAGATAATGCCGCGGGAGGAATTGACAATGGCTCCCAGGCCGTTTTCGTCAAAGGCCCCGGCCACATCTTTGGCCCCGCCGCCCTGCGCGCCGTAGCCCGGCACCAGGAAGAAGGTGTGGGGGAGCTTTTCCCGCAGTTCGGCAAGCTGCTCGGGATAGGTGGCGCCAACCACCGCGCCCACGGCGGAATAGCCGCTTTCGCCCCGGAGCTCCTTGCCCCAGGTTTCGCACATTTTGCCCATGACTTCATAAACGGTGCGTTTGTTGATCTTTTTGTCCTGAAGCTCGCCGGAGGAGGGGTTGGAGGTTTTGACCAGGACGAAAATGCCCTTGTCCAGCTCTTTGCAGACCTTTAAGAGAGGGGCGATGCCGTCGGTGCCCAGGTATCCGTTGACGGTGAGGGCGTCGGCGCCGAAGGGGACGGCGGTTTTCCCGTCCAGGTCCACGGTCCCCAGGTGGGCGGCGGCGTAGGCTTCCATGGTGGAGCCGATGTCGTTGCGCTTGCCGTCGGTGATGACGTACATGCCCTTTTTCCGGGCGTAGGTGACGGTTTCGGCGAAGGTTTTCATGCCGTACCAGCCGTAGGCTTCGTAATAGGCGGCCTGGGGCTTGACGGCGGGAACAATGTCGCACAGGGCGTCGATGAGTCCTTTATTGTACTCCAGCACCGCGTAGGCGGCCCCTTCCAGCGGGTCCGCGAACTGGTCCGCGTATTTTGCCCGGATATAGGCGGGCACATAGCGGTAGCTGGGGTCCAGGCCCACCACGGTGGGGTTTTTGGTTTCTTTGATTTTGGCAATCAGACGTTCAAAAGACATGGGAAATTCCTCCTTTATTCTTCACAGGTGTAAACCAACGCGCCGTTTAAGAATGTGCGGACAACCCGTCCGGTGAATTCCATCCCCTTAAAAACGGTGTTTTTGGACTTGGAGCGGAGTTTTTCCGGCTCCACCGTCCAGACGGCCTCCAGGTCTGCCACCGCCAGGTCGGCGGCGTCCCCCGGGCGGATGTGTCCCCCCGGAATCCCCAAAAGCCGCGCGGGGTTGACGCTCATCAGCCGGATGAGCCGGGCCAGGGAAAGGCGGGCCGGCTTGACGAGGCCCGTATAGCTTGCCGCAAAGCTGGTTTCCAGCCCCACGACGCCGTTGGGGGCCTTGAAAAAGTCGGCCTTTTCCTCCGCGGCGTGGGGGGCGTGGTCGGTGATGATGCAGTCGATGGTGCCGTCCAGGATGCCCTCCAGCACCGCTTTCCGGTCGGATTCCTCCCGCAGGGGCGGGTTCATCCGGTAATCGGCGTCGCGCTTGCGCAGCAGCTCATGGGTGAGCAGGAAGTAATGGGGCGCGGTTTCGCAGGTGACCGGCACGCCCCGGCGCTTGGCCGAGCGGATGAGGTCCACCGAACCGGCGGTAGAGACGTGGGCAATGTGGACCGGCGCGCCGGTGGATTCCGCCAGGGCGATTTCCCGGGCGGTGATGGAGTCTTCGCTGGCCCGGTCCATGCCGGGGACGCCCAGCTCCTCCGAAACAGCCCCCTTGTGGAGAATGCCCCCGCGGATGAGGTCCAGGTCCTCACAGTGGGAGATGGGCAGCAGGCCGTTTTCTCTCGCCAGCAGCATCCCTTCCTCCATCATCCGGGCGGAGGGGACGGGCTTGCCGTCGTCGGAAACCGCTATGGCTCCGGCGGCCTTCAATGCGGCCATGTCGGTGAGGCTTCCGCCCTGCATCCCGCGGGTGATGGAAGCCACCGGGTACACTTTCGCCTTGGCGGAGGCTGCTTTTTCAAGAATATAGCGGATGACCTCCGGGGAATCGGCGACGGGGCTTGTGTTGGGCATGCAGGCCACCGCGGTGACGCCGCCCGCCGCAGCGGCTTCGCAGCCGGTGAGGATGTCCTCCTTGTGGGTGAAGCCCGGGTCCCGCAGGTGGACGTGCATGTCCACCAGTCCCGGGAAGGCGGTCATGCCCGCCAGGTCGAGGACCGTGTCCTCCGGCGCGGGGGCAAGCTGTTCCCCCACGGCGGCGAATTTTCCGTCCGCAATGCGGATGTCCCCCCGAAGGTCCAGGGAATCGGCGGGGCTTACGATGTGCAGATTCCGAAGCAGATAGGATTGCATCTTCCTTCTCCTTTCGACAGTAAAACGGCTATTCCAGAATGGCGACCTTGTCCAGGCCGTCCAGCTCCTTGACCGAGACTTTGACCACTTCTTCCCGGGAGGTGGGGAGATTTTTGCCCACATAGTCCGCCCGGATGGGGAGTTCCCGGTGGCCCCGGTCAATGAGGACCGCCAGGTTGATGAGCTGGGGCCGGCCCAGCGCGAACACGGCGTCGATGGCAGCCCGCGCGGTGCGGCCGGTGTAGATGACGTCGTCCACCAGCACCACCTTTTTTCCGGTGACGGAAAAGGGGATGTCGCTTTGGTCGGCGTCGATGGCCCGGTCGTCCCGGTAGCGGGAGATGTCCAGCGAACCGGCGGGGACCTGCGTGTTTTCAATAGAGGAAATTTTCCGGGCGATGCGGCAGGCCAGTTCCCGCCCGCGGCTCAAAATGCCGATGACGCACAGGTCCTTGGCGCCCTTATTGCGCTCGACGATTTCAAAAGAGATGCGGGTGATGGCCCGGGCCATCGCTTTTTCATCCAGAATCAGAGCTTTTTCTTCCATGTGACCCCCCCCCTTACAGAGAAAAAACCAGGGTGCCCGCAGATAAGGCACCCTGGTCGCATCTATGGATATATCCCCCTTTTCCGCACGCCGGAACAGGGGGAACAGGACCGCCTTGCCAGCCTCACGGGGCCGGCTTAAAGGTGTCGGGACTTTTCTTTCCTCTATTTTACCCGTTTTCCGGCGGTTTGTAAAGGGTTTCCGCACTTTTTTTCGGGACTTTTACGAGTCCTACAATTTTGAAAATGGCCCTTTTCTTCTTTTGGCGTTTATGATACAATAGAAAAGAAGAAAAGCCGCTGCCGGAGGAGTTCGGAACTTTACGGGGAGGATGCGGTTCCCGCCCGCCGTTTCCGCGAATCCCCGGGCTTTCGGCAGGCGGGCGTCAATGGAAACCAACTGACTTGCGGCCCTTGAAGGCCCGGAGGAAAGGAAGAAACGCAATGCCCGAACCAATCCTGGCCGGCATCCCTGCCGGCGGCATGAAGGAAACCTATGAAGTGAAGCTGCTCATCTGTTATCTGCTGGCCTCTCTGGAAGCGCCGCTGACGCTGGACAACCTGAGCGAGGTCTGCACCCAGGACGGGCTGGTGGATTACTTCACCCTCTGCACAGCCGTGCGGGAGCTGGAGGAAAACGGCAACCTCGCTTCCGAGCAGGGAGTATACGCCCTCACCGACCTGGGCCGGGAGGCGGCGGATAAGCTGAAAAAGGCCCTTCCCTCCTCCCTGCGGGACGCCATCGTCAAGCGGGGGATGCGGATGCTGGCCCGGCTGCGCCGGGAAAACGAGGTGTCCGCCGACATCCGTCGGGACGGCAACGGCTTCCAGGTGCTCTGCTCCCTCCACGAGGAGAGCCTCACCTTCTTTTCCCTGGCCTTCTATGCCCCGGACCGGGAACAGGCGGAGATTATCGCCGGGAATTTTAAGAAGAAAGCGCCGGAGATTTATCAAAAGCTCATTCAGGAGCTGACGATTTCGTGACGGCGTCTTGCCGCGCCGGAAGCCCGTCGGAAGGCTCGGAGGGGCTGGTTATTTTCATAAAGGAACACCGGACTGCTTGCAGCCCGGTGTTTTTTTGCTCTCTTTACTTCAAAAAGACGATTTCCGCCCCGCCAAGCAGCCCGGAGGGCGCTTCTCCCCGGTAGCGGGTGGGGACGCTCCGGTAGTGGTTGGAGAGGGTGTTGCAGATTTCCAGCCGCAGTTCGTTTTCTCCGGGCTTCAGCAGGCCGCTTAAACCAAACTCCCACGGCCCCATGACCCTAACCCCGGCTTCGGCGCCGTTGACCGACGCCCGCACCGAGGAAACCGCATCCGCAAGGCGCAGCACCGGCCGCCCATTGGGCAGGGTTTCCGGGAGAAGGATGCGCTGGGTGTAGGCGGCCTTGCCGGAATAGCAGGACAGTCCGTCGATCTTTCCCCAGTCTCCGGCTTCCATCCGTCCTTTTCCGCAGACAAAGCGGATGCGTTCGTCAATCAGCGCCCCGCCGGATTTTCCGCGGTCCAGGGCGATGCGGAGCACCGCCGGGACGGGGAATGCCTCCGCTTCCGGAAGGACCGCCCGCCAAAGTCCCGGGGAAACCTGGGCAGCCGGGATTTCTTTCCCGCCTGCCCAAAGGGACAGCGAGCCGGTTTCGCAGGGGATTTCCAGTTCCTTCAGGCCGGGGGGCGTCTGGAACCGGAAAAAGCCGTACTGCCCCTCGCCGGAACAGAGGAAGGGCGCCAGGCCGGGATGATGATACCAGCGCATGGCCAAATCTTCCCCGGCGGGGGAGGAGCCTTCCCGCACCACCGCCAGGTAGGTCCGGCCGCATTCCCGGTAAGCGGCCGCCAGGGAGTGCACCCCGGCCTTGAAGCGGACGGTCCCTTCGGGCAGGGGCTGTTCTTTCCCGTCCAGTGCAAAGAAGGCGGGGGAAAGGCTTCCGGAGAGGATGCGGTACTCCCCATCCTCCGGGCAGAGGAAGCAGGCGGCGTAAACCCGCCCGAAGCCCTCCGGGTCCGGCAGATAGCGGGAGCTGGTGAGTGTTTCCTCCTTTTGGCCGATGGTGAGAAAATCGTCGGTCACCAGTTCCTTTAAGCCGTGGTATCCTTCCTGTCCGGGGTCGTTCCAGACGCCGTAGCGCATGGAGAAGGAGTAGGGGGCAAAACCGGACGTTTCCCCCGCTGCGGCGGCTTCAAAGGACGCGCGGAACGCCGCTTCGTCCGCAAAGGGGCCGGCTGCCCGGAAATAGGGCCCGTAGGAGAACCGTTCCGGGCCGGAAAAGGCGCTTTCCGGCGGGATTTCCGGTCCGCCCTCGGCATAGCCGGCCATCCGCAGCTCCGGTCCCACCATCCCGGGATAGGCGGGGATGGCGTAATCCCCGAACCGGTTGTCCAGATTTGGCAGCAGCTCAAATTCCCAGTCGTTCCGGAGGGCGAACCGTTCCGCCGCCCTGCTTTCCGTCGGGAAATCCCCGTCCGGCGCTTCGCCGGAACGGTCAAAGACGAGGATTTGGAATTCCTTAGCCTCCAGAGGAAGGGCAAGGCGAGTGAAGCCATCTCCGGCAGGTTCGGAGGAAAGCCGCCAGCGTTTGCCGGTAAAGGGGTCCCAGAGGCTTGCTTCCCCTTCGGCCCGGAAGGTGCACCGGGTTCCTTTCGGCAGGCCGTAGACCATGTAAAGGTCCCGGTCCCCCAGGCGGCGGTGGTTGAGATAGATGTCCCCGTCAAAGCCTTCCGCCCGGAAATCCGCCGGGACGGTCCGGGAAACCGTGTCAAGCACTTCCTCCGGCCGGGACAGGCAGGCGCCCTCCGCAGCAGAAAGCTCTTCCACAATGGCGTTCAGGGCAGGGTCGTTTGCGCCCGCCCGGTCGCTCGCCTCCGGCAGCGCGCCCAGGAACAGGACGGTTCCGCCGTTTCTGGAAAAGGCCAGCAGCTTTTCCATCATGCCAAACCGCACCGCCCGCATGGCGGGGAGGACCACCACCCGGTAGCATTCCCCGGCGATACAGAGCCCGCCGTCCCGGATTTCCGCACGCTCGATGGATTCAAAATCCAGGAAATCCAGGTCGATGCCCCGGCGGTAGAGGAGCTCCGCCGTGTCAAAGGCGGTTTGGGCGGCGGTTTCCCCGTCCATTCCCGCTTCGGCGGGGGCTACCGGGTAAACAATGCCCACGTCGCAGACATGCCGCCCCTGGCTCAAGAGGAAGCTCATCCGCTCCACCGCCCGGAAAAAGCCGCTCATGTCGTCCCAATATGGCGTGTGGAAGCCGTTGCAGGGAGGGGCCCACTCCCACCATCCGCCGTGGGTGGAGTAATAAAGGCCGTGGAGGGAGAGCAGGTTGTGGCCCATGACAAAATTCCGGGCTACCGCGTCGGCAAAGTCGCCCGAGGAGGTCTGCCATCCGCTGCTGTGGAACCCCTCCAGCCAAACCCGGGGGCGGTCGTACAGGTGGGCGATGGAGCTGGCCACCTTGTTTTTCACAATATCCGAGGAAAGGAAGGGCTGGTCGCAGCCGGGGCCCTGATTGAACTTCTGGGTGCGGAAGTAGTCGCCGAATTCGGTAACGTCCCTTCCCCGGCCGCCGTGGTCGCAGCCGTAGACCATTCCCCTGGCTTCGTGCCAGTCGTAGACCACGCCGAAGTAGTTGGCTTCCTCCAGCCGGACGATGACGTCGCTGTAATCCAGCCGGACCTTGGGCGTGATGTCCCCGATGTCCACAAAAAGGGCGGGCAGCAGGGGGAGCAGGTCGTACCCTTTCTGTTTTTGAAATTCCTCCGCAAAATACCGGTTCCAGAGATTGCCCCGGATGTTGAAGTTCAGCTCGTCGGAGAAAAAGAAGTTGAGCCCGTCGCCGCCTTCGCCCGGGAAATGCTCCTCAAAGCGATCGAAAAACTTTTCGCAGACCTTTTTCCCGGAAAGGGGGTGCATGGGGTCCAGGGAGTATTCCTGCACTTCCTGCCAAACCCACAGAATCCGCCCGTCCGCCGGGGGCGTAAAGGAGAGGGCTCCTTCGCGGACGGAGCCTGTCAGGTCCGTGCAGGATGTCCCTTCCAGAAAGCTCACGTTTAAGAGCCCTTCCGGCAGGGAGAAGCGCGCCGTTTCCCCGGCTTTGCAGGGCGTTTCCGCCCATTGGAGCAGCCGGCCGCGCATGTCCGGGTTTTCCGCCAGGATTTCATCGGTGTAATAGCCCTGGCCCGGAGAACCCAGCGTATAGTCGGACAGGCTCACCGAAAAGCCGTCCTCTTTCCCCTTTTCCATGAAAAAGCCGGTCAAATCCCACCATTCGTCTGAAAACAGCGGCGGGTCGGACGGGTAGGTGAGGCCGTAAATCAGCCCTCCTTCACAGCTGTGGGCGTAGTTGATCTGGAGCCCCGCCACGCTGTGGTCCTTCATGCGGTCCGTTTCGTAGGTGAGCCGCTCCCGGGTCAGAGGGTCCCCCATCCACCAGTAAAAGGGGACGATGCCGTAGCCGTGGGGCGGGTTTTGGAACAGGCGGGGCAGATCCCCGCCGCCTTCCCGGATGGGTTTGTGAATTTTCATACTGCAAGCCTCCTTGCTGCAAATTGGGGGATCATTACGCCTGAAAAGTCAGGGTTTCTCCCTTTTTCATGGACAGATTCCGTTCCGTCCCGTCGGGCAGGACCAGCAGAAACGCGGCGTCCCGCAGCGCTTCCACCCGGACGGAATAGGCGCTTCCGTCCCAGGAGAAGGACGCCTGCGCCCCGCACCGGGCAGCCATGGGCCCTGCGGAACCCTTCTTCCACTTTGCGGGCAGGGCGGGGAGAATGTCCATGCGTTCTTCATTGGAAAAGAGCAGCATTTCCTGCACCGCGGCGGGCCAGCCGGTGTTGGCGTCAATCTGGAAGGGGGCGGAGGACATGGTGAGGCCGATGCCGTCTCCGCGCCAGTCGTTGTGGGTGGTGAACAGGTTGCGCATCAAAAACGCCTTGGAAATAAAGTTCAGGCTCCGGAAGGCCAGCTCCCCGTCCCGCACCCGGGCCATGAGGCAGGCGTTCTGGGTCAGCGACCAGCTGGTCTGGCACTCGATGCCCACCGTCATCCGCCGCAGGCCGCCCTGGCGGTAGGCCGCGTCGTCCTCCGGGCTCCGACGGGCTTTTTCCAGGCCCGGGAACATGGGGTAGAGGTGGGACTGGTGGCGGTGCAGGTCGTTGTCCGGGAAGTCCGGGTGGAGCCATTCCCGGGGCGCGCCGTATTCATTGAGCTGGTATTCCGGCGAACCGGCCAGCATCCGTTCATACCGGGCGGCTTCCTCCCCGTCCAAAAGGCCGGTGTCCCGCCCGATGGCCAGAAGGTGGGTGAAAACCTCCCGGATAATGGCCACATCCATGGCGGCGTTGATGGAAGCCTGGGTGGGATCGCCCACATCGAAGGGGACGCCGTTTTGGGAGCGGGGGAGGTAGTTGCTGGTGTGGTTTTCCGGCGAGACGGAGGGGCAGACCATCCAGCGGTCCCCCTGCCAGATGACGAAATCCTCGTAAAAGGCCGCCGCTTCCCGCAGGAAGGGCAGGGCGCGGTTTTCCAGGAATTCCCGGTCCCGGGTGAAGGCCCAGTAGTCGTAGTAATGCTGGGCGACCCATCCCGCGCCGCCGGTCCAGTTGGTGATGTGGGGGGCCATGCAGACATGGCGCATGCAGCCGGGCATGGACACCGCCGGGACGAAAATCCCCCGGCAGCCGTAAATCCGGCGGGCGTTCTCCCGGAACGCCTCCATCCCGCTGTCAAAGTAATCGAAGAAGGGGAGGGCAAGCTCGGTCAGATTGCCGGGAAGGACCTGCCAGTAGGTCATTTCCAGGTTGATGTTCGCCATGTTGAATGCCCAGAAGGCTCTGTAATCGCCGCTCCACAGGCCGGTGAGGTTGCAGGGGAGGGACCCCTCCGCCGTGGCGCTGATGAGCAGATACCGCCCGTATTCCCACATCCGCTGGGTCAGCGCGTTGGGAAGCTCCTCCTCCCAGGCCAGGTCCAGCAGCTCTTCGTTGGACATGGCAAACCGTTCGGGGAGGTCGTCCAGCTCCATCCGGCAGCGCAGGAACAGTTCCCGGTGCAGCGGCGCATGGCGGGCAAACAGCGCGTCGTAGCTTGCGGGGAGGGAGCGGATGTACGCCTGGTATTCCGGCCATTTTTCCGCGCTTTCCCCCTCCGTGTAGACCCGGGCGATGATAAGGGTGCGCGCGCCCCGCACCACCCGCGCCACCGCGCCGTGCTCCTTCCCGGAAAGGAAGGCTTTGAAAAAGAGCCATTCGCCCTCCCGGCGGGTTTCGGCGTTCTGCGGCAGGTCGGCAGGGTCGTAGGGAACGGAGTCCGGCATGTGGACGGTAATGTCCACCCCGCAGTCCCCGCTGCACTCGGCTACCACCACATCGTCCGCCCGGGAGACAAAGCACCGCCGGAGGACTTCCTCCTCCCCCAGACGGTAGGAAACCCGTCCCTCGCCGTTTTCCATGTCCAGAGAGCGGCGGTAATGAGAAAAGGGGAGCGCGGAGGACTTGGTGAGGATGAGGTCCGCCGCGGGGCAGGGGAACGCCTCCTTCGGGTCATACCCCGCCTTGCGGAGGGCGTCCACCAGCATGGGGTCCGCTTCCGGGACGCCGCCGGCCAGCAGGGTTTCCCGCATTTTGGGCAGGGTTTCGCTTACATCGGGGACGGGCGGGGAAAAGTCGCCCCGCCACAGGCGGGTGTGGGTCAGCATAATCCGTTCCCGGGCCGTGTAGCCGTAGAGCAGGGCCCCGTGGACGCCGTTTCCGAGGGGCGTCCCTTCCCGCCAGTTGCCGCCCCACCAGGAGGCCGGCCGTTTCATCCGAAGTTCGTGTTTCATTCCTTCACGCTCCTGTCATTTCCGGTTTGGAAAAACGGGACGCTTTTGCAAACCTGTTCAAAAGCGTCCCGTTCCGGGTAATCCAGCTTATTTTGCCAGCGCGTCGTAAGCGTCCTGGTAAAGCTGAATATATTCAGTATAATTCAAGTTTTCCAATCCGTCAACATATTCCTGCCAGTCGGCGTCAATATCTTTCCGGCCGGTGATGAATTCCACGAAGGAGGATTTCACATAGTCGGTCAGAGGAGTGGAGAGCTGGCTCATCCGGGCGGACTGGTCCTCGTCCAGATAGAAAGCGGGAATCTGATCCACGTCAGCTGCGTAAGGCCGGAGCTTTTCGGTTTCCTGGTAGAGGAAGGCTTCATAGTTGGCGGTGTCGCGGATGTCGCCGACTACCTGGAAAGTGTTTTTCCAGTTGGGCTCCAGCAGACGCTGTGCCCAGCCCCATTTATAATTCTGCGCGCCTTCGCCGGAAGTGTTGTACTCCAGATATTTCCGGGTAGCGGGGGTTTCGCCGTCCATGCCGAAGGTGTCTGGGTCCGCGTCGTCCCACTGCTCGCCTTTGACGCCGACCTGACAGGCCACAGTCATATCCTCCCGGCAGAGGGCGTCCGCCCATTTGATGGCGATTTCCGGGTCCTCGCAGGCGTCAGTGATGACCCATGCCGCGCCGGAGAGCTGAAGTTCTTCGGTAAAGGGAATACCGCGATAGCCGTTGGGGCCTTCCAGGGGAAGCATGCATTCATACATTTTGGACCGCTCGATGTCGTTAGGAGAAACCGCCATACCGATGTGTCCGCAGGTGACGGCGCCCATAATGGCGTCGCCCGCATTGTTGCCGATGGCGGACATCTGCTGTTCGTTTTGGGTGAAAGCGGCAGGGTCCAGCAGGCCTTCGGTGTAAAGCTCGTTGATGTAGCGGAGGCCTTCCTGGATGTAATCTTGGTTTGCAATACCGGTGAAAACGCCGTCCTTGAGCATCAACAGGTTTTCATTGTAGTAACCGAAAGCGTTGAGCAGGTTCAGGTACGGGTCGGCCGCCCAGGTGCCGGTAGCGCCGGTGAGGGGGATTTCGTCCGCCTGCCCGTTGCCGTTGGGGTCGTTGTTTTTAAAAGCTGTCAGCACTTCTTTAAACTCGTCGGTGGTTTCCGGCATATCCAGTCCCAGGGTATCCAGCCAGGTGGTATTAATCCAGAGCTTATACCCCACTGCGCCGTGGCCCACGATGGCGCTGTCGGCCGAAGGGATACCGTAGATGTTGCCGTCAGGGGTGGTCATGTCGGTCTGCCAGGAAGGATGCTCCGCCCATCTCTCCTGAATGGTGACGCAGTGTGTATCAATCAGGTCGTTCAGGGGGATGAAAATCTGTTCGGTAGTGCCGTATTTGACCAGGTCTGCGTTAGAAAAGCCAGCAGACATGATAACGCCCGGATAGTCGCCGCTGTTTAAGAGCAGATTGAGCTTTTCCGTGTAGGAATCGCCGGTTGCCACAGTCATGTCCAGATGGACGTTTGTCAGCTCTTCCATCGCAAGGGTGGCCGAGTTGGTCTCCAAATCCAAAACATCCGTATTATGACTGATGAATACGTCCATGTTGTAGGTTTCTTCTACAATAGGGTATTCACCGGGGGCGGAGATGGGAATTCCGGTGGAGGAGGTGTATCCGGAACCGGAATCCGTCCCGGAATCTGCGGTAGAAGCGGTGGAAGAAGTGCCGCCGTCGCTGCTCTCTTCGGAACCGCCGCCGCATCCGGCCAGCGCGGTAGCCGCAAGGATTGCCGCCAACAGGGCAGCCAGCATCTTTTTGTTTTTCATGGGAAAGCCTCCTTTATAATAATTGGGTCAGCCTTTGATGGAACCGACCATAATGCCCTTAATGAAATACTTCTGAATGAACGGATAAACAATCAGCAGGGGGATGCTGGAAATAATGATGAGAGAGTATTTCAGCAGCTCCGCCAGATATTGCTTTTCCACCAGGTTTGTGACGTCCATCGACGAGATGGAGGTGAAGTCCACCGTATTCTGAATAAGAATGTTGCGCAGTATAATCTGGAGGGGGAATTTATCCGGGTCGCTCAGGTAAATCATGGCGCTGAAATAGGAGTTCCAATGGCCGGTGGCAAAGTTTAAGGCCAGCACCGCCAAAATGGGCTTGGACAGGGGAAGGACGATGCGGAGAAAATGCTGGAAATAGTCGCCGCCGTCCAGGCAGGCGGATTCGTAAAGCTCTTCGGGAATGTTGGACTGGATGTAGGTCCGGGCAATCACGCCCAGCCAGACGCTGAACGCGCCGGGCAGGATAATGGCCCAGATGGTATCCAGCATGTGGAGGTTTTTGATGAGCAGATAGGTGGGCATGGTGCCGCCGTTGAAGAACATGGTAAAGGTGAACAGAGCGGTCAGCACGCCGCGCATTTTGAATTCCCGGCGGGAGAGAACATAACCGCCCACCATGGTGACGACGGTGGAAACGAGGGTGCCGCTGACGGTGTAGATGATGGAATTATAATACCCCGACCAGACCTGCGGGTTCTGGAACACCGCTTTGTATCCCTGAAGCCCCGGCTCCACCGGCAGGAAGAACACCCGCCCGGAAACCAGCGCCTCCGGCGAGGAGAAAGAGCAGCTGACAACGTAAAGCAAGGGGTAGAGGACAATCAGAACGAACAGGATGAGGAAAGCGTATACGACGCCCAGATAGACCCGGTCGCCCGTGGAAAGGCGGATGCGGTGGCGCACCTTGCTCCGTGCGCCGCGGGCAGTTTGGATATTCTGCATGAAGATTCCCTCCTAAAACAAGGATGTCTCGCTGACGCGGCCGGCAATCCAGTTGACGGCAAACAGGATGACGCAGTTGACCACCGAGTTGAAGAGGCCCACCGCCGTGGAGAAGCTGAACTGGGCCTGCTCAATGCCGACCTTGTAGACATAGGTGGAGATGATTTCAGAAACCCCGTAGTTCACCGAGTTCTGCATCAGATAGACCTTTTCAAACCCCACGCTCAGGACGTTGCCGGTGTTGAGAATCAGGGTGATGATGATGGTGGGGCGGATGCCCGGCAGGTCGATGTGCCACAGCTTCTGGAGCTTGCTTGCCCCGTCGATGGAGGCGGCCTCGTAGAGGGAAACGTCGATGCCGGAGAGGGCCGCGATGTACAGGATGGAGTTATATCCCGCGCTCTGCCAGACGCCGGACCAGACATAGGCCGGCCGGAAGAAGGAGGAGGAACCCACAAAGTCGATTGCCTCGCCGCCCAGCATCTTGATGACTGCGTTGACAACGCCGTAGCGGTAAGAGAACACCTGCATCAGGATGCTCACAACCACCACCGTGGAAACGAAGTAGGGCGCGAAGGTGATGGTCTGGGCGATTTTTTTCACTCTCCCGTTCCGAAGCTCATTGAATGCGAGGGCCAGGATGATGGGGAAAGGAAACCCGACAATCAGGGAATAAAGGCTCAAAATGATGGTGTTTTTGAGGATGTCCGGAAAAATCGGCGTGCTGAAGAGCTGGTCGAAATATTTGAGCCCGGCCCAGTCGCTGCCGAAAATTCCTTTGCGGATGCTGTAGTCCTTAAAGGCAATCAGCACGCCCCCCATGGGAAGATAGTTGAAGATGATGATGAATGCTGTCGGGATTGCCGCCAGGAGGTAGAGCTGCCACATGGAGCGGCTCAGAAACCACCGGCGGAAAACGCCCGGCCGTTTGGATGCTGCTGTGGAAACCATAAGGGCCAACCACCTTTCTGAATTTTCGCTTGTTTTTTGGGGTTCCGATGAGGACATTATATGCTGAATGCTCAAAAAAGGGAAGAGCCAATTTTTGTAATTTTCTGCAAAAAAGGTTCCATGGAACGATTTTTGCACGGAAATATCAAAAATAATTTCATGAAATCCTTTAAAAAACATCGAAATAAAGCGAAAAATGTGTTATAATGTGTCAGGAGGTTTTACGAAAATGGGAAAAAGAAGCCTCTGTACAGCCTGCCCATCTGCCCGGTTTTGCGGCAGTCCGAGATTCGGGAGGAATTTGTTTGAAAAAGAATCATGTCAATCAGCGGATTTTATTTCGTTATCTCTTTTATTTTCTGTTGGTTTTGTCCATTCCCATTCTGTCCATGGGGATCAGCTACAGCCGCGTCGCCAACATCCTCCGCGCCAATGCCTCCCAGCAAAACCTGACCGCCCTTCAGACCAGCGCGGAAACCATCGACCGGGTGCTGACGGACGTCAACAATGTGGTCTACTACATTTCCACCAGCACCGACATCACCCGGTTTTTACAGCTGCGGCCGCTGGATGTGGACAAAACCATCGTCAGCGACATCACCAAGGCGCAGAAAAGCCTGAAAAGCTACATCATTGCCAACAGCTTCATTAAAGAGATCCAGGTTTACGCCTTCCAGAGCGGAATTATGGTGGATTCGGTCACCAGCGTTCTGGACCTGGAAAGGTACTACGGGATCGGCTTTGAAATGGAACAGATGGACTACGCCCGGTGGCGGGAAGAATTTCTGGAGCAGCGCCACCGGGACCAGCTTTACCCCTCCGCCAGCGTCGCATGCCAGAACGAATGGCAGGACCGCCTTCTGTACGCCCAGACCATCCCCATGAGCGGCTCCGATTCCTTCGGGGGGAACGTGTTCCTGTTTCTGGACGAAGAGCAGCTGCTTGAGCAGTTTGGGGCCCTCCAGTACGGGAGCGGCGGGATGCTCTGCGTGCTGAACCGGGAGGGGAACGCCGTCCTTCAGGACAATCCGGGCGGCCTTTCGTTGGAGGAGCTGGAAACAGACCTTCTGTCCGGGGAAAGCGGCTCCTTCCTTCAGGATTTCAATGGAGAAACGATGCTGGTTTCCTATCTGCGGAGTGGGGATTCCGGCTGGACCTATCTGGCGGTCCTGCCCCAGCAGGTGATCCTGGAGCCCAGCCAGGGCATCCGCGTCTTTCTGGTGGGCATGATTGCCGCTTCGCTGGCCATCAGCGTGGGGCTGGCGCTCTTTTCCGCCGTCCGCACCTCCCGGCCGGTCATTTCCATATCCAACCTCCTGTCCCGGAGCAGCCGGGCCCTTGCCCCCGAGGAACTTTCCGGGGAAATATCCCGCCTGATTGAAAACAACGACAGCATGCGCGCCGTCATCCGCCAGCAGATGGACGACCAGCGGGCCGCCCTGTTCTACAGCCTCCTTTCCGGAGGATTCCGGGACGAGGCGGAAATTCGCCGGAGCTTTTCCAAGTTTCACATCACCCTGGACGCGCCGCGCTACTGTCTCCTGATGATCTCTCTGGAGGACTGGGAAATCGACAGCCCGCTGGCCCAGCTCAGCGCCTACAAAAAGCTGATGAAAGAGGTGCTGACCAGCCGTATTTCCGGGGCAATCGGCGTCTGCGACCTGGACCTGCGGCGGAGCCTGCTGCTGGCGGCCGCGCCCGCCGGCAGAGTGGAAGCGTACCGGGACAGCCTCCGCGAAGAGGCGCGGAAAATTTCCGAGCAGTTTTCCCAAGCGGTCCAGAGCGGCATCTATTTCACCGCCTGCATGGCGGATAACCTGATGCAGATTCCCTCCGCGTTCCTGTTTCTGCAAACGTCGGAGGACCTGCCGGAAGAGGAAGGCTGCGTCCTCTGGTCTCCCGGCACGCGGGAGCCGGGACGGCACTTCTATTACCCCCTGAACCTGGAAATCCGGATGATTTCCGCTGTGCAGGAGGGCAACGGCGGGCTTGTGGAGGACACCCTGGAACTTATTGCCCGCCATAACCGCAGGCTTCTTTCCGACGCTTCCCCGCGGGGAGGGGATAGTTATGCCTATCAGCTGATTCAGGCGCTGTACGGCACCCTCCTCCGGCTGGTCAACGAGGCGAGCCGCGGCCGGGAGGAGCTGGCCCTCCGCAGCCGGATGATCTTTGACGGCGGGGAGGAGGTCCCCCCTTCCGAGCTTTTCCGCCGGATGCGGGAGTGCTATCTGGCGGCGGCCGCGTCCTACGGCGAAAAGGACGGCGCCAAAGGGGAGGCGCTGAAACGGAGCATCCTCGAATATGTCAACAGCCATTTCACCGACGCCCAGCTTTCCCTGACCTCGGTGGCATCGGAATTCCACATCACCGAACCGTATCTTTCCCGGCTTTTTAAGCAGTCGGCGGGAGAAAATTTTTCCAAATATGTGGAAAAGCTCCGTATGGAGCGGGCGCACCGGCTGATTCAGGAAGGACGGCTCTCTTTAAACGATGTAGCCGAGGCGGTCGGCTACAATTCCCCGCAGGTTTTCCGCCGCGCTTACCGGCGGGTGTACGGCGCTTCGCCTTCGGAAGGCGCGCAGAAGGAAGCCGGCCCATTCCAAAAGGGCCCTTGACAAAGGGGGCGGCGCATGCTAAGATAAAAGAAACAGAAAACGTTTCATTTTTTAAGGAAACGTTTCATTTTTGACCCGGGGGAACGGGTTCCCCAAGAATTGAGCAACCGGGAGGAATCAAAATGACATCCAAAGAACGTGTGCGGGCCGCGCTGGCCCATCAGAAACCCGACCGTGTCCCAGCGGCCTTTGAAGCGGTGGGAACGGTGACATCGCGTCTGCTTTCCGAATACAATTTTCAGACGATGGATGAGCTGTGGAAAAAGTTTGACATTGACATCATTCCCGCGGCGCCGCGTTATATCGGGCCCGAGCTCCGGACCTATACCGACAGCCAGGGGCGGGAGGTCCACACTTCCTACTGGGGTTACGAGAGCGTGATTCATAAAACCGCCATCGACAGCTACGACATTACCACCTATTTCCCCATGAACGACGTTCAGAGCGTAGAGGATGCGGACCGCTGCGCTTTCCCGGACCCGGACTGGTTCGATTATTCCGCCGTGGCCGAAACCTGCGAAAAATATCCGGATAAAGCCATCGTGATCGGGCATGAGGGACCTTTCCAGATTATTACCTACCTTATTGAAATGGACCGGTTTTTCATGCTGATGGTGGACTGCCCTGAGGCGGCCCAGCGGCTTCTGGACCGGATGGTGGAGTTTGAGATGGAATACTACCGCCGGACCTTTGAAGCAGCCAAGGGCAAGGTGGATATGCTCCGCACCCACGACGACTACGGCACCCAGATTTCCCTGCTGTTTTCCACCGATATGTGGCGCCGGTTTTTCCGGGAAAACACCAAGAAGCTGGTGGAGCTGTCCCACAAATACGGCGCGTTTTTCCAGCAGCACTCCTGCGGGGCGGTCGCGCCGCTGATCCCCGAATTCATCGCCTGCGGCGTGGATTCTCTGGAGCCTCTCCAGAAGGTTCCCGGCCTTTATCCGGAGGAACTGGCGGAGAAATACGGCGGCCAGATCACCTTCCACGGCGGCATCGACACCCAGGATCTGCTGCCCCACGGCACGCCGGAGCAGGTGCGGGCGGAAACTGAAAAATACATCCGCCTTCTGGGCGACAAGGGTTACATCCTGATGGCAAGCCAGGGCTTTGAGGGAGATGTTCCCACCGCCAATATTGAAGCGGTTTACAGCGTAGACCGCACGCTGAAATAAAAATCCGGCTGCCGCAAACCGTATTGAGAGAACACCTCTCGCCGCATGGCCGGGCGCTTTGCGGCGGGAGGTGCTGTGCTGTCCGGCTGCGGCGGGACGGCACCCATAAAGGAAAGCCCGCAGGGGCAGAAAGGAAAGATTTTATGAAAGAGCTTGACAAACGTCTGATTCAGGTGGTTCCCAGCGAACGGCAGTTCCGCTATCAGCAGCTGGAATTTTACGCCTTTATCCATTTCACCGTCAACACCTTTACCGGAAGGGAGTGGGGGGAAGGCACCGAAGACCCCGCCATTTTCAATCCCGAAAAGCTGGACGCGCGCCAGTGGGCGAAGGCCCTCAAATCGGCCGGTATGCGGGGGCTGATCCTCACCTGCAAGCACCACGACGGCTTCTGCCTCTGGCCCAGCCGCTACACCAGCCATTCGGTGGCAAGCAGCCCTTATCGGGGCGGAAAGGGCGACGTTGTGAAGGAAGTTTCCGACGCCTGCCGGGAGGAAGGACTGAAATTCGGCGTCTACCTCTCCCCCTGGGACCGGAACAGCCCCCTTTACGGCCAGGGAAAACCTTATGACGATTATTTCTGCAATCAGCTGACCGAACTGCTGACGGGCTACGGCGATGTGTTCACCGTCTGGTTTGACGGCGCCTGCGGCGAGGGGCCCAACGGCAAAAAGCAGGTCTATGACTGGGAGCGGTATTATCAGGTGATCCGCACCCTTCAGCCCGACGCCTGCATCAACGTCTGCGGGCCGGATATCCGCTGGTGCGGCAACGAAGCCGGCGACACCCGCCCGTCGGAATGGAGCGTCGTCCCCGCCCGGATGCGGAATACCGAGAAGGTTGCCAGCCTGAGCCAGCAGTCCGATGACGCCGCCTTCCGGCAGCGGAAAATCACCGCTTCCGACCGGGATCTGGGCAGCCGGGAAGCGCTGGCGGGAGAGCAGAACCTCATCTGGTACCCCGCGGAGGTGAACACCTCCATCCGTCCCGGCTGGTTCTACCATTCGGAGGAGGACGGAAAAGTCCGCTCCCTGGAGACGCTGCTGGACATCTATTACCGCTCGGTGGGCGGCAACGGCACCTTCCTTTTGAACATCCCGCCCAACCGGGACGGCCTCTTCCAGGAAAACGATGTGAAGCGCCTTCAGGAGCTGGGGGACTATCTGCGGGAGGCTTTCCGGGTGAACCTGCTGGATGAAGCGGAACTGTCCGCGGACCCCGGGGAGGACGGCTGCGGCATCCAAAATGTGCGGAAGGACGATTACGAAGGGTATTACAAGACACCGGACGGCGCGGACCACTGCGTCATCGAAGCCGCCTGGAAGGAGCCGCAGGAGATCCGCCACATTGTCCTCAAGGAAAACATCCGCCTCAGCCAGCGGGTGGAAAAATTTACGGCGGAGGTCTGCCTGGACGGAAAATGGCAGACGGTATGCGAGGGTACGGTGATCGGATACAAGAAAATCATCCCCCTGAAAGGCGTCAGGGGCGATAAGGTCCGCATTACCATTTCCGACGCCCGCGTCGCGCCGACCATTTCCTTCTTTGGGGTTTATTAAAACCTGTCCTTAGGCATTTTCGTAATTTCGGAGGTTTTATATGGAAATTCGCATTGCGCCCGGCGCTTCCCTCCAGGAGGCTGCGGACCGGGCGGCGGAGGGGGACACCCTTCTGCTGGAAAAGGGGACGCACCGGATTTTGTCCCCGGTGCTTCTTCGGGACAAAACCGGCCTGACCATTCGAGGGGAGGAGGGGGCCGTTCTGACCGGCTCCATGGCGCTGCCCGCGGAATGGAAGCCGGCGGGCGGGGGCGTTTTCTCCCTGTTGCTTCCCAAAGGCCTGTCCATAGAAGCCCTGACGGTGGACGGGGAAGAGTGGATCATGGCCCGCTATCCCAATTTCCGGCCCGGGGAACGGCTGGGCGGCTGGGCGGCGGACACCCTCTCGCCGGAGCGTGTGAGCCGCTGGAAAAACCCCGCCGGGGGCTATGTCCGGGGGCTGCACAGCGCCGAATGGGGCGGCAACAGCTATGTCATTGAGGGGAAAACCCCCGACGGCGCCCTGCGCCTGCGCTGGGTAGGGGACAACAACCGGGGCAGCGGCCTCCACAAGGAATTTGTCATGGCGGAGAACATCCGGGAGGAGCTGGACGCGGACAAAGAGTGGTTCTACGACCGGGAGACGGGGGAACTGCTGGCAATCCCGCCGGAGGGCTTCGACCTCTCCGCCGTGCAGGCGGAGGCGGCGGTCTGCGGAGAATTGCTGCGGCTGGAAGGCTGCCGGGGAATTGTCCTGGAAAATCTTATCATCCGGGATACCAAGCGGATGCTCTTCTGTTCCGACTATGTGAAAATCACCCGCAGCGACTGGGCCATTGCCGAAAACGGCGCGGTGTTCTGCCAAAACTGCGCGGATGTTTCCATCCGGGGCTGCGCCTTTACCCGGGTGGGCGGGAACTGCATCATGATCCGCCGGAAAAACCGGGATATCCGGGTGGAGGGGTGCGAATTTACCTGCTGCGGCGCTTCCGGGGTCTGCGTCATCGGAAACCAGAGCTGCGTCCGGGAGCTGTCCACCTGGGAAAACCACCGCACCGAAATCACCGACTGGACCCCCGGCCCTCTGGGGGACGATTACCCGGCGGATATTGCGGTGGAAAACTGCTATTTCACAAGGCTCGGCCAGGTCGAAAAGCAGTCCGCCCCGGTGACGGCAAGCGTTTCCTCCCGGGTGACGGTGGAGCGCTGCACCATGCACGACCTTCCCCGGGCGGGGGTGAACATCTGCGACGGCTCCTTCGGCGGGCATAAAATCCTCCGCAACGTCATTTTTGACACAGTGCGGGAAACCGGCGACCACGGCCCCTTCAACAGCTGGGGGCGGGACCGGTTCTGGAGCCTGGGGGGCTACGACACCGGCGGCCACAATGGGGAGGAAAAGCGGAAAGCCGCCCTCCTGGACGCGGTGGAAACCACCACCATCGCCCACAACCTTATCGCCGGGGAACGGGGCTTCGGCATCGATTTGGACGACGGCTCCTCCAACTACCTCATTACCGGCAACTACTGCGTGGGCGTCGGGATTAAGCTGCGGGAGGGCTTCCTGCGTTCGGTGCGGAACAACTTCATCACCGGCGCGCCGCTGGACCTGCACTGCACCTTCGCCCAAAACGACGATGTCATTGAAAACAACATCGTCGTATCCGCCCGGCCTTTGAGCATCATCGCCCAGAACGAGGGCTACACCACCCGGATGCGGAACAACCTTTTCGTGGGGGCGGAGGAATCCACCCGGGAAAATGAAATGTTCTCCGCCTTCCAAAACTACATCTGTCCCGCGGGGGACGCCGCCGCTTTGGCCATGGAACCCCGGGAAATTTACTTTGAAAAGCTCCCCATGGATTTCGGCTGCCCCGGCAAACCCATGCCGGACCTGAATCGGATGGGGGAGAAACTCCTGCTGCGCCGGCGGATGCACGGCGCGGTGGTCACCGCTGTGGACGATTCCATCCGCTCCATGGGCGGGCTGCCCGATTACGAGGGCGTGTTCATTGAGGGGTTTGAATTCTCCTGCGAGCTGGCTGAGCTGGGGGTTCAAAAGGACGACATTCTGGTGGAGGTCAACGGCCGGAAACTGAAAGGGCCGGAGGACTTCGCCGAAATTCCGGAGGGATTTTCCTCGGTTCGGGTGGTCCGGGCCCAGAAACCCCTGACATTCCGGAAGGTGTAAGAGGGGGAATTCCGGTGAACAAAAACCAATTCGCGCCCACCCCGCCGATGGGATGGAACAGCTACGACTATTACGACACCGCCGTCACCGAAGAACAGGTGAAGGCCAACGCCGGCTTTATGGCGGCCCATTTGAAGGAGTACGGCTGGGAATACATTGTGGTGGATATCCAGTGGTATGCCCGCGGCGCGGGAAGCCGCCGGGAAAGCTGGCAGTACATCCCCTTCGGGGAGGTGGTGACGGACGAATACTCCCGCCTGCTGCCCTGCCCGGAGCGGTTCCCGTCCGCAGAAGGCGGGAAGGGCTTCGGCCCGCTGGCGGACTATGTTCACAGCCTGGGGCTCAAGTTCGGCATCCACATCATGCGGGGCATCCCCCGCATCGCCGCCCACCTGCACACGCCGCTGCTGGGGACGGACAAAACCGCTGATGAAATCGCCGACCCCGCCTCCACCTGCTTCTGGAACCCGGACATGTACGGTGTCCGGCCGGACGCTCCGGGGGCCCAGGAATATTACGACTCCCTGATGGCATTGTACGCCGGCTGGGGCGTGGATTTCATCAAATGCGACGACATCTGCCGCCAGGACGCGGCTTCCGCCCGGGCGGAAACCGAGATGCTCCACCGGGCCATCCTGAAAACGGGGCGGCCCATCGTCCTGAGCCTTTCTCCCGGCCCTGCCCGCATCGATCAGGCGTGGATGTATGAAAAAACCGCCAACATGTGGCGGATTACCGATGATTTCTGGGACGACTGGGCGCTGCTGAAGGACATGTTCGCCCGGTGCGAACTGTGGCAGAACCATGTCTCGGAAGGCTGCTGGCCGGACTGCGACATGCTCCCCCTGGGGAAAATCGGCGGCGGCTTCGGGGCGGAGAGGACGACCCGCCTGACGCCCGATGAGCAGGTGACCATGATGACCCTGTGGTGCGTCTTTCGCTCGCCGCTGATGCTGGGGGCGGAGCTCACCCGGCTGGACGCGGACACCCTCCGCCTGCTCCGAAACCGGGATGTCCTCCGGCTTGTTACCCATTCGGCGGGGGCGCGGCAGATTGTCCGGAACGATTCCCTGGCGGCCTGGATTTCCCGGGATACGGAAAACGGCGCGCAGTATTTCGCGCTCTTCAACCTTTCCGATGAAGCCGGGACCGTCCGCGTTCCGGCGGAGGACCTGGCCGACGCCGGCGTCCTCCCGGAGGAATGGGAGGGGAAAACCGCCCGGGAGCTTTGGACCGGGGAGGAAATCCCCGCTCCGTCCGTCCTGGCCGGGATCGAAATCCCCGCCCACGGGGCGAAGCTCTGCCGCGTTTGCTGACGGGCGGCATTTGGCCTGACAGCAAAAACCATCCGTGAACGGGCAGGAGGCATCAAACAGGAACAGCCGTAGCAGTTGATTCTGTTATGGCTGTTCTGGTATTTTGGCGGGGTATGCCACGGGAGCAGGCTGAAAAACTTGAATGGGGAGGTGTTCCGCATGAAGATTGAAAAGTGCGTGAAAAATGCTTTCGCTGTGATTGGCAAAGAAGGTTCCACTTCGGACGGCCCGGGATTTATTCAGAAATTGTGGGCGGATGCAAACGCTCATTTTAACGAAGTTCAGCCGTTGGCGAAAAAAGACGAAAACGGCAATCTGGTTGGTATTTGGGGCGCAATGTCCGATTGTTCCCATTCCTACAAACCGTGGGAGGATAACTTCAGCAAAGGGCTGTACCTTGCCGGCGTTGAATGCGCGGATGATGCGCAGGCGCCCGAAGGATGGACCAAATGGACGATCCCGGGCTATGAATACATCTGTGCGGAGGCTGAAAATGAAAAGACATTTTCGGAGGTGCTGGACTATATGAGGGCAAATCACATTGATTTGGCCGGAGCTGTCCACGATTTCTCCTGCCCCGCAGACGGGAAAAATTATATGTTTTTCCCGATCAGACGGATTTAACCGCGCCAATTACAGAAAACCCGGCCTATGAACGCAGTCACAGGCCGGGTTTATTGTTTGCAGACCCCCGCGGGGGATTTTCAGGACGCGCGCGGATTCAGCAGTTGGGTTCCTCCGCATTATGCAGCATTGCTTTTACCGGCCGGCCGGGAATCAGCCGCGTCCCGTCGGTAAAGCCTTCCTCCCGCCCGGCAAGCTGCCGGATGAGGGTTTCGCGCAGCTCGGCGATGCGCCCGGCATACCGGCTGTCGGCAATTGCGTCGTGGGTTTCGCCCGGGTCGGTGTCCAGGCGGAAATACTGCTCCCGCCCGGTCTGGGAAAACCAGATATATTTGTCCCGGGGCGTTACGATAAAGTGGTTGGAAAGCTCCCCATAGGTGTGTTCCCCGTGGAGGGCCTCCCGTTCCGGATGCAGCAGGCTTTCCCCTTCCAGGTGGGCGGGGATTTCCGCGCCGGCCAGTTCCATCAGCGTGGGGAAGATGTCCCGCAGCTCTGTCACGGCGGTTTCGGTGCGCGGACGGCCGATCAGCCGTTCCGGGCCGTATATCATCATCGGGATATGGATGCTTCCCTGATAGGGGATGCTCTTGCGGACAAAGCAGTGGTCGGAGAGCATCTCGCCGTGGTCGGATATAAACAGGATGACGGTGTTGTCCATGAGCTGACGCTCGATCAGCTCCAGAATCAGCCGGCCGATCTGGTGGTCCAGGTGGGAGATGCAGGCGTAGTATCCGATTTGCTGCTGCCGGATCAGTTCCGGGTCGATGGGGCCCCGGGTGTTGTTGAAAACCCTGCCGTCCCGGGCCAGCGCGTCCCGGTCGTCCCAATCGCCGGAGAGGGGCGGGGCCAGCTCCTTGTCCCGGTAAAGGTCAAAGTAGCACTGAGGC
The DNA here is from genome assembly GCA_018713245.1 of Candidatus Merdivicinus intestinavium. Lineage (GTDB taxonomy): Bacteria > Bacillota > Clostridia > Oscillospirales > Ruminococcaceae > Merdivicinus > Merdivicinus intestinavium. The sequence goes on from DVFM01000102.1 coordinate 24,937, forward strand.
GCGTCGTAGGGCGCGTGGGGCCGGACGTAGGACGCCATCAGGAAGAAGGGCATCCGGGGGTCGCGGCGGCGGAGGAAGTCAATGCAGCGGTCGCTGACCCAGTTGGTGGGGTGGTACTTTTCTTCATAAATCCACGGCCGGGCTTCCCAGGAGTTGCAGTCCAGCCCGGTGTCGGTGACGTCGGCGGAAATGCCCTTTTCCTGCTTGAGCCAGTAGAAATAATCGTCGGCGGCGCGCTGGTCCTCATATCCGGGGGTATCGGGCCGGCGGTAGGCGTGGAGATATCCGTCGTGCAGCTCTACATTGTGAAAGCCCAGGTTGCTGCGCAGCGGGTGGACGTGCATTTTTCCGACGCACTGGGTGTAATAGCCCGCGCGGGCCAGTTCGCCGGCCATGGTACAGCCGTAGTTCCAGTCCACCCGGTCCTGGTAGCCCACCCTCCCGCAGGAGGCGGGGGAAAGGCCGGTGTGCAGCACCGCCCGGGCCGGGACGCAGCTGGGGCAGGAGGTGTAGGCGTTGGGGAAATAGACGCCGCCGGTCCCCAGGGTGTCCAGATAGGGGGTCTTGACGTCGGGATGCCCGGCGAAGCCCATGCAGTCTCCCCGCATTTCGTCCGCCATGATGAGTACAATGTTCGGCCGTTTTTCCATATTGACGCTCCTTTTCCGGTGATCTTTCCTACATTGTACCATAAACGGCCGGGAAAAACAAGAAGCGGAGGCATTTCGGGCCAAAAGAGTGAGGCAGGGGGAATTTCCCGGCCCGGCGGAAGCTGCGGGAATTCGCATCAGCAAAAAAACCGCGCCATCCGTCCGAAGATCATGGCGCAGTTTTGCGTATTCCGCCTGAGAAAGCTCAATTTGCGTGTAGGCTATCTTGAGAGGGGCTCCCGCCCGGCGCAATTCCTACTGAACCCAAAGGGCGCCGGAGGGATAGAAATAGTAATCGGTCCCGTCGATGGTTTTCCAGCCGTTTGCGGCCATGGCTCCGGAGGAGTCCAGCCAGTACCAGGTGTCGCCCAGCTGGAGCCAGCCCACTTTCATGCCGCCCCAGTTCTGAAGGTAGTACCAGGTGCTGCCCACCTGCTGCCAGCCGGTAGCCATACCGCCCCAATCCTTGAGGTAGTACCAGCTCCCGTTGTGGAGCAGCCAGCCGGTGGCCATGCCGCCCCAGCTTTGGAGGTAATACCAGGTATTGCCCACCTGCTGCCAGCCGGTCTGCATCACGCCGGAGGCGTTGAAATAATACCAGGTCCCGTCGGTTTTCACCCAGCCCGAGGCGGGGGAGTTGTTCACAAGGAATTTCCAGCTGCCGTCGGCGTACTGCGTCCAAAGGCCCGCTCCGTCTTTGGAAGAATACTGGGTCGTGATGGTCTTGGACGGATCGGTGACAGGCTGAACGGGGTCCGAAGGCTGCTCCGGCTGGTCGGAGCCGGAGGGGGCGGAGGGTTCCGCGGGGGAGGACCCGCCCGTCCGGTTGTAGTAATCGGTGTAGAATTCCTCCAGGCCGTCTACAGTCAGAAGGAACTGATAGCGGAAGTGCACTTCGCCGGTGATTTCCGGAATCTGGGCGTTTAAGGCAATCTGGTCGGTGATGGCGTCGGTGCCGTGCCAGGGGCTGGAGGCGCTGGAGTTGCCCGCCTTATAGTCGGCCATGCCGATGTAGAGGTCCACGCCGGTCCCTTTCACCACGTCGGCCCACCAGCGGGCCAGGGTCTCGTAATCCGCCAGGCTGTGGCCGATTTCCCAGTAGATCTGCGGGCAGATATAGTCCACCCAGCCTTCCTTCACCCACTTGCGGGTGTCCGCGTAATGGGAGGAATAGGTCTGGTTTCCGTTGGTGTTGGAGCCGCCGGCCATGCTGGAGGCGTTGGCCCAGATGCCGAAGGGGCTGATGCCGAAAGAGCAGTCGGGGTCCGCCTTGTGGATGGCGGCGTCCAGCTCCTGAACCAGCTTGTTTACATTGTCCCGCCGCCAGTCGCCGATGTTGGAAAAGCCGCTGCCGTACTGGGCATAGGTGTCGGCGTCGTCAAAGTTGGTGCCGGGATAGAAGTAATCGTCCAGATGGATGCCGTCGATGTCATAGTTCTCCACAAGTTCGACGGCGCCGTCCACCACAAGCTGCCGGACTTCCGGAATGCCGGGGTCCAGGTAGTAGTTGCCGTCGGAATGCTTGACCACCCAGTCCGGATGGAGCAGGGCGGGGTTGTCGGAGGAGAGGGAGTTATAGTCAGCGGAGCCGGACCGGGTCACGCGGTAGGGGTTGATCCAGGCGTGCAGCTCCATCCCCCGGGCGTGGGCCTCCGTCACCCAGTATTCCAGCGGGTCGAAGCCGTCGGCGGGGGCGACCCCCTGCGCGCCGGTGAGGTGCTGGCTCCAGGGATAAATTTCCGAGGGGTAAAGGGCGTCGCCGGAGGGGCGCACCTGGAGGATGACGGCGGTCATCCCCATTTTTTTGCAGTTGTCCAGAATTTCATCCGCCTCGCTTTTGAGCTTGGCAGGGTCGGTGGTCGTGCTGCTGGGGTAGTCCAGGTGATAAATGGTGGAAACCCACACCGCCCGGAAGTCCTTGGGCGCTGCGCTGGGCGCGTCGGCCGCCGACACCGGCATTGCCCAGAAGGTCAGGGCCATGACCAGCGTGCAGAGCCATGCTGTCATTCGTTTCAAGTGCTTCATGTTCGTTCCTTTCTGTTGCCGGGGATTTTACTGTGAACAGCTCCAGTATATCACAGTTTTCCCGGGGGTTCAACGGTCTGATTTTGGGATTTTTCCCGCTTCTTTAATTATTTAGTAACGTTTCAGCGGTTTTTTGTTGCGCGTTTCCCTTGATTTTGCCAAAAAAATGTGTATAATAAAAAGAGCCGGCGTCACGGGAAAAGAGAATCCCGCTTTCTCCAGAAAACGACGGCGCGGCTGATTTTGTGACATCCACCCCCTGCCGGCGTGCCATTTTCCGCCGGGCAGGGAATTTTTCATATAAAGGGGTTTGATAATCTATGACAAACTTTTTAATCCGGCGCATGGTGAAAGACCCGGACAACCGCTCCGACCCGCAGGTCCGCGCCCAGTACGGGCGGATGGCCGGGCTGGTGGGCGTCTGCTGCAACCTGCTGCTGGGCGGCGGGAAGATGCTGGCGGGGCTCCTGTTTTCCAGCATCTCCATTCTGGCCGACGGCGTGAACAACCTCTCCGACGCCGCGTCCTCCGCCGTAACCCTCATCTGCTTCAAGCTCTCCTCCCGCCCGGCGGACAAGGAACACCCCTTCGGCCATGCGCGGATGGAGTATGTTTCCGGGCTGGTGGTGGCGGTGCTTATTTTGATGGTGGGCTTTAACCTGGCCAGCTCCTCCCTGGAAAAAATCCTGCATCCGGAGGAAGCGCCCTTCAGCTTTCTTTCGGTGGCAATCCTCGCCGTTTCCATCCTGCTCAAGCTCTGGATGATGTTCTTTAACCGCAGAATCGGCAGGCTCATCCAGTCCACCGCCCTGGAAGCCTCCGCCATGGACAGCCGCAACGACGTCATTGCCACCTCCGCCGTGCTGGTTTCCGTCCTCGTGGCCCGCTTCACCGGAATCAATCTGGACGGCGTGATGGGCATGGCCATCGCCCTGTTTATCCTGTGGTCGGGAATCAGCCTCATTCAGGAAACCCTGAGCCCCCTGCTGGGGGAGGCCCCGGACCGGGACCTGGTGAAGCGGACCATGCAGAAGCTCCGCTCCTACGACGGGGTGCTGGGCATCCACGACCTGATTGTCCACGATTACGGCCCCGGGCGCTGTTTCGCCACCGTCCATGTGGAGGTGGACGCCAGGGAGGATGTGATGGTGAGCCACGACCTGTGCGACATCATCGAACGGGATTTTGCCGCCCAGGGAATGAATCTGGTGGTTCACATGGACCCCATCGTCACCGACGACCCGGACCTGAACGCCCTGCGCCGCCGGGTGCTGGAAATCGTCACCGGGCTGGGGGAGGGGATTACCATGCACGACTTCCGGCTGGTGCGGGGGTATTCCCATCAGAACGTCATCTTTGACATTGTGGTCCCCTCCTCCTGCAAGCGTTCCGGCGAGGAATTAAAGGCGGAAATCCAGCGGAAGGTGCGGGAGCTGGACCCCGCCGCCAACTACTACACAGTGGTCAATATCGACCGGAATTACACCGAACTGAACGGGAATTAACGAATGTGAACTTTTTGGGCTTTTCCTTGACGCGCGGCGTTTTTTTTAGTATAATAAAAAGCGGCAATCTTGACAGAAAGAAGGAGTTTTGATGATGAAAGCAGCAATTGTCGGCTACGGCAATATCGGCCATTATGTTCTGGAGGCGATCGAGGCGTCCGGCGACATGGAGTGCGTGGGCATCGTCCGCCGGAACCCGGACGGAGAGCAGCCCCGGGAACTGGCCGGCTATGAAGTAAAGGCGTCCCTTTCGGAGCTTTCCGTGAAGCCGGACGTGGCCATCCTTGCCACCCCCACCCGTTCGGTGGAAAAATACGCCCTGGAGGCGCTGGCGCTGGGAATTTCCACCGCCGACAGCTTTGACATCCACGGCCAGATCTGGGACCTGCGCTGCACGCTGGACAAGGCGGCCAAGGAGAACGGCTGCGTTTCCGTGATCTCCGCCGGCTGGGACCCCGGCTCCGACTCGGTGGTCCGCACGCTTTTGCAGGCCTGCGCCCCCAAGGGCCTGACCTACACCAACTTCGGCCCCGGCATGAGCATGGGCCACACCGTCGCCGTCAAGGCCATTGAAGGGGTGAAGCACGCCCTCTCCATGACCATCCCGCTGGGCACCTCCGTTCACCGCCGCATGGTTTACGTGGAGCTGGAGGACGGCCACACCCTGGAGGAAGTCACCGCCAAAATCAAGGCGGACCCCTATTTCGCCAGCGATGAGACCCACGTTATCCAGGTGGACAGCGTGGACGAGGTCATCGACATGGGCCACGGCGTCAACCTCACCCGCAAGGGCGTTTCCGGCAAAACCCAGAACCAGCTCTTTGAGTTTGACATGAAGATCAACAATCCCGCCCTCACCGGCCAGGTTCTGGTGGCGGCCGCCCGCGCCGCCCTGCGCCAGCGCCCCGGCGCCTACACCCTGCCGGAAATCCCGGTGATGGACCTGCTGGAAGGGGACCGCGAAACCCTCGTCCGTCATCTGGTATAAAAGGGGGCGGACGCCGTGAAGGCGGAAGAATTCCTGGAAAAGGCCGCGCAATGGGCCGCCGGTGAACCGGCTGTCCTGGCGCTGGTCCTGGTGGGTTCCTGGGCCAGGGGGGAGAACCGCCCGGATTCCGATATGGACCTGGTGATTCTCACCGACGAAAAGGAGAAATTCCTGAACGGCGGGGAGTATTTCGGCCGGTTCGGCGATATCCTGCGGCAGAATGTGGAGTATTACGGCCGGTGCACCTCCGTCCGCGTGTTTTACGACGGCGGCCGGGAGGTGGAATTCGGCCTGGTGGACGGCGGATGGGCAAGTTTGCCGCTGGATGCCGGCACCCGCCGCGTCCTGACCGACGGTTACCGCGTTTTGGTGGATAAGAGTCATATTTTTGACGAAATCGAGCTGTAAACCGTAAAAAACGCCGGAATTTTCCCTCGGACAAGACAATTTCCGGAAATCCCTTGCAAAATCCTTGAAAATGTGATATCCTATACTAGATATTGTTCCGCCCTTCGGCATTGCCGGGGTGGGGATTAATGTTCAACTACATTAAGGCGGGCAGTCCTCTGCACGGACCGAAACGGTCCTGGAACCCAGCGGAAAATTCCGCGTGTACGAATGTCTGAAAATTTAGGAGGAAGAAAATGGACGCATTAAAACTCATCAGCCAGTCCAGCATGAAAGCTGACAAACCGGAGCTCCAGGTCGGCGACTACGTCAAAGTTTCCGTGAAGATCCGCGAAGGAGACAAGGAAAGAATCCAGATGTTTGAGGGCACTGTTATCGCCCTGAAGCACGGCGGCATTTCCGAAACCTTTACCGTCCGCCGCGTGGCCTACGGCTGCGGCGTGGAGCGTGTGTTCCCGGTTCATTCCCCCAACGTTGTTGCGGTGGATGTTGTCCGTCACGGCCGCGTCAGAAGAGCGAAGCTCTACTACCTGCGCAACCGGGTCGGCAAAGCCGCGAGAATCAAAGAGAAAATCTAAAACCAGGCGAGCAGTGCGGAAAGGGACGGGTAACGTCCCTTTTTGTGCTATTTGAGCATTTTTAAAGGGGGCAGGCGCATGGAACATCATTCGGACCGGGAAATCGATGAGATTCTGGCGGATTTGCAGCGGATGGAGAAAATTCCGGCCGCGTCCCCCTCTCTGCCGGAGCAGACGGGCCGGAGGGGAAGCTGGAAACGGGAGCTTGCCGTCTGGCTCGGGTCCATGGCGGCGGCGCTGGCTGTCACCTTCCTGATTTTCGGCGTGGTGTTCCGCTTTGTCCTGGTGGACGGGAGTTCCATGGAGCCGACCCTTTCGGACGGCGACCATCTGATGATGCTCTGCGTCGGCTGCACCCCCGAGACGGGCGATGTGGTCATCCTTTCGGACGAAACGGGGCTGGGCGTGCCGCTGATTAAGCGGGTGATTGCCACCGGCGGCCAGACGGTTTCGGTGACGGAGGACGGCGTTTCGGTGGACGGGGAGCACCTGTATGAACCCTATGCGGTGGAGCAGATGCGGGAGTTCGGGGACTACGACTACCCGTTTCAGGTGCCGGAAGGAAAAATTTTTGTCATGGGAGACAACCGCAATCATTCCACCGACAGCCGCTCCGCCAAGGTGGGGCTGGTGGACGAATCGGAGGTCCTGGGAGAGGCGTTTTTCCGCCTGTATCCTTTTCACAAATTCGGTCCGGTGGAATAGGCCGGCAGCTTTGATATAAAGGAGATGCGATATGCCAGATATGGAGAATGTTTCCGCTGCGGAACAGAAGGACGCGCAGAAGGAACCGTTTAACTTGAAGAAAGAGCTGTGGGAATGGGCAAAAGCCATCCTGTTTGCAGCCGTCATCGTTTTCATCGTGTTCCGGTTCATCATTCAGGTGGTGACGGTCAACGGCGTTTCCATGGAGCCGACGCTGGAGGGCGGGGACCGGCTGATTATCTCCAACCTGTTCTACACGCCGGCCGCGGGGGACATTGTGGTGCTGTCCGATGAAACGGGGCTGGACGAAGCCCTCATCAAGCGCATCATCGCCCTGCCGGGCCAGACGGTGGACATCAATGAAAACGGCGAGGTGCTGGTGGACGGCAAGGTCCTTTCCGAGCCCTATATTGCGGAACGCATCGACGAAAACCACCGCGGAGACATGACCTACCCCCTGACCGTCCCGGAAGATTCGGTGTTTGTCATGGGGGACAACCGCAACCATTCCACCGACAGCCGGGATTCCCAGGTGGGACTGGTGGATGAAGGCGAAATTTTGGGGCGGGTGATTTTCCGGCTGCTGCCCTTAAGCAAAATCGGGCCGGTTGACTGACGCGGAAAGGAGGAGCCCATGGCACAGACACCCAATATTCAGTGGTTTCCCGGCCACATGGCCAAAACCCGCCGCCTGATTCAGGAACAGGTGAAGATGGTGGACCTGGTGGCGGAGCTGGCGGACGCCCGCATCCCCCAGAGCTCCCGGAACCCGGAGCTGCCCAAATGGATCGGCGACAAGCGGCGGCTGCTCATCCTCAATAAGAGCGATGCAGCCGACCCGGACCTCACCGCCCGGTGGCTGCGGTATTACCGGGAAAGCGGACTCCCCGCCATCGCGGTGGACGCCCGCAGCGGCAAGGGGGTCAACCAGTTCCTGCCCGCCGTGCGGGAAATCCTGGCCGACGTGATTGCCCGGCGGCAGGAAAAGGGGATGGTGGGAAGGCCCATCCGGATGATGATTGTGGGCATTCCCAACGTGGGGAAATCCTCCTTTATCAACCGCCTGGCCGGCGGACGCCGCGCCAAGGTGGAGGACCGCCCCGGCGTCACGGTGGATAAACAGTGGATTTCCGTGGCGAAGGATGTGGACCTGATGGATACGCCCGGCGTCCTCTGGCCCAAATTCGAGGACCCTTCCGTCGGCGAAAAGCTGGCCTTTACCGGCGCGGTGAAGGACCAGGTGCTGGATGTGGAGCTGCTTGCCATGCGGCTGCTGGGATGGCTCCGGGAGGAATACCCGGCGCTGCTTGCCCGGTATAAGCTGGCTCCCGCCGACCTGGAGGGGCGGGAGGAGTATGAGCTGCTGGAGCTGGCGGGCCGCCGGCGCGGGATGCTCATCAGCGGCGGAGAGGTGGACACCCTCCGGGCCGCCGCCATGATTCTGGACGAATACCGCGGCGGAAAGCTGGGCCGCCTGTCGCTGGAAGCGCCGCCGCGGAAGGGAGGGGAGCAGCCGTGACCCTCTATGAATACGACCGTTCCCTCGGCCTTCCGCCCTTCTGCGGCGTGGACGAGGCGGGGCGGGGGCCGCTGGCCGGGGATGTGTACGCGGCGGCGGTGATCCTGCCGCTGGACGAGGAAATTCCCGGCATCAATGATTCCAAAAAGCTCACGTCAAAAAAGCGGGACGCCCTCTTTGACGTGATTCTGGAAAAAGCCGTCGCCGCCAGCATCGCTTCCGCTTCGGTGGAGGAGATTGACCGGCTGAACATCCTGGAGGCCACCTTTCTCGCCATGAGCAGGGCGGTGGAGGGGCTCGCTGTCCGGCCGGCGCTGGCGCTGGTGGACGGCAACCGCAACCCCCGGCTTTCCGTCCCCTCCCGCTGCATTGTGAAGGGGGACGGCACATCGGCCTCCGTTGCGGCGGCCTCCATCCTGGCCAAGGTTGCCCGGGACCGGAGCATGGAGGAGCTGGCCCGCGCCTACCCTCAGTATGCTTTTGAGCAGCATAAGGGGTACGGCACCAAGCTGCACTATGCCCGTCTGGATGAATACGGCGCTTCCCCGGTTCACAGGCTGACCTTCCTTCGGAAATATTTCGCCGAAAAGGGCGGAATCCCCCTGGAGCACGGCCGGATGGGGGAGGATGCGGCCGCGGCGCAGCTGGAAAAGGAAGGCTACGCCATCCGGGAGCGGAATTACCGCTGCCCCGGCGGCGAAATCGATATTATCGCCCAAAAGGACGGCTTTCTCGCTTTCTGCGAGGTGAAGGCGCGGCTTCCGGACGGGATTCCCCCGCGGGAGGCCGTGACGGCCGCCAAGCAGAACCGCCTGATCCGGGCGGCCCTTACTTACCTTTCGGAGCATCCGTCGGAGCTTCAGCCCCGATTTGATGTGATAGAAGTGGTTTTATCCCCGTCGGACGGCAGAGCTGCCGGGATCGAGCATCTGCCCGGCGCCTTTGTCCCTGACAAAAGAAATGGAGGCATGGATTATGCGGCATTTTGATTTGCATTGCGACACCCTGAGCCGGTGCCGGAACCTGAAAGAAAGCCTGCTTCACAGCGAGGGCGCGATTTCAGTGGACCGCGGACTGATTTTTGACCAGTGGGTGCAGGCATTCGCCGTGTTTATCGACGACGACACCCGGGGCGTCAAAGCCTACCGGGAATTCCTGGCCCAGGCGGAAGTGCTCCAGAAGGCCATGGCGGAGAGCGATTCCATCGTCCCCTACGACAAGGACAGCGTCCGGGACGGGGTCTGCAACGCCATGCTGACGGTGGAAAACGGGGCCGCTCTGGGCGGAAAGCTGGAGCGCATTGAGGAATTCGCCCAAATGGGGGTGAAGATTTTCGGCCTGGTCTGGAACGGCGAAAACGAGTTGGCGGGCGGCGTCCACAGCGAACAGGGCCTCACCGATTTCGGCCGGAAGGCGGTCCGGGAGCTGGAAGCCCGCCGCATCATCATCGATGTGTCGCATCTCAACAGCCTGGGCTTCTGGGACCTCTGCGAGGTGGCCGAGCGGCCCTTCATCGCCACCCATTCCAACTGTTTTGAAATCTGCCCCAACCGCCGGAATCTGGACGACCTTCAGATTCAGGAGATTATCCGCCGCGGCGGGCTCATCGGCATCAACTTTTTCCCGGTTTTCGTCAACGGCGAAAGCGACACCACCTTCCAGGAGCTGCGGGCGCACATCCGGCGGATTGTCGCCCTGGGCGGCGAGGACAACATTGCCGTCGGCAGCGACTTTGACGGAGCGGCCATGCCCTCCCGGCTGGATCGGATTGAAAAAATTCCGGACTGGCACCAGAATCTGCTCAAGCACTTTGAACCGGAGTTTGTGGAGAAAATCACCTTCCGCAACGCGCAGAATTTCTTTGAAAAGAACCTGTGATTCCGGGTTCATCCCCCGGCGGGTCCCGCTTTGCGGGCGGGGCCTGCCCACCGGGATATTTTTTTACCGGAATCTGTCCTTCTGCAAAAAACAAACAGCGGCGCTGCGAGGACGAATGCGCCGGAAAAGGGGAGTATTGTTATGATGTACAGCAGCACCAGGGACCGTTCCCGCCGGGTGACGGCGGCTCAGGCCATCGCCCGGGGAATTTCCGAGGAGGGCGGGCTCTTTGTGCCGGAGGAATTTCCCTCCTTCGGATTGGAAAAACTCCGCGGCCTGATGGGGAAGAGCTACCGGGAGAAGGCCAAGGCGGTTTTGGGGGAATTCCTCACGGATTTTACGCCGGAGGAGCTTTCCCGCTGCGTGGACGCGGCTTATACGGAAGAAAAATTTGATTCGGACAGTATCGCGGAGCTTTCCAAGGTGGGAGAAGGGGCCTATCTGCTGGAGCTGTGGCACGGCCCCACCTGCGCATTCAAGGACATGGCGCTGCAGCTCCTGCCCCATCTGCTGACGGTTTCCGCCGGGAAAACGGAGCCGGACAAGGAGATTGTGGTGCTGGTCGCCACTTCCGGAGACACTGGCAAGGCGGCGCTGGAGGGCTTCCGGGACGTCCCCGGAACCCGGATGCTGGTCTTTTATCCCGAGGACGGCGTCAGCCCCATGCAGAAGCTCCAGATGACCACCCAGGAGGGGGAAAATGTTTCGGTCTGCGCCATCCGCGGCAATTTTGACGACGCCCAGACCGGCGTGAAGCGGATTTTCACCGACCCTGCCATTCTGGCCGAGCTGGAGCAGAACGGGCAGAAGTTCTCCTCCGCAAACTCCATCAACTGGGGCCGCCTGGCGCCGCAGATTGTCTACTATATCGCCGCCTACACCGCCCTGGCGGAGCAGGGGGAGATCGAGCTGGGGGAAACGGTGAACGTCGCGGTGCCCACCGGCAATTTCGGCAACATTCTGGCCGCCTATTACGCCAAAAGGATGGGGCTGCCCATCGGGAAGCTCATCTGCGCTTCCAACCGCAACCGGGTGCTGGCCGACTTTATCGAAACCGGCCTTTACAGCCGCAACCGGGAGTTTTACACCACCTCCTCCCCCTCCATGGACATCCTCATCTCCTCCAATCTGGAACGGCTGCTCTATGAGCTCTGCGGCCGGGACGACGGGAAGATCCGGGAATGGTTTGCGGGCCTGAACCGGGATGGGGAGTACCGGGTGCCGCCGGAGCTTCTGGAAAAGCTCCGGGAGGAATTCGCCGGCGGCTCCTGCGGCGAGGAGGAGACGGTGGAGACCATCCGCACCGCCTTCCGGGAGTACGGCTATCTCTGCGACCCCCATACCGCTGTGGCGGTGAAGGTCTGGAAGGATTATGCCGCCGAAACCGGAGACTGCCGCAAGACCATCATCGCCTCCACCGCCTCCCCCTATAAATTCACCGCCGACGTGCTTCGGGCTGTTTCGGACGGGGAGGAGCTCCCCGCCGGGGATTTTGCGCAGGTGCGGCGGCTGGCGGAGCTCACCGGCACGACCCCTCCGGCCTCGCTGCTGGCGCTGGAAGGGAAGCCGGTGCGGTTTGCCGGGAGCGTTTCCAGGGAGGAAATGGCGGAACAGGTGCGGAAGATGCTGCGCTGAACCGGCGGGCGGATTTCTGCAAAAAAAGAGCGCAGCCCATGGCGGCTGCGCTGGGTCCGCGGAACCCCAACATCTTCCGCGGAACCCCCTGTTTTTTTGATTACCTTACGCTGTATGGGAGATCAGGCAGTCAGTGGGGAAAGAATCCCCCGCCAAGCATCGGAATCCGGGGGCAGTTGCCTGCCCCTTCCGACAGGTTCCTGGTCCGTTTTCCAAAAGAGGTTGTCAGTTCGCCTGGAAGCTCTGGCAGATGGTTTCATCGCATCTGCAGGCAGAATGGGTGCCGATTTTGATGCTCTGGGCAGTGCAGCGGTTCTGGTGGTTGTTGTGGACGCAGCTGGTCACGTCGCACTCCACGCAGGAAATGGCGGGTTTGTTTTTTCCGTACTCGGACATAATGGGTGCCTCCTTTGGCGTTTTTTGTTGGAATTGATTTGAAGAATCGCGGGCCCGGCGAATTTGGAAAAGGGGAAACTTGCCTTTCCGAATGGGCCGGCCCGGTTATTAGTGTGTCAGAAAAGCGTTCCATTATCCATCAAAGTGAAAAGGAAAAAATATGAGTTTATTTGCAATCGCAGACCTTCATCTTTCTTTGGGCGTGGACAAGCCCATGGACGTATTCCCGGGATGGGAAAATTATGTGGCGCGGCTGACGGAAAACTGGCGGCGGGAGGTGCGCCCGGAGGATACGGTGGTAATCGCCGGAGATATCTCCTGGGGACTGGATATTTCGGAAAGCGAAAAGGATTTCGCCTTTTTGGACAGCCTGCCCGGAACCAAGCTGCTGCTGAAGGGCAATCACGATCTCTGGTTTTCCACCAAAACCAAAGTGGAAAAATTTTTCACGGAAAAGGGATTTTCCACCCTGAAAATCCTCTTCAACAACGCCTATTCCTACGGCGAATATGCGCTCTGCGGCACCCGCGGCTGGATGAACGACCAGGCGGACAAAAAGGTGCTCCTCAGAGAGTGCGGGCGGCTGCGGCTGTCGCTGGAGGCGGGGAAAAAGCTGGGCGGGAAGCCGCTGGTGTTCCTCCATTACCCGCCGGTTTACGGCGGTGGCGACTGCCCGGAAATTTTGGAAGTGCTGCAGGAGTATGATGTCAAACAGGTTTATTATGGACATATTCACGGCTATTCATCCGGCTATGCCATCAACGGCGAGCGCCTCGGCATCCAATTCCGGCTGATTTCTTGTGATTATATCCAATTTAATCCCATAAAAATCGGATAAGATATAGAAAAAAGGAAAATCTGTTTTTTTTATAGCAAATCCGTCGGGTTTGTGCTATAATGGAAAGGTCTGAAAAGGCAGTTTTCTGCCCTTTTTCCGGGAAAAATATGTCCGCCTGCGGAAAAGCGGCGGAAACAATAACAGGAGGATGCTTCATGAGCTTAGTATCAAAAAACAACACGGCGACCAATAAATTTGAATTGGAGTTTACCGTTTCCCCCGAGGAATTTGAAAAGGCCTGTCAGAAGGTTTACCAGAGACGGGTGAAGAAGATCGAAATCCCCGGCTTCCGCAAGGGCAAAGCCCCCCGCAAAACCATCGAAAAACTGTACGGCGAAGGCTTCTTCTACGAGGAAGCTGTAAACGACCTGTACCCCGGTGCGGTTCAGGAAGCGGTGAAGGAATCCGAACTGGAAATCGTCTGCCCCCCCGAGGTGGAAGTTACCGAGGTTTCCCATGAAAAAGGCGTGACCTTTAAAGCGATCTGCACCGTGAAGCCGGAAGTCACTGTCAAGGACTACAAGGGCATCAAAGCCGCCAAGGAAGTCAAGGAAGTGACCGACGAGGATGTGAACGCCGAGATCGACCGGATGCGCGACCGCAACGGCCGCACCATCACCGTGGAGGACCGCCCCGCCCAGAACGGCGACACCGTGGTCATCGACTTTGAGGGCTTTATGGACGGCGTTGCCTTTGAAGGCGGCAAGGGCGAAAAATTCTCCCTGACCCTGGGCTCCGGCCAGTTTATCCCCGGCTTCGAGGATCAGGTTGTGGGCCACAGCACCGGCGAGGAATTCGACATCAACGTCACCTTCCCGGAGGAATATCACGCGGAGAACCTGAAGGGCAAGCCCGCTGTCTTTAAGATCAAGCTCCACGAGATCAACGCCAAGGAACTCCCCGAAGCGGACGACGAGTTCGCCAAGGATGCCAGCGAGTTTGACACCCTGGACGAGCTCAAGGCCGACATCCGCAAAAAACTGGAGGATGCCAACGAGCGCACCGCTTCCAATGAATTTGAAAACAAACTCATCGACACCGTGATCGAGAACATGGAGGGCGAAATCCCCACCGAAATGTACGAGGTCCGCATTGATGAGATGGTCCGTGACTTCGAGTACCGTCTCCAGTCTCAGGGCATGAGCCTGGACCTGTACCTCCAGTACACCGGCATGAACCGCACCTCCTTCCGCAAGACCTTTGAAGCCCAGGCGCAGCGCCAGGTGAAGATCCGTCTGGCTCTGGAGAAGATTGTGGAGATGGAGAACATCGTTCCCACCGAGGAAGAGGTCAACAAGGAATATGAGCGCCTGGCCGAGGGCTACAAGATGGATGTGGAGCGCCTGAAAGGGCTGATCCCCGCCGCCGACGTTACCAAGGACGTTGCGGTCAACAAGGCTGTCGACCTGATCCGTGATTCGGCTGTCAAGGAATAAGCCGGCTGGCACGGAATGACGCCGGCGCCGGTCGAAGCGCTCCTTTGCGGGCTGCTTTGGTAAGTAATTCATGAAAAGGTTGCAGACCGGACGTTTCCCGTTCATTTTTCAGGTCTATACTGAAACCTGGAAACTGGATTTCTGCACAAAAACAGTTCATGCACAGCTATTGGCGGGGACAGGTTTTGTGCCCGTCAATAGCTGGCGTTATTTCTGCCAACATTCTGAAACGGAGGATTCTTGATATGAGTTTAGTGCCAATGGTAATTGAACAGACCAGCCGTGGAGAGCGTTCCTACGACATTTTTTCCCGCCTGCTGAACGACCGCATCATCATGCTGTGCGAGGAAGTGAACGATACTTCCGCCTCTCTGGTCGTCGCCCAGCTGCTCTACCTGGAAAGCCAGGACCCGGACAAGGAGATCAGCCTTTACATCAACAGCCCCGGCGGCTCCGTAACGGCCGGCATGGCGATTTATGACACCATGAATTTCATTAAATGCGATGTGTCCACCATCTGTGTCGGAATGGCGGCGTCCATGGGCGCGTTCCTGCTGTCCAGCGGCACCAAGGGCAAACGCCTGGCTCTGCCCAACAGCGAAATTATGATCCATCAGCCCTCTGCCGGAACCCAGGGGCAGATCACCGATATGTCCATCCACCTGAAGCGCCTGCAAAGCGTCAAGGAACGGATGAACCGGATTCTGGCGGAAAACACCGGGAAGCCCCTGGATGTTGTGGCGGCCGACTGTGAGCGCGACAACTTTATGTCCGCGCAGGAGGCGCTGGAATACGGGCTCATCGACCGGGTTATTACCAGCCGGTAAGCCGGCTTGAAGGAGGCTACTGACAATATGCCAGATAACAATGTGGTGCGCTGCAGCTTTTGCGGCAAGCCGGAATACAGCGTCGGGCGGATGCTCCATTCCGCCAACGCGAACATCTGCGAAAGCTGCGTCGCGCTCTGCTACGACATGCTGGTGGAGGAAGGCATTTTTCCGGAGCCCGGTTCCCGCCGCAGCCGTATGGCGGAGTCGGCAGATGAGGGCCGCGGCGAGATCAACCTTTTGAAGCCCGCCGAACTGAAGGCGGTGCTGGACCAGTATGTCGTCGGTCAGGATAAGGCCAAGATCGCCCTGTCCGTGGCGGTTTACAACCATTATAAACGGGTGTTTATGGAGCCTGAGGACACGGATGTGGAGCTTCAGAAAAGCAATATCCTGATGCTTGGACCCACCGGCGTCGGCAAAACCGAGCTGGCCCGCACTCTGGCAAAAACCCTGAACGTCCCCTTTGCCATCGCCGACGCTACCACCCTGACGGAGGCCGGCTATGTGGGCGACGACGTGGAGAACGTTCTGGTCCGCCTGATTCAGGCGGCGGATTACGATGTGGAGGCTGCGGAACAGGGGATTATCTACATCGATGAAATCGATAAAATTGCCCGCAAATCGGAGAATCCCTCCATCACCCGCGACGTCAGCGGCGAAGGCGTCCAGCAGGCGCTGCTGAAGATTCTGGAAGGCACTGTTTCCAACGTCCCGCCGCAGGGAGGACGGAAGCACCCGCACCAGGAGTTCATCCAGCTGGACACCAAAAACATCCTTTTTATCTGCGGCGGCGCTTTCGAGGGAATCGAAAAGGTCATCGGGCGGCGGATGGAGTCCTCCACCATGGGCTTTAACGGCGACGTGAAAAAGCACGACGACAAGACCAAAGGCGAGATGCTCCGCAACATCATCCCGCAGGACCTGGTGCGGTTCGGGCTGATCCCCGAGCTGGTGGGCCGTCTGCCCATCATCACCACCCTGGATGATCTGGACGAGGACCAGCTGGTCCGCATCCTGAAGGAGCCGAAGAACTCCCTGTTCCGCCAGTACAGCGCTCTGTTCGGCCTGGACAATGTGGAGCTGGTCATGGACGACGACACCATGCACGCCATCGCCCGGAAGGCGATGGAGCGCAAGACCGGCGCCCGGGGCCTGCGGAATATTATGGAAGAAACCCTGATGAACCTGATGTACATGGTTCCTTCGGACGAGGGGATCACCAAGGTCATCATTACCCCCGAGGTGGTGGAAGGGAAAGAGTCTGCCAAGGTTGTCCGGCGGAAAAAACTGCCCCAATAATCCGGAATATGAAAAAGCTGCGTCCCGTCAAGGGGATGCAGCTTTTTTCGTCGTTGGATGCCGGCGGGGATTATGCCGGGCTTTCCTCCTCTTTCGGGCAGTAATCCGGCACAGCCTCCCGCAGTGCGCAGAGAATCTCCCTCCGGCTGCCGGACCCGGCCGCCCTGCGGAGGTTTTCCAGAACGCGGTCCCGTTCCTCCGGGGCAAAGGGGGAGAGCGCCGTTTGCAGGATTTTTCCCCGGCGCAGCGCCCCCTCCTGCTCCGCAGGCGTCAGGAGCTCCTCCGTCAGCTTTTCGCCGGGCCGGAGGCCGGTATAGAGGATGGGAATGTCCCGGTGCGGTTCCAGCCCGGCCTCCCGGATCAGCCCTTCCGCCAGGGCGAGGATGGAGACCGGCGCCCCCATGTCCAGCACAAACAGCTCCCCGCCTTCTGCCAGGCGGGCGGCGTCCAATACCAGGCCGGCTGCTTCCGGAATGGTCATGAAAAAGCGGGTCATCCGGGGGTCCGTAACGGTGACAGGGCCGCCCCCGGCAATCTGCCGCCGGAAAAGGGGGAGAACGGACCCCGCGGAGTCCGCCACATTCCCGAACCTGACGGCTGCGAGACGGGTTGTCCCGCCGGGCAGAAGCAGGCGCTCCGCCGCCCGCTTGGATGCCCCCATGACGCTGGAGGGGCGGACGGCTTTGTCGGTGGAAATGAACACCAGGCGTTCGGAGCCCGCGTGTTCTGCCGCCTGAAGCAGGTTCCAGGTGCCCAGAATGTTGTTTTTCACCGCTTCTCCCGGGTTCAGCTCCATAAAGGGGACGTGCTTATGGGCGGCGGCGTGGAGGACAACTTCCGGTCCCGTTTCGGCAAAAACTGCCTCCAGTCTGGGAAGGTCCCGGATGGAGGCAATTTCCACCCGCAGCGGGAAGCTCCGCCCGTACCGGCCGAGAAGTTCCTGCTGGACGGAAAACGCGCCGTTTTCATTGATGTCCAGGAGGATGAGCTCCCGGGGGCTCTGGGCGGCGGCCTGGCGGCAGAGCTCGCTGCCGATGGAGCCCCCGCCGCCGGTAATCAAAACCCGTTTATTTTGGAGAAATGGCTGCATAAAATCCTTCTTTCCGAAAGCGTCAGGCTACCTTCCTCAAAGAAAAATGCCGCACAGCAAAGCCGTGCGGCGCAGGAAAAAGATCAGGGAAAAGGATAGGAGATTTGCCTTCTTTATCCTATCACAAAGCCTGCGCAGAATTTGTCGCAAAGGGTAGGCCGCCGCTTTTTTCAGCAGCTTTTGCCATCCCGCAGCTCCCGCAGAAGCCGTCCGGCCCGGCGGATGTCCTCCGCGAAAGAGGCGGAGCCGCCCTCGATGCTGACGCCTCCCGCAAAACCGGCCCGGCGGAGCATGGCAAAAAAGGCGGCGTGCTCCGCGCGGGTCTCCTCCCGGGGGAATCCGCGGTCCATTTTGTTGGCAATGTGGCAGTGGCGGAGCAAAGTTCCTGCCGAAAGGATGTCGGTGAGGTCCTCGCCGTTGCGCTGAAAATGGTAGAAATCCGCCAGCAGCCGGATGTGAGGCCGTCCGGCGTCCGCCGCCAGCCGGTAGGCGTCCATCAGGGTGTTCAGCGTGTTGCATTCCGCACGGCAGAGGGGCTCGATGGCAATATCGATGCCATACCGCGCGCCGTAGTGTTCCGCCAGCCGCAGAAAGCCCACGAGCTGCATCCAGACGATTTCGGGCGGAAAGCCCGGCGGAGTCCGGCGGGCGGCGCCGCTGCCGAATACAATGACCTCCGCGCCGAACTCCCCGGCGGCGGGAAACGCGGCGTCGAGGTATTCTTTTACCTTTCCCGGATCCGCTTCCGGCCCGACAACAGGCAGGCTGCCCGGCAGGAAGCAGTTCATGGCGCGGCAGGCAATCCCGGCTTCGCGGGTGAAGCGCAGGGCTTCCGCCCGGTCTGCCGCGGACAGGCGGACCGCATCCTGACAACCGTATTCCACATAATCAAAGCCGGCATCCCGAATCTGGAGAACCCTGGCGCGGGATTGCGCGTCAACGGGCAGGCCGGTACAGCATCCAAGCTGAATCATGGATTTCCCCCCTCGTTTACAATGGCGTTTTTTCCATTGTAGCACAGGAGGAAAATCAAAATCAAGGGGGTTGGGAAATAAATATGCGCAAAAAAGAAGGCGGGCGTTTGGATGCCCGCCTTTCGGATGTTCCAGGGGCCTGACAGCGCGTCACGGCTTCCAGTATTCCTCAATGCATTCCTTTGCAATCTGGACATAGCGCCGGCCGCGCTCATAGTCGCCGAAAATGGTGCCCACTTCCCGCTGGGCCATTTCAAACAGGCAGCCGCTGGCCGCTTCGCAGACGCCCTTGAAATAGGCGCGGAGGGCCTCCTCGTCCATGGGGCCGGGGTTGGTAACGAATTCCGCACGGGGCTTGCTGTAATAAACCACGTTGCTTCCCCGGAGGTATTCGCCCACCTGCGCTTCGTTGTTGAAGGGAGAAACCGAGAGCTTCCGGAGCTTGTCCCATTTGGACAGGTAGTCCGGCCAGATGGCGTCCACACGTTCGCAGCAGCCGTAGGACAGCAGTCCGAAGCGCTTGACCAGCCGGTCCTGATAGGGGAACACAAACTCGCCGAAAGTTTTCGCCGATACGGCGGTGGTTTCCTGGGATTCCAGGAAGCCCCAGCACTGGGTGGTGCGGGTGACGTTTTCGCAGGGCAGCTCGTCGTTGAAGGCGAAGCTCTCCTGCGCCACGGGGCTGATGCCGCAGGTGGGAAGCAGCAGGCCCTCCTTTTCCAGGAAATCGTAGTAGGATTCATAAAGGGATGTCGCCATATCCATGGCTTCATGAACCCGTTCCGGGTAATCGTACATGGAGCAGTAGTAGTTTTCCATTCCCATCAGCGCCACCAGGCCGTTGGTAAGGCCGCCGCTCAGGCTTCCCATCACCATGCGGACGGGGAGGATGTCGCCGAAAAGGTCCTCCGTCAGCCGGACGCGCTCCAGGGTGGATTCCCGGTCCACGCCGAAGCTGCCGCCCTTGAGCTTGTCGAATTCCGCGTCCAGGTCCTCAATCACCGGGTCGATGTGATATCCGTTGGAATTCGCTTCCTTCGCCCGGGTGATATGGGCTTCGGCGCCGAAGGGCTTCGCCCAGGTGTTCCAGCTGATGTCGAAGGTGGGGGAGATGGGGGTATCGTCATCGAACAGCTCCCGTCCCACCAGCGTATTCAGCAGGGAATATTCAATGCTCCGCGCAGCTTCGCCGGTGCACTGGAGGCGGGGCGTGATAACCTCGTGGGGGAAGTTGGAGAAAAGCAGGCGCACGGTGGGGGTTTCGCGCCGGCCGTGGGCGAGCGCATCCCACTTCTTTAAAATGGTTTCGTTTTCCGGGGAATTAGCGTAGGCCAGTTGTTTCTGTGCCAGACCGCGGAGAATTTCCCGGTCTTTGGGCTGGATTGCTTCCATGTTTTTCATCCCTTCTGCGGATTTTTTTTCAGTATAGCACACTTGAAAGCGCAAATCAAGCTTGATTTCCCGAAGATTGGCTTTGTGGAAAAAAATGAGGGAAAGCGCTAATTTATCCGGGAATTACTGCGCAATCTTTACAAACAGCCCGGAGAAGTGAAAAAAATTCTGCCATTCTTCACAAGAAAAGAAACACGCTCGGCAAAGGGCGTCACAGCGCTTCCGGCTGCGCGGAATCCGTGCGGTCCCGGTTCAATTTCCGAATCACCCGGCAGGGATTGCCGACGGCCAGGCTGTCGGGGGGAATGTCCTTTGTGACGACGCTGCCTGCGCCGATGATGCTGCCCGCGCCAATGGTCACGCCGGGGAGAATCAGGGCGCCAGTGCAAATCCAGACGTTATTCCCGATGTGAACCGGATGGGTGTATTCGAGCCCCTCCAGCCGCTGCTGGACGTCCATGGCGTGCTCCTCCGTGATGATGCAGACGTTTGGGGCGATAAAAACATTATCCCCGATGGTGATTTTGCCGCTGTCCATGAGCTTGCAGTTTACGTTCATGAAGAAGTTGTCGCCCACGGTGGTGTTATAGCCGTATGTGCAGAAAAGCGGCTGCTCCACCACGCAGTTTTCCCCGGTTTTCCCCAAAATATTGCGGATGGCCGCCTGACGGGCCGCGCGGTCCAGCGGGTGGATGCGGTTGTAATCGTAGAGCTTCCGCACCGTTTCCTCCCGGTCGGCGGCCAGCTCCGGGTCGCCGGGCTGGTAAAGCATTTCCGCATAGGACTTCTCCTTTTCGGTCATCAAAATCCCTCCTGGATTCGTTTTTACCCTCATTATAATCAAAGCGGGCCCGAAAATCAATAGGTCCGCCGGATTTCCTTTTATTAAGGTAGAAATCCGGATGCGGGAGCGTGCGCGGCGGCCGGTATATTGAAAATAATCCGAAAAGCTGTGAAAAAATTTCCGCAAAAATGGGAGTTTTGTGACCGTCGTGTGACCGGCGTATGATATAGTAGAGTTGAAAACCCCGGAATTGGGGAAAACAAGAAACGGAGGCGTTTGAGTATGAAATTCAAGAAGATTCTTGGATTGGCCCTTTCGGCGGCCATGGCAGTTTCCGCTGTTGTGCCGTGGACGGGCGTGACGGCTTTTGCGGCGGAGGAAGGAACGGACACCGCCGGAAGCGATGCGGGTATTTCGACGAACAGTATCGGACCGGTGGGAGTTCCGACTGATTCACAGGCAAAAAGTGCGATTAAAAGAGCGGGCCTGGATGTGATTGTAAAATGTGAGAATCATGGAAAAGTCCGTCTGCCCTTAAACGACTTTGATATTGTGGACATTGAATACGGCGGTCCGATCAACAATTACTGGGTAACTTTTGAAATCAATACGAGCGACTATGTGAAGGATGGCGAAGGGTATACTCATTCTGCTGCGGACACGGTTATCACAAAGACGGTTCTTTTGGACTGGGGCGTTGCTTTTGGCGGATGGCACGTTGAAAGCTGCGGCGGTGACATTGTAATCAATGTAGAGTGCGAACCTACCGAGCCGGAAGAGATTGAAGTTGCGGTTGAACATTATTCTCTGGACAAGACGCTCTTAAAAACCACGACAGAAACGATTACCGATATAGACGATGTGGATGTGGATTCCTGGAAAATTGAGATAGAAGGATACACCTACATTTACGGCGATTTTGATCCGCTGACCAAGACGGCGAAGCTGGTTTATCAGGCGGATGAAATAACCCCGCCTGTCGGCGAAGTTTATACGGTAACTTTTGCCGCGAATCCGGCAGAGGCGGCAACCATTACGACCTCCTCCATCCAGATTCGTGCAGGCGGAACCATTCCCACCGAACCTTCCGTAGCCTACGATGAAACCAAGTACGAATTCGCGGGATATACCATCAACGGTGAGACGGTTGCGGATCTCCTGAGCTACAAAGTGGAATCCGATGTGACGGTTGTCCTGAATTTTGTGGAAAAAACCGAGGTGCCGGAGCAGGGCGAAGCAATCGACAAAATTGTAGTGATTGCAGGCGAAAATCTGCAGGCCAAGATTAAGACAGTCTGCACGCTTACAGCTAAATATGGCGATGGTGAATCTGACTTAACTGTTCTCGGTGAAACGAATATCACGGATCCGGAATTTATTTACCGCACCAACAGCGCTTCCAAAATTCCGGCAGAGCTGACCACCGAGAATTATCAGAATTTTTATACCGATTTCATATTCAGAGGTTGGCCAACTTATGTGACAATGACAACCTGCGATCTGGACGATGTTCAGAAGACCTACATTGAAAAAGAAGACGGCAAAAATGTTCTTTATATTGAACTGGAAATCGGCTCTTCCGAGACTCCTGTTGTCAGAGATGTAACCGTACAGTATTATCATGAGAGCGCCTTGGACTTTGAGATTGCGGCCCCTGTCGTTTTGGAAGGGATTGCGGAAGGAACCGTAATTGACCAGGCTTATCTGGAAGAAGCCGGGCAGCTGATTCCGGAAACCGTTGCGCTGCTGGGCTACGAAGTGAAGGAAGTCCAGCCGGAAGAGAATGGCGTCGTAAAAGTTATTTTCAAAGACGCCGAAGCGGCGGAAACCTATTCCGTGAAACATGTTTTTGCTGAGGGAACACCCGACGGCGTCACCTTTGCGGACGGCTCTTCCATCATTCTGGACACCTATGAGGAAAACTATGTGCGGATTCCTGCACAGGGTGTGAAGGACGGCTATGTGATTGATAAGGTTGAAGTGTACAAAGGCGATGTCCTCTTTACCACTTACACCGGCAATTACGACTATATGTACACCTACCTTTACGACGCGCCTGTGACATTGGTCTACTATGTCTCTGAAACGCCCGTCGATCCGACCCCTGATCCTGATCCCGACCCGGATCCCGATCCCGATCCCGACCCTGAGGAACCCGACGACAATACCGATGACACCAATGATCCCTATATCCCCACCCGTCCCGGCGGCGGAGATGAGGACATCAATGATCCCGATACCCCCACCACCGATCTCCCCGGCGATGAAACCATCGACGACGGCGAGACGCCTCTGGCGCCCGGCGATGCTGTTCCCGGTACTCCCGGAGACGCAGTCCCCGGCACCCCCGGCGATGTTTCCGGCGAGGAAATCGGCGATGAAACCGTTCCCCAGACCGACGCGCCTCCTCAGACCGGCGTGAAGGTTGCCGGAAGCCTCGGCCTTCTGGCCGGAGCGGCCGTGGTCGCGGCGCTGACGCTGAAAAAGCGGAAAGACGACTGAATCTTTGTGAGAATGTCCTCTGATTGAGGCGTTTCAAAAAACCGGCGCGCCGGAACAGGTGCGCCGGTTTTCCCGTATTTTTTCGCAAATGAAAAAAATCTCAAAAAAGGGTTGTCTTTTTGCGGAAAATATAGTATAATAAGGAAGCGCTAGGCTAAGCTAGTGCAAAAACGTGCAATCCGACATACGGAGGAGTGGGTCCTGCGCGATGAAACACCGTGAACCATGTCAGGCGGGGAACCGAGCAGCATTAAGCGGATGCGTTCATGTGATGCAGTCAAGCCTCCTTCTCCGTATGTCCGGTTGCACGGTTTCTTTATCAAACGCGGCCCAAAGGAGGGAGCAGGGTGTATCTGGCTTTATATCGGAAATGGCGTCCCAAAGTGTTTTCGGACGTAATTTCCCAGGAGCATATCACAACCACCCTGCAGAACCAGGTCCGCTCCGGCAAAACCGCCCACGCTTACCTGTTTACCGGGTCGCGGGGAACCGGAAAGACCACCTGTTCCAAAATCCTGGCCAAGGCGGTCAACTGCCTGCATCCGGCGGACGGGAATCCCTGCCTGGAATGTGAGGTCTGCCGCGGAATTGAGGACGGCTCCATCATGGACGTGGTGGAAATGGACGCAGCCAGCAACAACAGTGTGGAGGACGTCCGGAGCCTGCGGGATGAGGCGAATTACGCGCCCGCAGTCTGCCGTTACCGGGTGTATATCATCGACGAGGTTCATATGCTCAGCCCCAGCGCCTTTAATGCGCTGCTGAAAATCATGGAGGAGCCGCCTGCGCACGTCCTGTTTATTCTGGCGACGACGGAAATCCACAAGGTGCCCCAGACCATCATCTCCCGGTGCCAGCAGTACGATTTCCGGCGGATCCGGCCGGCGGACAGCGCCCGGCGGATGATGGAGATCGCTTCGCAGGAGGATTTCTCGCTGGACGAGGATGCCGCCGCCCTGATCGCGCGGCTGGCGGACGGAGGCATGCGGGACGCGCTTTCGCTGCTGGACCAGTGCGCCGCTTTTTCCAGCCATATTGACCGGCAGGTGGTGGCGGATACGGCGGGGATCGCCGGTTCCGGCCATCTGTTTGCCTTGTCTGACGCCATTGTGGAGCAGGATGCTGCCGCCGCCGTCCGAAAGCTGGACGAACTTTACGATAATGCAAAAGGGATGGAGCGGCTTGTAACCGAACTCATCGGCCATTTCCGGAATGTGATGCTGTGCAAGTCCACATCCGACCCGCAGACGTTTCTGGTCTGCCTGCCGGACGAACTGGAGCAGTACGCCGCGCTGGCGCGAAAGCTGCCGCTGCCGCGCATTCTGGAAATCCTTGGGGTGCTGCAGCGGTGTCTGGACAGCCTTTCCCGCAGCGGCGATGCAAAAATCGAAGTGGAAATGGCGCTGATCCGGCTTTGCTGTGCGAAGCAGATGCAGGCGCCTGCCCCGGCTGTTTCAGCGCCCGCCGCAGCGCCGGCGGAAAAACCGTCCGCGCCGCCCAAACCGGAACCGAAAGGGGAGCAGCCTTCCGGCCCTGCCGCTCCTATGGAACAGTGGGGCGCGCTCCTGGACGAGCTTTCCCGGACGGAACCCGCGCTTTATGTGATGCTGGAAGGTTCCCAGGCTTCTGTAAGCAACGGCGTTGTGCTGATTGAATCCCCGAATCCCATGCTGAAGAGCCTGCTGCTCACCAACAACATCGGCGCAAAGCTGGCGGATTTGGTGGAGCAGACGCTGGGAAGCCGCCATAAGCTCCGGATTGCCCGGAGAGAACCGCAGGTTTCAGGGCAGGATTCATCCGCCCTTGACCATATACTCAAAAAAGCAAAAGAACAAAACATTGAAATTCACGAATCGTAGGGTTCGCGAACAAGTAGGAGGACACGATTATGAAAGCAAGACTGCCTCAGGGCTACGGCAACAACACCCAGAATATGAATCAGATGATCCGCAAGGCTCAGAAGATGCAGGAAGAGATGGAAAAGGCCCAGGAGGAAATCAAGGCCAAGGAATATACCACCACCGTCGGCGGCGGCGTTGTGGAAATCACCATGACCGGCGACAAGGTGCTCAAGTCTGTCAAGCTCAAACCCGAGGTTGTGGACCCGGAGGATGTGGAGACTCTGCAGGACCTGATTATCAGCGGCGTCAACGAGGTGCTGCGCCAGGTGGAAACCGAAACCGAGGAAAAGATGGACGCGATTTCCGGCGGTCTGAATATCCCCGGCCTGTTCTAATCCGGAATGGGGTATCTGCCGCTCCCGCTGAAGCAGCTGATTGAGAATTTTGCGGCCCTGCCCGGTATCGGCCGGAAAACCGCTCAGCGGCTGGCTTTTCATGTGCTGGATATGCCGGAGGAGCAGGCGAAGGCTTTCGCCAAGGCGATTGTCGACGCCAAATCTTCGATTCATAACTGCAAAATCTGCCAAAACTTTACCGATAAAGAGATCTGCGACATTTGCTCTTCTCCGGAGCGGGACTCCTCTGTGATCTGTGTGGTGGAGGACCCGAAGGATGTGATGGCCTTTGAGCGGCTCCAGGAGTACCGCGGGCTTTACCATGTGCTGCACGGGCTGATTTCCCCCCTCAATGGGATCGGCCCGGAAAGCATCCGGATCAAGGAGCTTCTCCAGCGCCTTCAAAGCGGAGACGTGCGGGAGATCATTATGGCGACCAACCCCACAATCGAGGGGGAAGCCACTGCGATGTATCTTTCCAAGCTGCTCAAGCCTCTGGGGTTTAAGGTTTCCCGGCTGGCTTTCGGCATTCCCATTGGGGGAGAGTTGGAGTACGCGGACAACGTAACCTTGAACCGCGCGCTGGAAAACCGCACGGAGCTGTAGAAAAGGAGGTGTTCCCGTGGCAAAGCGCACAGCAGAAGGAAAAATTATCACCGTCAACCGCAAAGCAAGACACGATTATTTTGTTCTGGAAGCCTTTGAAGCGGGCATCGAGCTGGCCGGGACGGAGGTCAAATCCATCCGCCAGGGCGGCGTCAACCTCAAGGACAGCTGGTGCAGCGTGGATCATGGGGAGCTCTTTTTGAAGGGCGCGCACATCAGCCCCTATGAAAAGGGGAACATTTTTAATAAAGACCCGTTCCGGGTACGGAAGCTGCTGATGCACAAGTCGGAGATTCTCCGGCTTTACGGAAAGGTGAAGCAGGACGGACTGACCTTGATTCCGCTGTCCATGTACTTTAAGGGGAGCAATGTCAAGGTGGAACTGGGGCTGTGCAAAGGCAAGCAGCTGCACGACAAGCGCGGCGATTTGGCGGCCAGGGACGCGAAACGCGAGATTGAGCGCGCCATGAAGGAACGTCAGCGCTTTTAAGAGGGGGAATCAGGGATGTTTTTGAAGGAACTGGATCTGGGCGTGGATTATGCTGCGATGGGGCTGAAAACCCCGGACCGGAAACCCTCCTTTCAGGGCCTGATCTTAAAAAATTACGACGAATACTGCGCCGACCGCAGGCGGCCTGCGGTGCTGGTGCTGCCCGGCGGCGGCTATGCCTTTACCTCCGAGCGGGAGGCAACGCCTGTTGCGCTGGAATTTGCGTCGGCGGGGATGTCGGTCTTTATCCTGCACTATTCGGTGGCGCCGGACGTATATTTCCCCACCGAGCTGGTGCAGGCGTATGCGGCGATCCGCACCATCCGGCAGAACGCGGCGGAATGGAACATCGACCCGAATCAGATTTATGTTTGCGGCTTTTCCGCGGGCGGACATCTGGCGGCTTCCACCGGCGTGTTCTGGAATCGGGACTGGGTGCATGCGCTGGGCTTTCCCGGCGAGGAACATAAGCCCAATGGCCTGATCCTCAGCTACCCTGTCATTACCGGCGGCGAATTCGCGCACCGCGGCTCGTTTGAGAGCCTGCTGGGGGAGCGGTATTCGGAAGAGCTGGTGGAGCTGAACTCCCTGGAAAAACAGGTTTCCAAGGATACGCCGCGGTGTTTTGTCTGGCACACCGATGAGGACAACGGCGTTCCGGTGCAGAATTCGCTGCTGTTTGCAAGCGCGCTGGCGGCGGAGGGAGTGCCTGTGGAGCTGCATATTTACCCCCACGGTGGACATGGCCTGAGCCTGGCCAACGAACTGATGTGCGACCGGCATGGAATCTATCCCAAGGTCCAAAGCTGGATTGGCTTTGCGAAGGAATGGATTAAGGGACGCTGAAAATACCAAATTGCCCGCCTTCCGTTTGATCGGAGGGCGGTTTTTTATGGCTAGATATGGACAATACGGTTACACAGACCGAGCAGGTAATCACTGCTGATGTGTAAGCATTTGCACAGCCTAACAATTTCGCCGGCTTTGGGCAATGTGCGGCCGTTCTCCCAGCTGATGATGGTGCGGCGGTTCGTTCCAATGGCTTTGGCAAGTTGGGTTTGGCTGATTTTCTGGGATTTCCGAATGGTTCGCAGCCGGATTCCGAACATTTTCATTCCTCCTCAAAGTTCTTGATAAGGATAGAATATCAGATTGTGCGGAGGAATACAAAATACAATAGTATTGCGATATGGGACATATTTTATCAAAAGAGGGAAAAAGGATGGATGAAAAAGAGGGAAAGGCGAGGCGGCAGGAAAAGAAACAATTTTCGCTGACGCAGTCTGTTTTGGCCGCAAATTTGACGGTAAAACTGCTGGCCGCGGCGGTTGTGGTTGTAGTTTTGATTTTCGTCGGCATTGGGATCGGCAAGTCATTTACCGCCGAAAGCAAAACCACGAAATTGGGATTTGAGGACATCGGGGAACTGGTGACGCAGGCTGCCTACTGCACCGAGGTCAATGTTACGGAAGCCTCCCGGAGCCTGTGGGGGATGGAAATTCCCTTCACCCAGAGCAAGTACATATACAGCTATGATGTGGAAATCAAGGCAGGGATGGATTTCAGCGCCATTGAATGGGACATTGACGAGCAAAATGCGGTGATTACGGTCAGGCTGCCGGAAGTCGAGGTGCTGAGCAACGAGCCGGACCTGGATTCCCTGAAAATTTATCATGAGGAGGAGAGCATTTTCCGGCAGATTACGCTGGAGGAAAACAACGAGGCGTTGGCGGCCTTAAAGGAGACGGCGGAAAAGGACGCGGTGGCCAACGGACTTTTGGAAAATGCCCGGGCGAACGCGGAAACGATTCTGACAACATTTTTCGGAAGCGCCTATGATCTGGATGCATATAAACTGCAGTTTACGGATTTGAAAACGGGGGAGAAAGGTTCATGAAAAAGATTTTGCTGCTGGTTGCCGGAGGGATTCTGGCGGCGGTGTTTTTGTTTTATTTCATTTTGTTTTTGACGGCGTAACAGAGAAAAATCTTTCCCATTCCAGATTTTCGGAAAGGGACTTGATTTTTTCGGGATTTTGTGGTAAAATAATAAAATCCCATGGGGGCGTAAAGGTTTCGACGGGGATTTTGAAGTTCAGTAAGCGAGCAGAGCGGGCGGAAGCTCTTTAATCGCCGCACCTAAATATAAACGCTAATAACAACAATTATCGTTTAGCTTACGCTGCTTAATTTAAGCGGCAGCCTGCGCTGAGTAGCACCGCGGATTCAGCCCGGGCCTAATTTAGCGGTCAACGTCCTGGGGGAGTTTCCCGGCCCCTTTGACGTATCAGGGAATACCTCCTGGCTCAGCCTGCCGGCTGGCGGATTCAGGAGGGAATCTCAAACAACCGGCTGCGCTCGGAGAAAGCTGGATGAATAGGTTTTCGGACGGGAGTTCGACTCTCCCCGCCTCCACCAGAATAGGAAGCGTCGAACTATTTTTCTTTCGGAATGAGTTCGCGCTTGTGTATAGATTTGGGAGCGCCAGGTAGAGGCGCTCCCATTTCGTATTGCAATCATAGGACGCTGTATTTTGCGTTTTAAGCC